>JAKVCP010000018.1 GCA_022448925.1 Paracoccaceae bacterium
TATTGCCAAAGCGGTTGCAGACGGGCTGCTTGAAGCGACCGATGACGTGCAGTACGCCATCGACAACACCGAGGTGTCGTTTGTCGCCGTTGGCACGCCATCGGCGCCCGACGGGTCAGTCGGACTGGTCTACGTGGATGATGTCTGCAAAAACATCGGCGCGGCGCTCAAAAAGAAAGACGGCTATCATTCGGTTGTGATCCGCTCGACCATCGTGCCGGGGTCGTGCGAAGGCACATGCATCCCGACGCTGGAACGCGAAAGTGGCAAGACGGCGGGCACCGATTTTGGCATGGGCTACTATCCCGAGTTCCTGCGCGAATCGACTGCGATCGAGGACTATTATGACCCGGGCCTGATTGTCTTTGGTGCCCTGGACGATGGTACCGCCCAGATCCTGAGTGATTTGAACAAGGATTTGCCGTGTGACATCAACGTGGTGGATCTGCGCACGGCAGAGATGGTCAAGTACTGCTCTAACACATGGCGCGCCGTTAAGGTGACATACGCGAACGAGATCGGAAATATCGCCAAGGCCTGTGGACTTGACGGTCAAAAGGTCATGAGCATCCTGACCTCGGACACCAAGGCGATTATTTCACCCTACTTCATGCGCCCTGGATTTGCATTCGGCGGCTCTTGTCTTCCCAAGGATGTCCGCGCGTTGCGGCACTTGGCCCGTGAAAAGGGGATCAAGGCGCATTTGTTGGAGGCAACGCTGGAGGCCAATGAGGCGCAGATTCAGCGCGCCGAGGAAATGGTCGCCAAGTCTGGCGCCAAAGAGGTCGGATTTGTCGGTGTTGCATTCAAACCCGGCACAGATGATCTGCGGGAAAGCCCGCTGGCGACCCTGGCGGGTCGATTGATCGATAAGGGAATCGAGGTCAAGATTTTCGATCCCTATGTCCAGGAAGCCTATGACACTCACACTCCGGGCGCGGGTCGCGGCAATGACGTGATTCCAAACCTGCCAGGACGCCTGACTGGTGATCTGGACGCGATGCTGAACGATTCAGGCGCTGTGGTTGTGGGAAACTACTACGAAAACACCGTGGCAAAACTCGAGGAAGTCTCCAAGTCGCGCCCGGTGGTCGATCTGACCCGTCTCAACAAAGAGAAGGTCTCGGACGGCACCTATGAAGGCATCTGCTGGTAAGGACCTGCGTGTAGCATGATGATGGTTGTTTCACATATTGCCTATTTTTCGGTGGTGATCCTGTTGGCCTTGTCCGTCAATGACAACTTCCTTGAGGAAGCGAAGGCGGCAACCAACACGATCTTCATCCTCGGGTTCCTTGGGACCTGGCGATATTCGTGGGCGGCCATCAACTTCACGCGGGCGATCTATTTCCGCCGAGTGGCCTATCCTGTGCGCCGTATGCGGGCGCGCAGGAGATATAAAGACAGGGGCTATGATGCCCACTGCTATGTGCTGGCGACCACATACGGGATGCCGCCCGAGGCAACGCTGAAATGCTATCGCGGCCTGTTCAAGGCAGCGGCACGCGGGCGCGGTGGTGCAACCATCGTGTCCTCGGTCGTTGATGGCGCAGATGAACGGCTTGTCCAAAGCATCTATGACAGTATGCCGGTAGACATGTCCAACGTCCGCCTGATCATCGACCGCATCAAGTCGAACGGGAAGCGGGATGCAATGGCACAGACCCTGCGCATCATTCGCAGTTTCAACCCGACTGAGCGCGACATCCTGATCTTTCTGGACGGAGATACCATCCCGCCAGAGGACATCATCGAGCAATCCGCCCCCTGGTTTACCGACCCGCGCGTCGGCGCGCTGACAACAGACGAAGGTGTTCTGATCTCTAAGGACAACCTGTACAAAGACTGGTTCATCATGCGCTTCAATCAGCGCCAGGTGATGATGTGCTCGATGGGGCTTAGCAGACATGTGCTGACATTGACTGGCCGGATGTCCGTGTTTCGTGCAGACCTTGCGACCATTCCCGAGTTCATTCAGGGTGTCGATGCCGACTACCTTGACCATTGGCGCCTTGGGCGCGTCAACTTCCTGACGGGTGATGACAAATCGACTTGGTTCTGGCTGCTCAAGAATGGTTACCAGATGCTGTATTTGCCGGATGTACAGTCGCTCTCGATGGAAGAGCAGCCGCGGGACACCTTTCTTGACAGTGCACAGACGCTGATGGTGCGCTGGTTCGGCAATATGATGCGCACCAATGGACGTGCCATCAAGCTTGGGCCGAAACCGATGAATAGCTTTTTCACCTGGTGGTCCATCACGGATCAGAAAGTGTCGATGTGGACGACCCTTGTGGGTCCTATGTCGGTTTTGATGGCCGCGGTTCTCTACACGCCCGCGGTGATCCCGGTCTATATCGCTTGGGTCATGGTGACCCGGTATATCTTTTGTGTGATCATGTCGTTGTTCCGAGGCACATGGTTTCCGATTTCGCACCCCTTGCTGCTGTACTTCAGCCAGGTTGTCGGTGCGGCTGTAAAGACCTTTGTCCTGCATCGACTGGACAAACAGAAATGGACAAGACAGGGCGCCGGCGTGAAGGTCGTTGTCCCGTTGGATCAAAGACTTAAGGCCTATGAATCAACACTGCACCACACGTTGTCGATTCTTTGGCTGACCTTGGTAGTGTTCTTCCTGAGCATGGTGTAGCGCGCAAGAAACGATAAGAGATGAGCAGTAACATGAGTGACCAACAAACCCCCGCAGACATGCAAGCGCAGGCCCAATCGGTTCCCGCGGACTTCGTCTATGACACCGAGCATCCGGTGCTGCCCATCCCGTTCAAAGTTCAAATCGGAAAGCAGATCTTCGAGGGAACGGGCCTGTCGGTGACCTCTGCTTTCATTGCGGTGAACGGGCCGGTAGACACCAGCGCAACTGGCCGCAAGATGATCATCAAACTTCAGTTCGACTTCGAAGGATTCACGCTGCTCCTGTTCCCCGAAGCGACGTTCGCGGGATCGCGGCAGGACGGAGAGGCGACCCTGCAGTTCACGGATCCCACCGGGGCGCACCTTCCCCAACTTCGGTATATCCTGAACAACTTCATCGCCGGGGATTTCGTCACCCTTGGCTCGATGATGAGCTATACTGGCCCGACCAAACCAAAGGCGCCAAAGGCCAAAGACACAGGAGCCCGTGCGCGCCGGGTCCGCAGTCTGGGTACAGCGGTTGTGTCCGCCGCCTTGATTCTTTTGGCAGGAAACACTTTGATATCGCGGTTCACCACAAGCTTCGAAGCCCGCCCTGTGTTTATCGAACGCGCCGGCAACGAAATGCGCGCCACAACCGCAGGTCAGGTCGCTTACCTGAACCCGCAGGCCAAGGCCGGCGAGGTGGTTTTCTCGATTAACGCGAACACGGGTGATGTTCTCAACTTCCAGCTGCCCTGTGATTGTGAAGTCACAGTCACCGATGGGGTGTCAGAAGGCTCAACTGTTCTTCCTATCGACCCAATTCTGACATTTTTCGACGCAAGTGTGGGCGTACAAGTTCGTATGAACATGAGCGTTGAAGGATTGTCTGCAGCCATGAGTGGGGACCGCGTAACATTGGAACTGAGCGATGGTCGCTCGATCCCGGTGACGGTCAAAACGACGTCGGCCACAAATTCGGCCGCCCTCCGAGGGGAGCTCTACGTCCCCGTAAATCTGGTCGCAGAACCTGGTGTGTTGAGTGAAGGTGATATCGGTGCACAGGCCCAGGTCCGCATTTCAAAGACGTTCTTTGGGGGTTCACTTGCAGGATTGATGGACACACAATGACCAATATCTACCCACTCATCATTTGCGGAGGCAACGGCACCCGTTTGTGGCCTGTCTCGCGCACGCACAGCCCAAAGCAATTCAACCGAGTTGGTGAAATGGGATCGCTGACCTTTTTCCAGACGGCGGTCAAGCGCCATTGGGATCAGGGGTATGAGCCGCCGATCATTGTCTCGTCGATGAAGCACCGCAAGACAGTGCATCAGCAATTGGATGAAATTGGTGCACATGGCACGGTCATCCATGAACCGATGGGCCGCAATACTGGCCCCGCGGTGCTGGCTGCTGCCTTTACGCTGATGCAAAAAGATCCAACGGGACTGCTGGTTGTCGTACCTGCCGATCACGTGATCGAGGGGGATCTGAACAGCACCATCATGGCAATGAAACCTGCCGCAGAGGCGGGTCACATCATCACTTTTGGTATCAAGCCACGTTATGCTGAGACGGGGTTTGGCTATATCACCGATGGGGGGCCCATCATCGACCAGCCTGGACTTCGTCAGGTTGAGCGCTTTGTCGAAAAGCCGCCAACGCGCAAGGCACGTCTGTTGGTTGAAAGCGATATTGCTTACTGGGCGTCGGGTTTGTCAATGTTCTCGGCGCAGACGATCATAGCTGAATACAGCAAGTTCGATCCAGACACGGTCGAGGCTGTGCGCGCGGCGGTTGAACACGGCGAGCAGCGCGATGATGGCCTGCTGCTGAGCGGCATTCGCTTTGGAGAGGCCGCAGCTGAACCGACTGAGAGCATGGTCTTTGAAAAAACCGACAAGATCGCTCTTGCGCCGCTGGACGTCGACTGGAGCGACGTTGGCAGCTGGACGGCAATGTACGGGATTTCGCGTTCAGATACGCAGGGCAATGTGTTGCAGGGCGATGTGATTGCGGTTGAGACACGGAACTCGATGGTAAGGTCATCCGGTCGTCTTGTGACGGTCGTGGGACTTGAAGGTGTGATCGTTGTCGACACCGAAGACGCATTGCTTGTGACCCGCGTAGGCCATGATCAGAGCGTCAAGAAAGTCGCAACGCACCTGAAAGAAAATGAGCGTGTCGAGGCGGAAATGCACGCCGAACAGCAGCGTGAGAAGACGTCGGTGACCCAGATTGTCGCTGCTGACAAGGTCAAGATGTCGACCGCACGTGTGGCCGCGGGCGAAACACTCAACCACAATGCAAATTTCCCCTGCGAGATTATCATGGTTAATGGCGCGGCCCGTGTCCAAAGTGCTGGCGAGGCTAGATCGTTGCGCGCGGGCGAGCGCCTTGTCGTTGCCGCAGGCGAAGAGCATCAAGTCATCAACCGCTCGGATGATACGGTCGAGTTGATGATCCTCGAAATGGGAACAGCGGCAGAGGAAGACGATACCGTTCTGTCCATTGCGAATTATGCCTAGGCCGGGTGCATATCCGGTGCGTCTGGTGCTGCAGGCCTGCGTGCTGGCTCTTGGGTTAACCCAGCCGGCGGCAGCAGCGCCTGATCCGCAGATCATCGATCTGCGCAAAAAGATCGAAGCGCTGGATACCGCGTTGAACGGGGGCGCTTCTCTTCAGGTTCCCAATGTCGACCTGGTTGACAAAGTTGGGTTGACCCATGTCACCAAGCCCGAGATGTTCCCCGCCTTGGGCGCGGCCTATGATTGGACCGCCACGGGCAATGTACTGCCCGAGGTTGAGCGCCTCGATCTGCGCCTTGCCCTTGCCATGTTGGCGCAGACCTACGGGGCCAAAGACAACTTCGACGTCATCCAGGCCCAAGGCGGCGATATGGATGCTCTGTCGATACGAAAAGGGGTTGTCACACTTCCGGATCTTCACAAACTTCTGGAAAACAACAAATTTTCCAGTGATCTGTCGCCTGGCGGGGTGACCTTGAAAACACCTGTGATCATCTGGACTGACGCCACACTGCGACTTCGGCCGCGTGAAATATTGCAACTCAGCCGTCCGGATGGCGCATTCATCGTTGTCTTTGGCAAGATCGAGATCAATGGCGCGACGGTACGCTCGGTTGGTCCCCAAAGCGTCAATAGCAAGGACTTTGTGCCCTTTGTCACCGTCACCGGCGGTGGAAGCGCACATGTGGCCAACGCCACATTCGAAGATCTGGGTTTTGGTGGCGAGCCGAAATACTCGGGGTTTTCGATTGCGCGGAATCCACTTTTGCCGACAACGGGTGAAATCCATATTGAAAACAGTGTCTTCGACCGTGTCGTGTCGCTGGCTGTTAACGCCTCGCGTGGGGCGACCATTCTGGGAAACAAGTTCCATGATACCCGCGGCAGTTCGTTGATTGTCTCGCAATCTTCGGACGCCCGAATTCTTGGCAATATCTTTTCCGGTGAGGCGCCCACCAACGGTATTCGCGTTCTCAGTGGCTCGGCCCGTGGTGTGATCCGCGGCAATCTGCTGCTGAACGGGGAACGCACCGGGATCGCGATCCGCAACGCCAGTGATCAGGTCTTGGTTGAAAACAACATCGTATGGAGCCGAGGAGGCGGCGGGATCACCCTGACCAAGACCAATTGTGGCCTTATTCAGAACAATTTGGTGATGGATAATAAACAAAAGGGCATCGAGATTCGGACAGGGCTGGGCAACGTGGTCATCAACAACAAGATCTACAAGAACCGATCAGCGGCGCTGTTCGTTTCGGCCCAACCCCATGGCGCCTTAACGGTGATGCGCAACAATCGTCTTGTGGGCAATCAATCGGGGCTTGCGACCGCTGAGGGCGAGTTTGTTGAGCTTGAAGGCAATGATTTTTCCCGCCAGTTTCCGCGCTTCCTCGATGGAGAGCTGTCGTCTCACACACGACACATCGCGCAGAACATGCGCGGCGCAGAGCGCGTGGTGATGACGTCGTTTGGGCCGTCTGATGCGCCGCTCAACCCCTTCATGTGTCCGGAACGGTAGGCGGGACCATGTTCAGATGCATCTTGGTCATTGCTGTGACAACCGCGCTGACAAGCCCGGTCTTCGCCCAGACCCTGCCATTTGCGTTCCCCGCTGATCGCGACTCTCGCCAGGTGAGTGTGGTCGTCGACGAAGGCATCACCAACACCGCAGACCTGCCGAACCGTGCCTTGCGCGAGGCGCGATTGGCAATGGTTGCCAAAAAGGTCGTCAGCGATGACGACTTACGTGGGTTGGCCGAGGCCAAAGACGGTCTTGCAGCGGCCAAGTTGGTAGATGTTCTGGTCGGGCGCGGGATCCCGGAAAATGCATCCGACATTGCATACTTCGGCGCAATCGCGGTGGGCACAGGCCGCATTTGGCCATTGGATGAAATGGTCGAGGCGATGTGGTACCTTGACCCTGATACCGAACCAAAGGGTCGCAAGGCCCAAATGATCAAGGTGCTTTATGCCCATGCATGGGCGGGCAATTCGCTGGCGCTTCAGGCGGTGATTGACTTCAACGGCGATGGCAAGCTTTTTGGCAAGCTCTCTGAAAAGACGCGTCAGAAAATCCTCTTGCAAGCGGAAAAAAATGCCGACGGACGTGCTGAATTGCGACTGGCTTTGGCGATCTTGCAAACCAATGATCAATCGGATGCGGATTTGGCCCGCGCCCGAGACTATCTGACCCGGGCGGCACTATCCCCGGAATTGCCGGTTCAAGTGACCGCGGCAAATATCTTGGCCCTGCTGGATGAAAAACAAAAAGAAACGCTGGCAGGCAACTGAAAACAAAAGGGGCGAGCAACCTCATGACATATCTGCGCAAGACCATGGCTGCTGCAGTATTGGGCATATCGGTGGCACAGGCAGCCATATCGCAAAACTTGCTGACCGACCTGAACCCGGGTGACAGCGTTGCACCGCAAGACGTCTCATCTCAGACGTCATATGGTTGTTCAAATCTGTCAGGATTTCACGCCAATGCCGCGGTCGAAGGCATGGCCGGCGTGTTTTACCCGGTTGAACCGGATTTGCGAAACTTCCATCCGTTCTCGGACGAGACGGTCGATCTTTTGGCCGAGTTGTCGGCGGCGCTTCAGTCGATGGGCACAACATTGGTCTACGTCCCTGTGCCAACCAAAGCGTTGGCGATGCCAGATTTCCTGCCGCGCAAGGCAATGGATTTCGGATTTGATCCTGACCTGGCAGCAACCGTCTACGATGATGCCGTTCGCCGCATGCGGCGTGCGGGTATCGTCGCGGTGAACGCGCGGAAGGCGATCGTTATGGGCGGGACCGGGGCAGAGCTGCCTTACTTCAAGACCGATCCCAAGCTGACCGCCTATGGATCGCAATTGATGGCAAAAGCGATTGCGGCAGAAATGCAAGGCACCGAGACGTTCAACGTTCTACCCAAGGGCAATTTCAACTCGACGCCCACGGGCCGGGTGACCATTGACAGTGACGTGCGCCGCATTCTGCAGCGCTTTTGCATGATCGATCTGCCAGAGGCGGAGACACAGGCCTATACGTCGACACGTGTCGCTGGCGCCATCGTTGGCGCAGGAGAAAGTTCGCTGTTTGGCGGTGGCACGCTGCAAAACGGCCGCGTCGCACTGGTGGGAACGGAATTCAGCGCCGAGGAAGCGGTCAACCTGGGTGGCTTTATTTCGCAATATGCAGGTCTTGAGGTGTCGCAATACGCCGTCCCGGATGGCGGCCCATTTGCGGCGATCTCGACCTATTTGACGTCGCGGGCGTTTCAGCAGTCGCGTCCGGCTTTTCTTGTCTGGGAAAACCCGATCCAGAACAACCTGGCGAAATGGGGCGACCAGCCCATGCGCGAGTTGATTGCCGCTGCCGGAAATGCCTGCCGTGTCCCAGTGCCGGTTTTGCCCACAACGGATCCCAACCGGGTGCGCGCGGACCTCAGCACACTGGATCCGGGCGCCAATTTCACGCTTTCGGTAGATGCCAGCGGAGGCGAGGCCAGCATGGCCAAATTCCATTTCGCATCTGGTACGGGGCTGGTGCGGACACGGTCGATCTATCGCAACGCAGATCAGGTCGCCACGGGGCGGTTCTTCATGCCCGTGACGGGCATCTGGGCAGAGGGCGCGCAGAGCGTCGAAATCGAACTCGACAGGGCGTTTGGTGGCCAGGCCACCGTCACCGCCTGTTACTTCTAGGGGGGCGTGAGGCATGAAGAAACGCGCAACACTTTGGACAGGGCTGACGCTGGCTGCAACTTTGACATTGCCACATTGGGGTCAGGCTCAACAGGGTCGCACCCTTGAATTGTCCTTCACGCCGCCGCTGATGGAACCGCAAGACATCTGCAGTCCCTTCGCCCGGGCTCGCAACCGCGATGACCTGTCATTTGGGGATGGCGCCGAACGTCTGTCAGACAATTTGCGCCGCCGTTACCTGTCCCGTGACATTCAGCGCTATCAAGCCCGGGACCCGGACCTGTTTTTTGATTTTGTGGATGAGCTGATCACGCGGCTTGCCTCATTGGATGAAGATTTCGCCGGCAACGAGGAGCTTCTGGCGCGGATCAACCTGTTCGTAGACGCCGGTCGGTTCGATGAACTTCAGGCGGTCGGTCTGATCGATCAGCTGCGCGATCGGCAAGACCAGCTGACGAACAACCAATTGTTGGTGCTGGCACAGTTCTACATGAACGGAATAGGTGTCTCGCCGGACAAACCCTACGCCCGCGAGCTGATCCGGGATGCGGCCTTTGGGGGCAACGCCAACGCGCTTTTGAACCTTGCCCGCATGGAACTCGAAGGCAACCCGATCGAGGGATGGGATGCACCGTTGGACTTGACGGTGACCATGGCGTTTGGCGGGTTGCTGGGTCAGTTGAACGCCGGCGTCTGCCGTCGGGCCGAACGCATTGCCCGCGAATACCTGAGCGGCGACATCGTCTCGCCCAACCCACGGTTGGCCTATGCCTGGTACAAGTTCTCTGCCGACATGGGGGGGGCCGAGGGCGCATGGCGGATCGTTGAGCTGCATCTGGACGCCGATGCCATCGAAAAAGACCAGGACGTCATGATGCACTACCTGCGCCTTGCAGTTGAGCGCGGGATTTCGCTGGACGATGCCGAGGTCGAGGCTCTGAAGTCTGCCGGTGATGTGGAAGAGGCCGAACTTCTGCGGATACTTGGCTATAACTTCAGCGCGGACACGGGCCGCAACCGCCCATCGCTGTCATCCTATTTCCAGTTGGCCGTGAACCTCGATGGTATCGAGGCAGACGAAGAAAGCCTGTATCTTGAATATTTGTATGAGTTGACCGCTCTACAGAACGCGCCCGGCTTCATTCACACAACGCTGGGCAAAGAGGTGCTGGTTCGCCGCGGGCGCTGGAAGGGTGAAGCCGAGGCGTTGGAGCATTTTGAGGTGGCCCATGCCAAGGGTGACCCCGAGGCCACGCAGACCTTGGCGCTGATGTTGATGCGCTACCGTGACGATGAAGTTCAAGTGAACCGTGCGGTCAACCTGTTGATGGAAACCGTGGATCGCTGGGGCATGGAAAGCTCGTTGAATGAGTTGGACAACCTCTATCGCTGCAAGGTCAATGATGCGCCGCGTTTGCGCGAAGCGAACGCCTGGGCGGACATGTACCGCGCCGCGCAATATGATACGGTCCAGGTCAGTGCGACTGATCTTTTGGCTTTGGATCCGTTCAAAGAGCCTGAAGTTCTGGCGCAGATCCAGGCACAGGCCTTGTCTGGGCGGACAAGTTCCCTCGCGCATTGGGTCGAACGCATTCAGGTCAACCCCTGGGCAAGCGACAGCATGCACCGTTTGTGGGCGGCACGCCTTGATCGGTCCGATCAGGGGCTTGAAAGCTTTGCCGAGCTTGAGTTTGCATTGGCGACCAACCCCGCAGAGCGCGCTCTGGCGGTCGAACTGTTCCGCCGGGTTTACCTGAACAACGGGGTGACCACAGCCCTTGACCTGGCGATCGCCTTGACCGAGGACAATGCGCGTGATCCTAAGATTGCCGAGGAAATTCTTGACCTTCTGACGCGTGCGGGCAACCGCGGCGAGGGGGCGGCGATGCGATTGAAAGCGCGCCTCTTGGCGTTGGGGCCCAACCCCATCGATCCGATCGAGACCTTCCGCGAGTTCGAAGAGCAGATCGAGAACCGTGGCGACTTTTTGGCGCTGATGTTTGCCATGCCCTACATTGCGCGAGAAAAGGTCGATGACTACGTCGATCGCGCCGTTTCTCTGATGAACTGTGGCACCAAGGATGTCGATGAACTGGGCGATATCTATGCCATTTGGCGCGACAGTGAGATGTCGTTTCACTGGCGCACCGTAGGCCTGCATTTCGAAGGCGGGCATACGCTGTCGAAACTGCGCTTGTCGAATGCCCAGATGGGTGCCTACACTCAGGGCGCCGCGCCGACCGAACTGGATGTTTACCAACGCGCGCTGGCCGAAGGAGATCGGTCTGCCCATCGTCGGCTGTTCAAGCTGACATCCGACCCTGACCTGCGCACCTATGATCCGGCTGTGGCGGCGGATCACATGTTGGCAGTTGTCACCAACCCCGGACCGGGGGACGAGGCCTGGGCGCTGTCGACCTTCCGCAAGGCGGATGAAGATGTCCAAAGGCTGGTCAACCGGAGGTACGACATCTCGCAGTTGTATGTTTCGGCAGCTCAACGCGGTGATGTTGCGGCCAAGCTGGAATTCGGTCTGCTTTTGCGAAAAACCGCCAAGACCCAACGGGATTTGATCAATTCTGCGCGCTGGCTCAAAGAGGCGGCAGAAAATGGCGATACCGAAGCCATGACCGAACTGGGCTACGCCCAGGCCTATGGCATCGGTGTATCTCGCAACCTCACAGAAGCTCTGGACTGGCTCGATAAAGCCGCAGCCCTTGGACACAACCGGGCGCAGGGTATTGCGTCCATTCTCAGACTGGGAACCACTCAATGACGTTTTTGAAAACCTCTGCCTGCCTTTTTTTTGTCAGTTTTTCATTGTTCTCGATCTCGACCCGCCCGGCAGAGGCTGCAGGAATGTTCCTGTGCCTTTCTCCGCCTGATCCGGTCTATACCTTGGCCTATGGCAGCCGCTATGCAGATGGGGATGCCAGCCGCTCGACCATCAATGCCGCACGGAACGCTGAGGCCAAAGAGGCGCTTGAGCCGGTTGACAACTTTCTGCGTGACGTCTCTGAAATGGCCAACAAGATCTACGACCCGGATTTGGATAAAGGGGTGGTGGCAAATTGCACGATGTCGCATATCGCGACCTGGGCGCGCGCAAATGCTTTGGCGGATCTGCAATCACAGACGGCCAAGATGACAATCGGATCCCGTTTGGCTTCACTCGGCATGGTGATCTTGCAGATCGAGCCCTATGCCGCGTCGCAGGCGGACCGGGAAATCGTAAAGACCTGGTTGGCCGGTCTCATGGAACGTCAGATGGAGTTCTGGGAACGTGATGCCCCGGATGGGGCCAGCCAGGGCAATCTGCGTGCCTGGTCGGCAATGGCGGGCGCAGCGATTGCGGCGTACACCAACGATCCGGTTGTGCGGGGATGGGCGGCTTGGTCGACAAATTACATCCTGTGCACCGCAGATGCTGACGGCGCACTGCCACAAGAGATGAGCCGCGGCAAACTTGCGCTGCATTACCAGTTGCATGCCATCGCACCTTTGACCGTGTCCTCGGTGCTGCTGGAACGGCAGGGGGTGCGCATCGCCGGTCGTTGCGAAGATGCACTGCGCCGGGTCGTCAGCTTTGCCGTGAACGATTTGCAAACAGGCCAAATGACGGCCCAAAAAGCCGGACGGGTGCAAAGCTTTTTTGATGGATCTGCTCAGATAAAGGCCTGGAACCTCGCCTGGCTTGAAGCCTATCTGACGCTTGATAACGACCGACAGTTGGACGCCCTTGCAGAGCGATATCGCCCTCTTGGCTACTCTAAATTGGGCGGCAACCAGACCAAGATCTGGAATGAAATGCGTCGCCAATTCTAGCGATGCTGCGTGTCATGCGCCAGGGTCGCCTACTTAAGGCGGCCCCCCTTTTATGGCAGCGGTGCGGTGTGTGACAGGCGGACTTTCAGGCCGCCATGTGCCACCAGGGGGCCGGGTGGTTTGAAGGGCAGTCCCGTGGCGCGGGCCAAGCCCCCTTCGGCGGTGACAATCCCCACGCGCCAACCTGAAAAATGTGTTTTCAATACGTCGCCGATGCTGTTGTACAGCCCATAGAGCAACGACTTGTTGCCGATCCGTCCTCCATAAGGCGGGTTCAGAATGACCAGGCCCGGCCCGGCTGCCGGGGGGCGCGCCTCTGAGATCGGCTGGGTAGCAAACTGAGTCCAGTTTGAGACGCCAGCCCGCTCTGCATTGGCGTGACACATTCTGATGGCCCCGCTGTCGCGATCAAATCCGAAGAATCGGCATTCAGGCGTCTTGTCACCCGACTCAGACTTTAGGGCGGACCAGGCATCGGCATCAAAGTTTGCCAAGCGTTCGAAGCTGAACCCGCGTGATCGACCCGCCGCAAGACCAGCTGCGATCTCGGCGGCCTCGATCACGAAGGTCCCGGATCCACACATCGGATCAAGCACTGGTTCATCCCCGCGGTAACCCGCCTGCCGCAAGAACAGCGCGGCCATCGTTTCGCGCATGGGGGCCTTGTTGACTGCAACCTTGTGGCCGCGTTTGTGCAGCGAGATGCCAGATGTATCCAGACTGAGCGTCACCAGATTGTCGTCGATGCGCACCTTCAACACCAGATCTGCCGCGGCCGAGATCGGCGCTCCGAGTTCTTCGGCGATTGCGCGCTCCAGGCGCTGGGTCGCTGCACCGGCATGATAGATCTTGGACTTGCGGCAGGTGACCTCGACCTTGATGGCTTGATCAGGACGCAGGAGCGTTGACCAAGGAAACTTCCTGGCGCGCTTGTCAAGCTGGGCCAGATGAAAGGCCCTGAATTGTCCGATCCGTGCCAGCACCCGTGTCGCACCGCGCAAACGCAGATTGGCCTGCATCACGTCCTGCCAGGTGCCACGGAATGTGACCCCCCCGGGGCTGGTGACAGGCTGGGAAAAGCCGGCCTCGCGGGCCTCTGTGGCAAGCTGTGCCTCAAGTCCGGGTGCGCAGATCAGAAAGATCTCGAACGTTTCAGACGACAGCGACAGCGCGGGTTCGGGCATTTTCGGAGTATCCACCATGGGTGCAGGGATATGCCGTGAATATGGGCCAAGGGAAAGCCAAAACCGTGTGGTGTCTGTTTGACCTCGCCTTGCAAGCCGGTCAATTTTAAGGATGCGCCTCAATACCCGATAGCTGCGTAACACGCTGAGCCTGTTCTGCAGTCTCAGAGGACGCGTTCCCCGTCCAAAGCTGATGTGCGTTGTCTGAATTTGGCGGGTAAATACGGGTGGTGGGCGACCTTGGAATCGAACCAAGCGTGCGTCTCCGCGAGGGAGTTACAGTCCCCTGCCACACCTTGCGGCCTGTCGCCCACACCGTACTCCCCGTCGCTCAGCTTCGGGGCGTGAGGGGTGATTACAGTTGGCGATTTGGGACGTCAACAGGAAAATCTCTTGCGCTTGCACGCGGCTCGGCGCATCAACACGCGATCTAGGACAAAGGGTCGGATCGTGGTGAAAAAGCCGAAGTGGGTGGTGGAAAAGGAACAGGCCAAACGTGCGGCTGCAGCTGCAACGGTTTGGCTGTTTGGCTTGCATGCTGTGCGCGACGCGTTGCAGAATCCGGCGCGGGACAAGCTGCGACTGGTCGTGACGCGCAACGCTGCCGACAAGTTGTCTGACGCGATCGCTCAATCCGGGATAGAGCCGGAATTGTCGGATCCACGCAGGTTCTCAGCTCCGCTTGATCCGCAGTCCGTACACCAGGGCGCGGCGCTGGAGGTCAAGCCATTGAACTGGGGCCGGTTGGATGACGTGGTGATGCAGGGAACTGGTGCCCCGCGTGTTGTCCTGCTGGACCGGGTTTCAGATCCGCACAATGTGGGCGCGATTTTGCGCTCGGCCGAGGTGTTTGGGGCCGCTGCAGTCATCGGGACCTTGCACCATTCAGCGCCGGAAACCGGCGCCTTGGCCAAAACGGCCAGCGGTGCCCTTGAGCGTCAGCCCTATCTCAGAGAACGCAATCTCGCCGAGACAATGGAACGCCTGCGCGACATGGGGTTCCTGATCCTGGGGCTGGATGGTGAGGCGGATGTGACGCTGGAACAGGCTGTCGAGGGCAGAAAAGACCGCGCCCTGGCGCTGGTTATGGGGGCCGAGGGCCCGGGCTTGCGACAAAAGACGAAAGACACCTGTGATCATTTGGTCAAGATTCCGTTTGCCAAAGCATTCGGTTCTTTGAATGTTTCAAATGCAGCGGCAGTGGCCCTTTATGCGACGCGTTAACCCGGTCTGTGCGTGCGATCCAAGAGCTTTGGCCGCGGTCGTTCGGGCATCTGGCTGCAAAGGGGCGATTCGCGCATTCAGATGCACCAGGCCCTATCTGTCATGATCACGCCCATGGCCTGTGGGCGGCGCCGGGCATGTGCAGTCAGGCTTGATGCAGGGAAAAAACACAAATCATCACGGACGTGTCTTCAAATTTCGAATATGCAGCTTAGGTAGGATGCCAACACAAGGAGAGACCATGGCCCCGTCCACCAAAGTTGCAACCTGTTGTTATTGCGGCACCAAAGCTGCGTTGGTTTTGTCAGGGCACACCAAGCATGAACTGGTTTGCTCAAGCTGCGGGGCCCCGTTGCACGATATGAAGATGTTGCGGGCCGACCACCCTTCGGGCAGTTACAAAACCGGTAAAAAGGCCCAAAAAGTCCCAAAGCGCCCCGCCAGCCCTTCTGGTTGGGAGCATCCTGACTCTGACCGCCGCAAAAAGAAGAAAAAGCACAAAAAGCGCAAGAGCTTCGGCGCGCGCCTGTTTGAAGAGGCCTTTGACGTGCTGGAAGACATTTTCGACTAGGAAACTTCTTTTTCGCCACGTCGCAAGCTCTGGATAATTACGACGCTCTGGCGTATCTGGCGAAACAGACGACGCGCGGAGGCGACATGGTAGACTACGAAAAGCCCGGCCCAGTGGAAAACGACTGGAAAGACGCGATCTCTTCGGTAGAAGAGATCATCGATGACGCTCGCAACGGCCGGATGTTCATCCTTGTGGATCATGAAGATCGCGAAAATGAGGGGGATCTGGTGATCCCGGCGCAATGGGCCACACCGGATGCAATCAATTTCATGGCGCTCTACGGGCGCGGCCTGATTTGCTTGGCCTTGCCCGGCGACCGCGTGGATGCGCTGGGCCTGGAATTGATGTCGACGCACAATTCTTCGCGGCATGAAACGGCCTTTACCGTGTCAATAGAGGCGCGCGAAGGCGTGACAACCGGCATTTCGGCAGCCGATCGGGCGCGCACCGTTTCGGTTGCGATCGATGCCTCGAAGGGGGCGGCCGATATCGCCTCGCCCGGGCATGTCTTTCCACTGCGTGCAAAGGCGGGTGGCGTGCTGGTGCGCGCTGGCCACACCGAGGCCGCAGTCGATGTCAGCCGTTTGGCTGGTTTGAACCCCTCGGGCGTGATTTGCGAGATCATGAATGAAGACGGCAGCATGGCGCGGCTTCCAGAACTGGTCACTTTCGCCCAACGTCACGGGATCAAGATCGGAACGATCAGCGATCTGATTTCTTATCGTCGTCGCAATGACAACCTGGTGAAGGTGCGCGATCAGCAGACCATTCAAAGTGAGTTCGGCGGTGAATGGGACATGCGAATCTACACCGATGAAACCCATGGGGACGAACATATCGTACTGACCAAGGGCGATATCTCGGGTGAGGAGCCGGTCCTTGTGCGGATGCACGCGTTGGATCCGATGCTGGATGTGGTTGGCACGGGTCCCCGAGGTCGCGCGGCCGAGTTCGGCGATGCCATGGCTTTGGTAGCCGATGAGGGCAGAGGCGTCGTCGTGCTGTTGCGCGACACGTCGATGAAGATGGACGTTGGCGAAGGTGTCAGTCCAAAAACCTTGCGCCAATATGGCCTCGGCGCGCAGATCCTCAGTTCGTTGGGGTTGTCCAAGCTGACACTTCTGACCAATTCACCGACGCCCAAAGTCGTCGGACTTGAGGCGTATGGCCTCGAAATTACCGGAACCCGCAAGATATCGGAGCTTGGATAATCATGGCTGCCTTGGAAGAACACTACACTTTGTCGCGGCCCAGCTTTGACAAGCCCGTCAAGCTGTTGATCGTTGTGGCACCTTATTACCGGCAGGTCGCTGATCAGCTGATTGCCGGTGCCAGGGCGGAAATAGAAGCTTGCGGTGGCACGCATGACACCATTGAGGTGCCAGGCGCATTGGAAGTGCCGACTGCGATCGGCATGGCCGGACGTTTGGCAAACTATGACGGCTTTGTTGCACTTGGCTGTGTCATACGCGGCGAAACCACGCATTATGAAACCGTCTGTAACGACAGTTCACGCGGGATTACGCTCTTGGGTTTGCAAGGGTTGGCCATTGGAAACGGTATCCTGACGGTTGAAACCATGGATCAAGCCCAGGCTCGGGCCGAGGTGGCCGGGCAGAACAAAGGCGGTGGCGCCGCCGCTGCGGCCTTGCATCTGGTTGCACTTGCTCGTAATTGGGGCGGTCCGCGTAGTGGTGTTGGCTTCCAGCCCCTGCGCGACGAAATTCAGATCGCAGGTCAGACCAAGGACACGCCTTCCGCATGACAGGCACCACCTCGCCTTCGGGCAACATGAAACGCAAGATGAAATCGGCTTCACGGCTGTATGCCGTGCAAGCGTTGTTTCAGATGGAACACTCTGACCAGTCCGTTGACGCGGTCCGGGGTGAGTTCCTTGAGCACCGCTTTGGCGCAACCTATGAGGGCGATGAAATGGCAGAGGGGGATATCACGCTCTTTGCCAAGCTTCTCGAGCAGGCCGTCAATTGGCAGGCGCGGATCGATCAGATGACCGATCGGGCGCTGGTGGCGAAATGGCGGATTGACCGCATCGACCCAACGCTACGGGCGCTTTTTCGTGCAGCTGGTGCAGAACTGATCGAGCTGGACACCCCACCGCGTGTCGTCATCACAGAGTTCGTCGATGTCGCCAAAGCCTTTTACCCCGAGGGCCAGGAGGCAAAATTTGTAAACGCCGTGTTGGATCACATGGCGCGCGAGGCAAAACCCGAAGCCTTTTAGCGGCGGTGCTGCATCCAGTCCGGCGCGATTTCTGCGATTTGGAAAAGCAGTTGATCGGCTTCTTCAAATCGTTCGTCCTCGATCAGCAAGGCTGCCAAATTGCGCATACGCACCACTTGATGGTGCGGTGCGTCTGACCTGCCCATCGCCAGAACTTGACGGAACAGCAGTTCGGCCTCATCGCGCCGACCCAGGGCTTGAAGCACAAGCGCTCTGTCGTTCATCGCAAACCCTGCCAATGTGGTGTAGCGCGATGTCTCGGTCCTCGACATCATCATGGCACCGATCCGATCCGCCGAAGTCAGATCGCCGGTCGCCACCGCGTGTTGATGGGCGGCGATCAAGTTGCGCAAGCTTTCGTGCGGGCGAACAAAGTCCGCGATCGTGATCAATGTGGGGGACGTGCCCAGGATATGCGAGCGGTTCATCGCATACCACGCGCCAAAAATCACCGAGCCAATTGTAACCGTCACAAGCAGGGGCAAGGCAAGGCCCGGGCTTCGGTGTTCAACTGCGTCATACACTGCCATGTGCGTTAACCCTTTGTTGACGGGTCCACTTTCAATCCAGAATTGCGGCGTAAAGATGAAAAGCTTGCGGGCAATTATGACAATTGGCATCAAACGTGGTCTGTGTGCTGGAAAGACCTGCGGCTTGGACTGTGATCGGTTTGCCCTCTGTGTGCCGCACTTTTTTGCGCGCTAAACACCGCATTCTGAGCCTTCGGAACGGATGCTCCGTGCGTCGAAATCCCAAATCTCCTTTGAGGACGAAGATGCGTTGTAGCTGGCGCCAGACCGGCCTATTTCACATGTCCTTGATGAGCGGTCCTGGCTGGCTGGTGCATGACGGTGGCAGTCAAAAGCCAGTTCGAAGCGACGGGACCACACCAACCGTGGGGTTATCTCATTCCCGAGGACCTGTATATACAGGTGGGTGTCAGGTAACCGAACCAGGGCCCGGACAGAGCCAACTCCCTCGGAATTGCTTAAGGCCACCGGAATGCAACCGTAACACGAGAAGGGCAGAACCCGCCTGGGCCACACATAGGGCCGCGCCGTCCTATCAGCAAGAGCCAGTGTACCGATTGTGGTGTAGGCGTTGCACTGATAGACGATTTCATGAAGCATTCCGCAGGGCGCGGCATTGAGAAGGCGCCAGGCGATCATCACACCTGCCTCTTGGCAGGCGCGGTTGTGCACACCGTTAGCCGGGCGCAATCTACGTAGGCTGATCGCGTTTGCGAATTACGCGAAAAATCCACCCTTGCTTTTGTTCACCTTTCGTTCAAAACTTGGCCCATGAGTGCTTTGACTGAAATGCAACCCGGCCAAATACTGGCCCGTGGCGTGATGCGCCATTTGTCATCTTTTGGGTTCGCTTGCGTGGAAGAGTTCGTACCAAGCCGCGGCTTGCGTGTTGACGTGGTTGGTTTGGGCCCAAAGGGAGAGATCTGGGTGGTTGAATGCAAATCAAGCCGTGCCGATTTCATGACGGACTCAAAATGGCAGGGGTATCTGCCATGGTGTGACAGATACTTCTGGGCAGTAGATCAGGAGTTTCCAACCGATCTGTTGCCCGAGGATACCGGCCTTATAATTGCCGATGCCTATGACGCTGAAATCCTGCGCATGTCACCCGAGGACAAACTGGCCGGCGCTCGGCGCAATGTGCTGATTCGCAAGATCGCACAACACGCCGCGCGCAGGTTGCAGATGCTGCGTGACCCCGGGGCCGGAAAAACATTCAGTTCTATCACCTGAAGGTTTGCGAAAAATTCAGTCACAGGGCAGTCTGACCTCAACAGATGAGGGATACACATGCAACTGGGTAACTTTTCAGTCAGTCTGTCCGTCAGTGATTTGGCAAAATCGCGTGACTTTTATCAAATTCTCGGCTTCACGGTTCTGGGGGGCAATCCTGATGAAGGCTGGGTCATCATGCGAAACGGCCGGTGTACCATTGGACTGTTTCAAGGCATGATTGAGCAGAACATGCTGACCTTCAACCCTGGCTGGGATGCCGAGGGGCGGCAAATGACAAATTTCCTTGATGTGCGCGAGATTCAGAGGCGTCTGAAAGCGGCGGGTTTGAAACCCCAGGTCGAAGTGGATGACAAGGGACGAGGACCTGCCAGCTTTGTTGTGGTCGACCCGGATGGCAACCCTGTCCTAATTGACCAGCATGTCTAGCGGCGCGACTTCACCTTGCGGGCAGTGGCACTTGCTGCGGCCAGTTCTTCGGCGATTTCCGCCGCTTCATCGGGCGAAAAGTCCATGGGAATTTCAAGCCCATCGGCAATGATAAACAATCGAACCATCCCTTGATCGGTGGGTCCGATCTGAAGGTTTGCCTCAATCTCACGCTCGTCGTTGATGCCCATTGTCGTCCTTTTGGGCGCTTTTCGGCCCTGACCTCGCGCATAGCGCTCAGAGCGTTGAATTGCAAGTAGAGCGCCCGGCCCCCTGGCATTGGTTGGTTGCGCCCCACGTGTTCGATCCTTGCCTTGACGAATGGTCTCTGGCTTGGGGCAGATGATCCCGGCGATTTGTGGGAGGCCATGGGGTGCAGGGTCTGGCTGCACAGGTCATGTGGCTGGCCAAACCCGGCGACCTGTGGGGCCGTGGCCCCCGTCTGATCCTGGAAACTTGAAAAACACCCCGCTTTGGAGGCCGAATAAGGCTTGCATTCGGTCTCAGCCAGGGGTAATTCGCCTGCCAGTGCCGCCTTAGCTCAGTAGGTTAGAGCGCTAGATTGTGGATCTAGAGGTCCCCCGTTCGAACCGGGGAGGCGGTACCATATTAAAATTTCTTCGCCGTATACCGTGATGCAGTGATCGCATCCTGAGGCCTTTCGGGGGCGGTATGTGACCTGCCGACAGGGTTGCTGTCTGCTTTGGCTTTCCAGACGGGCACCGGCGTGACCGCCGGGCCCAAATCGGTGTTTGGCCTGCGTGTACGGACGCGGCCTGCCCAGTCCTCTGTCTTAGAAGGCTCCTGGGTTGGCCGCATCTTTGGGGGGCTTAAAGGACCGTTTCGAACAGCGCCCGGATGTTGGCTTGGGTCAGCTCAACCGGATTTCCACCGCAACTTGGATCCTGCAAGGCATCCGAAATTAGTCGGTCCAGATCCGGATCTGAAACGCCCAGCTCTGACAGGCGTTTGGGAATGCCCAGCCGTTGGTTGAACACATCGACAAATGCGCAGAACCCTTCAAACCCGCCGTCGATGCCCAGATACCCCGAGGCACGATCAAACCGTTCTCGGATTTCCGGAGCGTTGAGTTGAAGCACTGCGGGCATGCAGACCGCATTTGTTGTTCCGTGGTGCGTGTGATGCATGGCGCCAATCGGGTGACTTAGGGCGTGTATCGCACCCAAGCCCTTTTGGAAGGCCGTGGCCCCCATCATGGCGGCGGACATCATGTTGGCCCGTGCGGTCAGATCGCCCGGCGTCTCAAAGGCCCGTGGCAGGTTTTCCACCACAAGGCGCATGCCTTCCAGCGCGATTCCCTGGGACATGGGATGATAGTGCGGGCTGGAAAAGGCCTCAACGCAGTGCGCAAAGGCATCCAGCCCGGTGCCGGCCGTAATGAAGGCGGGCATGCCGACGGTCAATTCCGGATCGCAGATCACAACAGAGGGCAGGACCTTGGGGTGAAAGATGATCTTTTTCTCAGCTGTTTCCGAGTTGGTGATCACCGAGGCACGGCCGACCTCGGATCCAGTGCCCGCGGTTGTCGGAACAGCGACATTGGGCGCGATGGCCTCTGCATCTGCACGGGTCCACCAGTCGCCGATGTCTTCAAAATCCCAGATCGGGCGCGACTGCCCAGCCATGAAGGCGACCATCTTGCCCAGATCCAGCCCCGAGCCGCCGCCAAAGGCCACAACCCCGTCATGATTTCCCGCACGAAACGCAGCCACACCAGCTGCCAGGTTCTTTTCGTTTGGATTTGGATCAACATCAGCGAAAAGAGCGCGGCCCATGCCTGCGGATTCAAGCACATCAAGCGCGCCGGCGGTGATCGGCAAATCGGCAAGCCCGCGGTCGGTGACCAGCAGGGGGCGCGTGATGCCGGCTGCTTGGCAGGCCTCGGCCAGTTCCTTGATGCGCCCGGCGCCAAATCGGATCGCTGTGGGGTACGAGAAGTTCGCGGTCGGGCTCATGAGGTGACTTTCTTGAGATGATAGGATTTTGGTCGGGTCAGATTGTGGTAGCCGATGACAGACAGACCACCGCCACGCCCGGTATTCTTGCATCCGGTCCAGCATAGACCGGGGTCCAGATAGTCGGCACGGTTCAGAAAGACTGTGCCCGTTTCAATGCGATCGCCAACCTGCACGGCACGGTCCAGATCACGCGTCCAGATGCTGGCGGTGAGGCCAAAATCGCTGTCGTTCATAAGTGCGATCGCCTCGTCGTCCGAGGCAACTGGCATGATGCCGACCACAGGCCCAAAGCTTTCGTCGCGCATGACACGCATGTCATGGGTGACATTCGTCAGGATTTGCGGGGTCAGATAGGCCGCGCCGTCATCCGTGTCGAAAGGGGCGATATGGGCGGTTGCGCCCTGTGCGACCGCATCGTCTATTTGAGCGCGGACTTCGGTAGCAAAACGAACATTGGCCATTGGGCCCAACGTCGTCTCTGGGTCAAGCGGATTGCCCAGCTTGTAGTTCTTTACGATCTCGACCGCCTTAGAGACAAAGCTATCAAACAGGCTTTCGTGCACGTAGATCCGTTCAATCCCACAGCAACATTGGCCAGAGTTGAACATGGCGCCGTCGATCAGCGTATCGACAGCGGCATCGAGATCCGCGTCTTCCATCACATAGCCCGGGTCCTTGCCGCCCAGTTCCGTGCCGACCCCGGTAAAGGTGCCTGCCGCAGCGCGCTCCATCGCAGCGCCGCCCCCGACGGAACCGGTGAAATTGATGAAGTCAAAGGAGTTCTCAGCGATGAGAGTATGCGTCGTGTCATGCGACAGAAAGAGGTTCTGAAAGACATCTTCAGGAATGCCCGCACTGTGAAAGGCCTGCGCCATGCGTTCGCCGACCAGCAGGGTTTGTGTCGCATGTTTCAACACGACGGTATTTCCTGCAATCAGGGCCGGGGCGACGGTGTTGATTGCGGTCATGTAGGGGTAGTTCCACGGCGCGACGACAAATACGACACCATGGGGAACACGGTTTATATAGCGCGTGAACATCGCGTCCTCGCCGACCTCGATCGGCGCCAGGCTCTCTGCTGCGATCTGTGCCATGTGTTGGGCCCGCTCTTCAAACCCTCCGAATTCGCCGCCATAGCGGGTCGGGCGGCCCATCATCCGGGCAAGCTCCGGCACAATGTCATCGTTCATTGCGCCAACGGCTGCGACACCTGCCAGCACAAGGTCGATGCGCTCTTGTAGCGGGCGTGCGGCCCAGGCGGTCTGTGCAGCCCGGGCCCGGGCCACAGCGGCAGATGCGGCCTTGGTAGACAGGGCTTCGCGTTGGGCAAAGACGGACCCGTCGACCGGGGAAATACATGTGAGAAGTTGTGTCATGTGCGGTTCGGTTGTTTATGGTGCAGTGTTCTTGGCAGGTGGTCTGCTGCCGGGTTTTAAACGGGGCGCGTTGACGTCATGCGGGTCGACGGCGCAGGTTGGTTGGGTCAGCATGTGCGGGGTGTCCGGGTCGTGTGATATCGGACTGCAAGCCTTGGCCGTCAGGCCTTTTCGAACCCCCGCGCAATTTCGTAGTCTGTGACCACCCGGTTGAAATCTTCGATCTCGACTTCTGCGGCCCGGGCGTAGTGGGCGATCACGTCGGCACCGAAGGCCTGGGTCAACATCTCCGAAGCGACCAGCGCCTCGCGGGCTTCACGCAGGGTTTTGGGGATCACGTCATGGGTTCCGGCATAGGCGTCGCCTTTGAATGGGTCTGGCAAATCTAGCTGCTCTTCGATGCCTTTCAGCCCGGCCGCAAGCATGGCTGCGCACGCCAGGTACGGGTTCATATCCGCACCGGGCACCCGGTTTTCGACGCGCACACCACGGGTGCCGTCCCCACAAAGACGCAGCGCGGCGGTTCGGTTGTCAACGGACCAGACGATTTGTGTCGGTGCAAAGGTGCCCTTGGCGAAGCGTTTGTAGCTGTTGACGTAGGGGGCCAAGAAGACGGTGTAGTCTGCGGCATATTTAAGCAATCCCGCCATGTAATGGTCCATCAGCCGCGACTTTCCAAGCGGAGCATCCGCATCGTGGAAGGCGTTGGCCCCATCGCGCCAAAGCGACATGTGAACATGGGCGGCAGAGCCGACACGGTCGTGGTGCCACTTTGGCAGAAAGGTCGCAGCATGACCGGACAGATGCGCGATCTCTTTGACCGCGTGTTTGGCCAGAATGTGATGATCGGCGGTGGCAAGAGCCTCGGCATATTTGATGTTCAGCTCTTCCTGACCGGCTTCGGCTTCGCCTTTTGTGCCCTCGACCGGGATGCCCATGGCCCTCAAATGGTTGCGGATCGGGCGCATTATCGGCTCTTCCTTGGTGGTCTGGAAGATATGGTAGTCTTCGTTGTAGCGGCTGATCGGCGTCAGATTGTAGCCACCTGCTGCGATCTCATCATGGGTGCCTTGGAACAGAAAAAACTCGAGTTCAGTCGCCATGATCGGGGTCAGCCCCATGGCCTGCGCGCGAGCCACCTGGCGTTTCAGAACGTCACGTGGGCTATGGGGCACGGGCTGATGGGTATGATGATCCAGCACATCGCAAAGCACCAGTGCGGTCCCGTCAAGCCAGGGCACGGGGCGCAGCGTCGTCAGGTCAGGCTTCATGATGTAATCGCCGTAGCCCGCCGACCAAGAGGTCGAGGCATAGCCGTCGGGAGTGGCCATTTCGAGGTCGGTGGCCAGCAGATAATTGCAACAGTGCGTTTCACCCTCTGCCATGTCCAGAAAGGCCTCGGCGTGGAACCGTTTGCCCATCAGGCGGCCCTGCATGTCGACCATGCAGGTCAGAACGGTGTCGATCTCGCCCGCGGCGATCTGGGTCTTGAGTTCTTCGAATGTCATGCGGACCTCTGAGCGTGGGGCGAGGCGGAAAAGCATTCCGCCTCGCAGGTTGAGTTAGCCGTAACGGTAGGGCCGGCCGGCTTTTTGCATGTCGGCGTTGTATTTGCGGAAGATCTCGACGACCTTGGCCTGCACTTCGCCTTCAGCGGCGATTTCGTCCCAAAATCCAACTGCCGCGGCTTCGACCTTGGCCCATTCGTCGTCGGGGATCGAAGTCAGTTGCATCTTGGTTCCGTTGACGCGCAGGTTGGCCTCGCCGCCCCAATACCACCACTGGCGATAGTAGTGGGATTGGTCACAGCACACGCGGAACAGGGTTTGCAAGTCTTCCGGCAGGGCATTCCAGCGTTCCATGTTGGCAAAGAACGACCCCGCCCAGGCACCTGAAATGTTGTTGGTCAGGAAGTAGTTGGTCACATCGGCCCAGCCAACGGTGTAGTCTTCGGTGATGCCTGACCAGGCGATTCCATCAAGTTCACCGGTCTGAACCGCGACTTCAATGTCTTCCCATGGCAGGGTTACCGGGACCACGCCGAACTGCGACAGGAAGCGCCCGGCGGTCGGGAAAGTGAAGACGCGCTTGCCTTTCATGTCGTCAAGGCTGCGGATCGGGTCCTTGGTGGCAAAGTGGCACGGGTCCCAGGCACCGGCGCTGATGTGCTTGACGCCCACGGCCGAATACTGCTCGTCCCAGATCTCGTTCAACCCGTACTGGTTGAACAGCACCGGCACGTCCAGAGAGTAGCGCGAGGCGAAGGGGAAGTAGCCGCCAAAGACCGTCACATCGGTGGGGGAGGCCATCGAGTCGTCGTCCGACTGCACCGCGTCAATGGTGCCGCGCTGCATGGCGCGGAACAGCTCGCCCGTGGGGACCAGCTGGTCGGCGTAGAAAAGTTCGATCTGCATGCGGTCGCCGGCGATCTTGTTGAACATCTCAATCGCTGGATCGATGACATGGGCCGCCAGTGCTGGGCCCGCATAGGTCTGCATGCGCCATTTGATGGTGCCTTGCGCGATGGCTGGGGTCGCCAGCGGTGCGGCGGCGGCGCCGACGGCGGCGGTGGTCAGAAACTTACGTCTTGTTGTCATTTGTTTTCCTCTCTGTTGCAGTTTTAAGTTTTTGGTTAATTCGACGGTTCTGCCTGCCCCGCGCTGATGAGACACGTTACGAACTCTGTGGCCCGCTTTTCGATGTCATAAAGAGTGTTGAGCTGCGTCCAACTGAAGCGCGCCTCTACAAAGATTGGCTCAACCTTGAAATATGCTGTGCAAATGGCACGATCGCCGGGTGGATGGCATGCAAGGATGCCGTCAATCCCTTGCTCGTGATCAAAGCGGAGCCAGTAGAAATCGTCCTCAAATTTCTCGTTCCATGGCTCTGGATACGCGGCGCCTTGCCATCCGTTCGGCATGTCTTGTCCCGTGAAAGCATATCCGTCACTTGTGTGATAGGTTGCACCAGTCGCACTTCCCGCAAACGTGGCCATCAAAAACAACCAGAGGCTTAGGCTACTTCCCATAGACGGTCTCCGGCAGCCAAAGCGCAATTTGGGGAAAGGCCATGATGATGGCCAGGGCCACGACCATCACGCCGACAAAGGGGATGATCGATCGATAGATGTCGCGCAGGGTGACCTCGGGCGGGGCCATGGCGCGCATCAGGAACAGGTTATAGCCGAAGGGCGGCGTCATATAGGCGATCTGGGTGGTGATCGTGTACAGCACGCCGTACCAGATCAGATCAAAGCCCAGCAGCTTGACCAGCGGCACGTAAAGCGGCGCGACGATGACCAGCATGGCGGTGTCATCAAGGAAGGTGCCCATCAGGATAAAGCTTAGCTGCATCAGGATCAGGATCATCCAGGGGGACAGGCCCAGTTGGTCGGTGAACAGGTTGTCGATCGCCTTGACCGCGCCCAATCCGTCAAAGACCGCGCCAAATCCAAGGGCCGCCAGGATGATCCACATGAACATGCAGGAAATCGCCAGTGTCTGGCGCGTGCAGGTGTGGAAAACCGCCCAGCTCATCCGGCGTTTCAGGATCGATGCGGCCAGTGCTGTCAGCGCTCCGATGGCCGAGCTCTCTACAAGAGAGGTCCAGCCGTTGACAAATGGCACCATCATGGCGGCAAAAATCCCCAGAGGCAGCGCCCCGGCCCAAAGCAGGCGGCGTTTCTCTTGTACAGAGACCTGGTCAAGATCGTCAGCCACCGGCCCCAGCCCGGGGCTGATGCGGCAGCGGATCCAGATGTAGATGATGAACATCGTGGCCATCATCAATCCGGGAATGATTCCCGCCAGCCACAACTGCCCCACCGGCTGCCGCGCGATCATTGCATAAAGCACCAGCACCACTGACGGTGGCACGAGGATGCCCAGCGAAGACCCGGCCTGGATCACCCCGGTGACCATCAACTTGTCATAGCCCCGGCGCAACAGTTCGGGCAGCGCAATGGTCGCGCCGATGGCCATGCCCGCGACGCTGAGCCCGTTCATGGCCGAGATCAGCACCATCAGACCGATGGTGCCCATGGCCAACCCGCCATGCACATTGCCGAACCAGACATGGAACATGCGATACAGGTCATCGGCCAGCCGGCTTTCGGAAAGGACATAACCCATGAAGATGAACATCGGCAGGGTCAGCAGCGGGTACCATTTCATCAGCTTCATTGCGGCCGAGAACGGAATGTCCTGTCCTCCGGTGCCCCAAAGCGCCAGCGCCGCGATCGCGGCAATGGCGCCGATCGCGCCAAATACCCGCTGCCCGGTGAAAAGCATCAGCATCATCGATGCAAACATGAAAATGGCGATATGTTCCTGACTCACGCCTTGGCCTCCGGAATGTCATGCCCCAGTGCGCGGGCGATATCCTTGATCAGCTCCGAAAGGGCCTGAAGCAGCATCAGGAAAAGACCGACTATCATGATCGTCTTGACCGGCCAGATGTAGGGCCTCCAGGCTGTCGACGACCGCTCCATCCTGCCAATTTGCTCAGAGCCGGTAAGCAGGCCAAGGAAGTACTCGATCGGTGCGCTGCCCCAGTAGCCCAAGGAATAGGCGGTTGACCCGAGTGCCCCGTACAGCAGAACTCCGAGGTAAAAGATCAAGAACAGGACAGTCACGCAGTCGATTGTCGCCTTGCGACGCAGCGACCAGTTGCCGTAAAACAGGTCCATCCTGACATTTGCCCCGACCAGCAGGGCATATGGTCCGCCCAGCATGTAATAGGCAACCATCGCGAATTGCGCCACTTCGAGGGTCCAAAGCGACGGCAGGAAAAAAGTCTTTGAGACAGAAGACCACAACAGGATGCCCATCAGGAGGAACACGCTGTACATCACGCCCCAGCCGATCACCCGGCTTAACCCGTCGATGCGGCGCGATATCGCCAGCAAGACTGTCATGCCGACCCTTTGGAGTGTGCCAGGTTCACAACCGAGGCGTCTATCCACGGCGCAAGAAATGAGGCCATCTCTTCTTGCTCAGCCGGTTCCCGGATGAGGTCATTTCGGATTTCAAGCATCACATTGGGCAGAGCGTTCGCAACCCCCTGTCGGTCCAGGGTATGGGCCACGCCGTCGCTTGCGGCATAGGGCTCGTTCAGGCGGATGCTGTAAGGCGCAGGGTCAGGCCTTTGGGCCAGCATATCCAGCGCCAAACGGTCATCCCTCCCGTGCAGCAGCCCCAATTCGACAGATCGTGCTTCGCCATGAAATACGGGGGTGAAGCTATGGACGGTAACCATGGCTGCCAAAGAGCCAGAAAAGGTTTCAATTTGTTTGGACAGAGCGCGCGAAAACGGCCGATAAACGGATTCGACGCGGTCTGTCCGTGCACCGACATCAAGCCCTGCGTTTCCAGGAATCGCGTAGATTTCACTTTTCATGGGAACTGCACTGTGTGCGTCAGGGGGGCGGTTACAGTCATAGACCAACCGCGAAACGCCACCCGCCACCAAGACCCCGGGCATCCGTCGCAACAGCGCCTGTGCCACTCCAAGCGCCCCGGGATCCCACGCGACATGGCTTTGTAACACCTCATCTGTCACGCCAAGTGCGTTCAAATGCGCGGGAATTCGGTTTGACGCATGTTCGCAGACAATAATCACCGACGGCGCGCTTGAAGAGGTTTCGACCCGGACGACCTCTCCGAAGTCGCGGACCACGACTTGTGGTATCGAATCTGCATCTATCTCCATGGCAAAATATTTGACAGGCTCGCGCGACCTGTCAATAATATTACTGAAAATTTTCACACACATTGAGGCGGCATGTGCAAATTTTGACATTCCGTTTTGACCCCGGACCGCACTGGCCATGACTGTATCTGACAGACTGCTACACTACCGCGATCAGATGACCCCCAGCGAGAGGCAGTTGTTGAACACGCTTCTGGACGACTATCCAATCGTCGGGTTGGGGGGCATCACCGAATTGGCCAGCGCGGCCTCTGTGTCAACCACCACGGTGGGGCGCATGTTGCAAAAGGCCGGCTTTGAGGGTTTTCCCCAGTTTCAGACGGCCCTCAGGGCCGAGCTTAAAGAGATGATCCTTGACCCTGTGGCCAAGCGCAATGTCTGGAAAAACGACCTGCCGGATGAGCACATCCTGAACCGGTATGCCCGGCAGGCCCTTGAAAATCAGCAGCGCAGCCTCGATGAGATCAACCCCGGTGATTTTGATGAGCTCTGCGCCCTGCTGGGGGATCCGGAACGGATGCTTTTCATTGCTGGCGGGCGCATTACCGGAACCATCGCGAACTACCTGTTTTTGCATTTGCAAATGATTCGACCGAATGTCCGGCGCGTGGCTTCTGGTGGCGCCTGGCCACATGACCTGTTGGATGTGACACAGGGCGATGTCGTGGTCATTTGCGACGTGCGACGCTATGAAAACACGACCCTTCAGTTGGCACAGATGTGTCATGCGCGCGGGGCAAAGATTGTCTTGTTCACCGACCAGTGGCGTTCGCCCATTCACCGTATCGCAACGCTGACCTTTGCTGGACGGATCGCCGTACCCTCAGCCTGGGACAGCGGGTTGCCGCTGATGCTGTTGATCGAATGCGCGATCGCGGCTGTGCAAGAGGCGATGTGGGAAACGGTCAAGGACCGGACAGATGCGCTGGAAGCGGCTTTTGACGAGACAAAGCTTTTTCGCAAATTCACCTGAGGCGGGGTCACAAGGCCATCCACAGGGCAACCGCCGCCAGAAGCCCCCCCAGACCGATGTTGAGGGCGCGCCCTGCGCGGGGCGCGCGAAAGAGTTTGCCAATCTGCGCGCCAAAGAGCGACCAGATCAAAAAGGCAACAAGGTTATTCAACGTAAAGATCGTTGTGACGCCGGTGACAAATCCCAACACAGTGCCCGTGTTTTGTGGGGCGAATTGCGTGAACATGAGGCCGATGATGACAAAGGCCTTGGGGTTCAGCACAAGCAGCAGTGCTCCGTTCCAGAGGGTGGCCGTTGAGGTTGTCTGACTCAACGTCAGAACGTCGGACCGGATCATCCCAAGTGCGATCCAAAGGACATAGGCTGCGCCTGCATTGCGCAGGATCTCAAAGGTCAGCGAGCCTGCTGTCAGGATCGCCTGCGCGCTCAGCCCGATGCCGAAGGTCACCAGCCAGGTTGCAATGTGATAGCCGAGGATCGCGGGCAGTGTCGCGGCAAAGCCAAAGCGCGCGCCGGTGGCTGCAAAAAACAGGTTTCCCGGCCCGGGGCTATAGGCAAGTGGGAAAAGAAATAACAAAAGCTCGGGCAATATATCCAGCATGGCATCCTCTTGTTGTGGCCCGAGGGTGCCTTGGGTCTGGGCAGACAGCGATCCGGTTGTTGCGCAAAGCGTTTAGGGTTTGATCTGGATGGTTTGTGCCAGTTTGCCAGTTTCGCGGTTGAAGATCAGGATCCGATCGTCGGTGGTGACCACGGCATACCAGTCCGGCCCATAGGTGAAGGTCGCGGCCATGGCGCCGTCGGGTAGGGTGATGACCTCGGGCAGCGGGGTGCGCCGGTCGGTATAGCGGATGACAATCAGCGTCAGGATCACTAGAAGCCCAGCAATCATGGTTCCCGTCAGAACGGTGACCAGCAGACGCAGAAACTTTAGATTGGCCGGTTCGTCGACAGGATCGGTTTCAGGAGTATCGTTCATGGCATCCACCGTGTTGCGCGTGACCATCGGGGCAAACCCGCCGTCGCGCCTTGATAAGGCGCTTTCGCGCGATGTGCCAGAGAGCGCGGCGCTGTCGCGCACCCGCCTGGCGCGGTTGATCGCCGAAGGGGCGGTGTCCCGCGGCGGAACGGTTTTGGGCGATGCCAAAGCGCGGGTGGCAGAAGGGGACCAGATCGAGATCGCAGTGCCCGAGCCTGAAGAAAGTCACATTGGCCCCGAGGATATCCCCCTTGAGGTCCTTCATGAAGACGACGATCTTATCGTGGTCAACAAGCCCGCGGGACTGGTCGTGCACCCGGCGCCGGGGACCCCGGGTGGCACGCTTGTGAATGCCTTGCTGCATCACTTCGGAGGGGACTTGTCAGGTGTCGGCGGTGCAAAGCGTCCAGGCATTGTGCACCGTATTGATAAAGACACCAGCGGACTTTTGGTGGTGGCCAAGACCGACAGGGCACACCATGGGCTGTCTCAACAATTTGCGGCACATACGGTCCAGCGATCTTATCGCGCCGTTGTCTGGGGGGTGCCCGACATCGGTGATCCGCGGCTCAGGGGCGTTCGGGGCGTTTCGGTCGAGACAGGAGCGACACTCAAGATCACCACGCAACTTGCGCGTCACAAAACTGATCGGCAAAAGCAGGCGGTCTGTTTTTCCGGCGGGCGGCACGCCGTGACGCGGGCCACCTTGCTAGAGGTTTTCGGCACGCCTCCGGCTGTATCACTGGTTGCGTGTCGTCTGGAAACGGGCCGAACCCACCAGATCAGGGTGCACATGGCCCATGCCGGACATGGCCTGATCGGAGATCCGGTCTATGGGGGGCGCCGACGCGTCGCCAAGGGGGCGTTGGACCCCAAAGGGCAGGCAGCGCTTGCAGCATTCGATCGGCAGGCCTTGCACGCCGCCGAGTTGGGGTTCACCCACCCCGGCACTGGCGCCGTTTTGCATTTCACGGCGCCTCTGCCACAGGACATGTCTGATCTTTTGGCGGCTCTGGGCGCTTAGATCCGCCCGCGCAGCAGCAACCAAAGACAAAATCCGGTTTCCGCCAGAACCGGTATAAGGTAGGCAGGCTGCATCGCAGCATTCACGTGCGGTGCCAAAAGCAAACTTGCGCTGCCAAAGATATACACCAGTCCTGCCGCAGCGATGCCCAAAGCCAGAAGGCGCGGAACCGCGCTGCGCCACAGCAGCACAGCCATGATCATGCTGTTCACACCAAAATAGATCAAACCGATGTCATAACCCAGACTGTGTGCCTTGATCATTGCCAACGCATCCGCGGCGCGGCCTTGCTCTAACAACCACGGCACAGTGGCCAGCAGTACGAGGCTGGCCGCAATCGTGACAGCCTGCACCAACCGGAACAGCATCGCTGCAGTGGCCAGCATCGGGGCGGTTGTTCTGAAAATGGCAAAAAAGACCAGTGCCAGAGCAATGTCCGCAAGCACCATGATCACGTCGGCCATCAGGCTGACGCGAAAGACTTGCATTTGCGCGGTGATGTTTGCAGCTGTCTCCAGCGCGTCTGCGGTCACCAACGGTCCGCGGGCAAAGAGCTCGGACCAGAGCCCGGTACTGATGATCACCAGGTACAAAAGTCCTGCCATTTTGGCCAGCGACAGTTTGGGAGTTTGCAGTGATGGGCGGGCTGTCGATATCTCTTGCATTGGTGTCACCATTTTGTTGAAATCCGATGGCGCAAGTGTGAGATATGCATTTGCGTATTGAAATACGTTGATCTTGAATTCCGGATATGCGCATTTGCATGTATCTGCGGCTGTGAGGCGGGTTGCGCGCACCAAAAAGCCGTTAGGTTTCAACAGTGGCACATGTGCGTGAGCGCACGGTAACGTGTCTGGCTGATCTCGATCGGAATGATTAACTGATCGTCAACGAAAACGGCGTAGGCCTCTTGAAGTGATCACGACGCCTTCCTAGATATATGTTAAGCCCCTAAACATTGGAGGGACAGAGATGAGTAACTACGCAAATTTGCCAGCGCCGTCGCCCGAGGCCGGACTAAGCCGCTATCTGCAGGAAATCCGCAAATTCCCGCTGCTCGAGCCGGAAGAAGAATACATGTTGGCCAAGCGCTGGGTCGAAGAGCAAGACAGCGCATCGGCTCACAAGATGGTCACCAGTCACCTGCGCCTCGCGGCAAAGATCGCCATGGGGTATCGCGGATACGGACTGCCGCAGGCCGAGGTGATCTCAGAGGCCAACGTGGGCCTGATGCAGGCCGTGAAGCGATTTGACCCGGAAAAAGGGTTTCGCCTGGCGACCTATGCCATGTGGTGGATTCGTGCTTCGATCCAGGAATATATCCTGCGATCCTGGAGCCTGGTAAAACTCGGCACCACCTCGGCGCAGAAAAAACTGTTTTTCAATCTGCGCAAGGCCAAAAACCGTATCGGCGCACTGGAAGAAGGCGACCTGCGGCCGGAACATGTTGAAAAAATTGCAACAGATCTGGGCGTGACCGAAGCCGAGGTCATCAGTATGAACCGTCGTCTTTCAGGTGGTGATGCGTCGTTGAATGCGACGGTCAGCAGTGACGGCGAAGGCGCGATGCAATGGCAGGACTGGCTGGAAGACGAAGATGCCGATCAAGCAGGCGATTACGAAGCACGCGATGAGCTTGAGACGCGGCGCGCCCTTTTGGCCGAGGCGCTGGAGGTGCTGAATGATCGGGAAAAGGACATCCTGACCCAGCGGCGTCTTGCGGAACAGCCGGTGACGCTTGAAGATCTTTCAGGCCAGTACAGTGTCAGTCGTGAGCGGATCCGCCAGATCGAAGTGCGCGCTTTTGAAAAGCTGCAAAAGCGCATGCGGGATCTGGCCAAGGAACAAGGAATGCTGACACGCGCCTGAGAACGCTGAATTCCCGTCCCCTATCACAAAGATCCCGCACCCCATCCGGTGCGGGATTTTTTGTGTGCATCGTTGACAGGCCTATGCTGTAAGTGGGCACGGATCAGTCTGGACCCAAAGGGCTTGTGTACCTGCACGTGACGCCACAGGACAATCGACTGACCGCTTTGTGCCGGGACGACCTGCGCCAGCTGGTGGTTCCAACCGATGTCAGGAGAACAAGATGACAGCACATCTTCGCTGGGGCATAGTCGGTGCGTCGAAGTTTGCAAGGACGCAGATGGCGCCCGCCCTTCATCTGGCCAAACGAGGCGCACTGACGGCTCTTGCGACCTCATCGCGGGACAAAGCAGAGGATTTCAGGCGCATTTTTCCCAATTTGAATGTGCATGCGACATATGAATCCTTGTTGGATGATCCCGAGGTTGACGCTCTTTATGTGCCACTTCCCAACCATTTGCATGTGGACTGGGCGTTGAGGGCCTTGGATGCGGGCAAGCATGTGCTGGTCGAAAAGCCGCTGGCCATGTCAGCGTCCGAATTTGACCGAGTGATCGCTGCGCGGGACAACACCGGATTGCTTGCCGCCGAGGCCTATATGATCGTGCATCATCCGCAGTGGCAAACGACGCGTCGCCTGCTGCAAGATGGCGCTATTGGCACATTGCAACGGGTTTCGGGCGCATTCTCATACGACAACAGCGGAGATCCCGGCAACATTCGCAACATTGCGGCAACGGGCGGTGGCGCGATCCCTGACATCGGTGTGTATATCTATGGCGCCACCCGGTTCGTTACGGGCGAAGAGCCGGAACAGATTCTGTCGACCGAAATACATTGGGAAAATGGTGTCGATGTCTGGTCACATGTGACAGCGAAATTCCCTTCGTTTCACTACTCTGGCGTCGTTTCGATGCGCATGGCTCCCTGGCAGGACATGACCTTTCACGGATCGGAAGGCGTGCTGCGTTTGACGGCACCCTTTAACCCCCAGGTTTACGGTCCGGCCCGTATTGAGCTGCATCAGTTTGGCCAAGACGGGTTTGGCCCCACCGTGACAGAGCATCGCTTTCCGGATGCAAACCACTATGTTCTGCAGGCCGAAGCCTTCAACAAAAGCGCTCTTGATGGAACACCTTTCAAGTGCCCGCTCGAATTCTCAAGAGGCACCCAGGTGATGATCGACCAGGTGTTTGCGAAGGCTCGTAGCTGACAGCCCGCGGACGACGGTGTGCGCCGCCCGTGTTCAGGGGCCTGATGCTATGGTCAAACAACGCTGAGAGAGGCAGCTTTGGCAGGTTCATCCGCGCTGTTGGCGTCGATGAACTCCAACACCAAAGGCCGAATGTTGTTGCGCCAGCTGCTGCCAGCGAAAATGCCATAGTGACCGGCATTGGGTTCTACGTAGCTGGCCTTTTTCGACGCAGGCAGGCTGGTGCACAAATCCAAAGCGGCAATACACTGGCCCGGTGCGGTGATGTCGTCTTTGCCGCCCTCCACAGTCTTGATGGCGACACTGGTGATCTTGCTGCAATCCACACGGTGGCCTTCGACAGTAAACTGGTTCTTGGCGATCTCACATTTTTTGAAGATGCGGTCGACCGTGGATAGGTAGAACTCGGCGGGCATGTCCATCACTGCCAGGTATTCGTCGTAAAATCGGTTATGGGCATCGTTGTCAGTGGCTTCACCACGGCTGACGCGCATGATCTGATCGGTAAAGGCCTTTGAGTGCCGTTCGGCGTTCATCGACATAAACGACGCAAGCTGCAAGAGGCCGGGATAGACCAACCGCCCAACGCCTTTGTACTTGAACCCGACACGCTGGATCATCGTTTCTTCCAGCTGACCCATGGTGACGCGACGGCCAAAGTCGGTGACGTCGGTGTCTGCGGCATCTGGGTCGATCGGTCCACCGATCAGGGTCAATGTACGGGGCTGCGCATCGGGATCCTGTTCGGCCAGGTATGCCGTTGCCGCCAGCGTCAGAGGCGCAGGCTGACAGACCGCAATCACATGGGTGTCTGGGCCCAGAACCTTCATGAAGTCAACAAGGTAGAGTGTGTAGTCCTCGACGTCGAACTTACCTTCCGAGACCGGAATATCACGGGCATTGTGCCAGTCCGTGACATAGACTTCGCAGTCTGGCAGAAGCGAGATCACAGTGGAACGCAACAGTGTCGCATAGTGTCCGGACATTGGTGCAACCAGCAAAACCTTGCGGGGCTTGGGCATGCGGCCTTGCACTTCGAAATGGAGAAGATCGCCAAACGCACGTTCCACAACGCGGCGTTTGACCACCACGTGATCCTTGCCGTCTTCGCAGGTCATCGAGCGAATGCCCCAGCCTGGTTTTACCACCATGCGTTCATAGGTCCGCTCTGTCACTTCACCCCAGGCCGCCATCCACTGCAACGCGGGGTTGGGCACCATGGCAAACGCGGGATAGGATGCCATCGTCTTTGCCGTGGCACCCAGCCACTGGTTGGTGTTCCGGATGGTTTCCATAAAATCATAGGTCGCCATGTAACGCATGCGCCTCTCCTTCACTTGTTCCCGCAGTACGAGCCAATTCGTCGCTTTGCCCCGGACCGCAGCGGCGTTATGCTGCAAGCGCAAAGATACGGGGGATTTTTCCTTATGACAACGAAAGAGGTTGATCCAGGTGATGACCTTGAGACCCTGAGCCGAAATATGACTCGTGTCGAAGATCTGACTGAAAGATTGATCAAAGCATTCGGCAACACCAACGCAGTCAACCCCAGTTTACACGGTCCCAGTCAGGACCTGTATGCCAAAGCCGCGCAGGCGTATTGGCAGGGGATGCTGGATAATCCCTCAAGAGTTTTTGAGCAGCAGATACAATATTGGGGTAAGGCGGTGTCTCATTTTCTCGAGGCACAACAGGCCCTGGCCAAGGGCAAACTTCAGCCGCCAGACGACACCGGACCACGCGATCGCCGTTTCAGCAATTCTCTGTGGGAATCGCATCCCTATTTCAATTTCATCAAGCAGCAGTATTTGATCAATTCCGACGCCATTCAGCAGGCGATTTCCGAGATTGATCACCTCGACGAGGTCGAGAAGCTTCGCCTGACGTATTTTGGCCAGCAAATCGTTGACATGATGGCGCCGACAAATTTCTTGCAAACTAATCCAGACGCTTTGCAAAGGGCTGTCGAAACAGAGGGTGAATCTCTTGTCAAAGGACTTGAGAACCTCGTGGCCGATCTTGAGGCCAACAATGGTGAGCTGGTCGTCAGCCTTGCAGACAACAGCGCCTTCGAGATCGGCGAAAACATTGCCGTCTCGCCGGGCAAGGTGGTCTTTCGCAACAAGATGATGGAATTGATCCAATACAGTCCATCGACTGATCAGGTGTATGACATCCCAGTCGTGCTTTTTCCGCCTTGGATCAACAAGTTCTACATTCTTGATCTCAAACAGCAAAACAGTCTTATCAAGTGGGTGGTTGACCAGGGCTACACGTTGTTCGTGGTCAGCTGGGTGAACCCCGATGCCAGTTATGCTGATGTCGGGATGGAAGACTACATCGAAGACGGGTTTCTCAAAGCGATTGAAATTGCGAAATCGATAAGCAAACAAAAGCAGGTTAATGCGGTTGGTTACTGTATCGCCGGAACAACCTTGAATCTGACCTTGGCCTTGCTGAAAAAGCGTGGTGACAAATCCGTCAAGTCTGCGACGTTTTTCACAACGCTGACGGATTTTTCCGAACAGGGCGAATTCACGCCGTTCCTGCAGGACGATTTCATCGATGGCATCGAAGAAGAAGTCGCGGCCCAGGGTATTTTGCGGTCTTTCATCATGGGGCGCACCATGTCGTTTCTGCGATCGAATGACCTGATCTACAAACCTGCGATCCGCAATTACATGATGGGGGAAGCACCGCCAGCCTTTGACCTGTTGTACTGGAATGGGGATGGATCGGGCTTGCCTGGAAAAATGACCATGCAGTACTTGCGGGGGCTGTGTCAGCGAAATGAGTTCATCAACGGAACGTTTCAGATCCTGGGCGAGCAACTCTCGATCAAGGATGTGTCTGTGCCGCTGTGTTCCATCGCGACAGAAACGGATCATATTGCCGCGTGGAAAGACTGTTATCGTGGCGTTCAACAGATGGGCAGCCGCTCAAAGACCTTCATTGTCGGACAGTCGGGACATGTCGCGGGGATTGTGAATCCGCCGAGCAAGAACAAGTATGGTCATTTTACAAACAGCGACCTGACAGGCACTGCTGACGAGTGGATGGACGGCGCCACGTTCACGCAGACCAGCTGGTGGTTGATCTGGGAGAGGTGGTTGCGAAAGAAATCAGGCAAGAAACGTCCGGCCCGAAAACCCGGTGATTCGACCTACAAGCCACTTTGTGATGCTCCGGGCACGTATGTGAGGGTCAAGGCAAGTCTTTGATTTCAGGCGCTGAGCAGCAATTTTCTGCATTGCAGCAATAAAAGTCTTGAAATGCTGCGCTGCAGCAATCATATTCAGGTCAGTTGCATAACCGGCGGCATGTGTCCGCATAGCATTAAAGGATTACGACAATGGCAAAAGCACAAGATTTCACAACGGCCATGAAAGACATGATGGGCGCTTTCCCTGTAGACACGGCAGCTTTGGAAGACGCATTCAAGACAAATGCGACCCTGACTGAAAAGTTGTCTGGCGTGGCTCTTGAGGCGGCAGAGAAGTCGTCAGAGATTTCGTCGAAGTGGACCAAGGACACCCTTGGCAAGATGGCGGACATGTCGAAAGCCAAGGCAGAGCCTGCCGATTATGCCAAGGCGCTGACAGATTTTGCCTCCGCCCAGGCGGAAGTGGCAGCCGAAAACATGGCGGCCTTTGCAGAGGTTGCCAAGAAGGTTCAGATGGACACCGTCGAGCTGATGATGGCCGCGGGCAAAGACCTGACCGAAGACGCGACAGCTGCAGTCAAGAAAGCCACCGAAGAGGTGACATCGGCTGCCAAGAAAGCCACAGCAACCAAGTAACGGCACCTGTCTGGCATGCGCGCGTCCCTCCCTGCGCAGTGCATGCCCAGCCGTTCACTAAACTTGCGCCAAGTCGGCAAACTGAAAAAGACCGGTTGAGTGTTTTCTCAATTGTGGCAGGCCATCAGCGGCCTGCCACGTCTTGCTGTTCGTCCATAGATTTTTTTGGCACGGCTCGATGATCGCCAAAGCCAACAAACCAAAATACCTGGTAGGCGAAAAAATACGCGCTCGCCAGCGATTTGAAATGACCTTTAAGTCTCTGCCTGACGCAGCGCGACCTGCAAGAATTTCAATGTCGCCGCGCTGATAAAAGAAAACCTCGGCAGACCTGCTGACAGCGATCAAATCCAACAAAGCGATCCGAGAAGAGTATTAGCGCATTTCAGCCTACCTCGAACCACCAGCGGTACTTTATTGTCCAAACGGCGGCTGAGAGAACGCTGCCGTTGGGTATTCACCAGACCCTCTGCACACACCTGCAAAGGAAAGTCCAAGTCGGCCGATCGTATGACTTGCAAGTACCGTGCGACTATTTCCCGTCGGCCACATCCCTATTGCAGCGCCACGATCACGCAACAGGCTGGCTCTGGACATGCAAGAACGCAAGGACAAACTCCGCGGGATGGCCCCGAAACAAAACAGAAAGCCGCTTGAACTCCACCGATGCGCCCCTTTGAAAATGGGGGGATTGCCGGGGCATGCGCTCGGGCTTTTATTTTTTTCTGCAACAGCATAAGCTGCGTTGCAGCGCCCCGTATCTTGGGAGGGACCCGTGGCAGATACAAAGACACCGCTTCTGATAAAACGCTACGCGAGTCGGAGGCTCTATAACACTGAGACGAGCGACTACGTAACGCTAGAAGATATTGCGGGCTTCATCCGCGATGGACGCGAAGTTCAGATTGTCGATTTGAAGTCAGGGGATGATCTGACACGTCAATATCTGTTGCAAATCATAGCAGAACACGAAAGCCGCGGTGAAAACGTTTTGCCGATAAACGTGCTGAATGATCTTGTGCGCAGTTATACGAACCAGGCCACCAGCACTGTTCCGCAGTTCCTCGCGCAAAGCTTTGAAATGTTCAGAGAAAGCCAGTCGGCCTGGGTTGAGAACATGCAAAAAGTAAATCCCATGGCCAAGATGCCGGGCTTTGAGGCTGTGCAAGCGCAGCAAGAGGCCTTTCTTAAGGCGATGACCGGCAGCATGGGGGCTGCAGCATCGGGCGCGCAGTCAGGCACCGAGACACGGGCCGAAAACACACCCTCGGAGGATCTTGGCGAAATCAAAAAGCAGCTTGCCGAACTTCAACAAAAGCTCAGCAAGCTGGGCGAATAGTCTAAGAGCCGTAGGCGCGGGCCGGGGCCATTGTCGATTGCGCCGCTGACACCAAAATTTGTGCGACGGCCTCACACTCCTGTGGGGTCAGACGTGCGGGCAGGCGCGTGTCGCAGGCCCGCATCAACATCGCCTTGGTCCTTGGCAACTGGGGAACCTCTGGCATGAATTGCCAATTCCAGAAAGCCCGGGCGTTGTCCGTACTCAACCCGAAAATCTGCACTTTCACACCTTCCGCAGCGGCCGCATTTGCAAAGGCTTGGACCTCGCCGTCATCCATCCCGACAAGATTGAACTGCAGTGAATCCGGAGCACGGGTTTCAGGCTCCAGTTTTTCTGGGACATCGATCCATGGAGATGTGTTCAGCGCCTTGGCCACATGGTCGTGGTTGCGGCGCCCGTCGGCCACGCGTCGGTCCAGTTCCGGCAGTTGCGGCCGGATCACCGCCGCGCTGAGATTGGACATTCGAAGATTATAGAGCGGCAGCTTGTTTTGCCATGCGCCAAAGGCGTCTTGCAGGATCGGGTGTTTCTTCCAGTTGTGCTCATAGGCTCCGGACATGATGACGGCACGTGCAACCAGATCCGCATCGTCTGTTATCAGAATACCGCCTTCGCCAGCATTGATCATTTTGTAACTTTGGAAGCTGAAACAGCCAATTTTACCGATCGTTCCGATCTTCTTGTCGTGCCAAAGCGTTCCAAGGGAATGGGCAGCATCTTCGATCACCGGTATGTCACGCGCCTCACACAGCGCCATGATGGCATCCATATCTGATGTATGACCGCGCATGTGACTGATGATGACCGCTTGTATGTCATCGTCCAACTTGGCTTCGAAGTCTGCCAGGTCGATGCGATAGTTGGTTCCCACGTCACACAGAATCGGCACACAATCCGCATGCATGACCGAAGATGGCACGGCAGCGAATGTGAAACCGGGGATCAAAACCCGTGCGTCGCGCGGCAGAGCAAGCGCCTTCAACGACAGAAACAACGCGGCCGAGCAACTTGAGACTGCAAGCGCAAATTTGCAGCCCATCATCTCGGCAAATTCGGCTTCCAATAATGACACCGGCGCATCCTTGGGCGCGGTGTATCGAAACAGGTCGCCGGATCTCATCAGTCCGTCAAGTGCGTCGCGTGCAGCGTCCGGGATCGGTTCAGCGTCGTGCATGTTGGGCAAAGGGGTCATTTCACGAATCCTGAATATTGGTTTTGGTTTTCGTAAATCAAATGCTTGAAAAAACAAAATGACAATCTGACACATCAAGGTCAGAGAAACGGTGCCGTGGACACAAATTTCATCGTCGGGTCACAGGCCCAGGCGGTCCCGCAGCGCGTACCAGGTCATCGCAAGAGCCAGCAGGGGGTTGCGCAGCGCTGTGCCACCCGGGAATGATTGCGTTGGCAGGGCGGCAAAGGCGTCAAAGCCGGCGCTTTGGCCCTTGATCGCCTCTGCCATCAATAGCCCTGCATGTGTCGCGGTGCCGACGCCATGCCCTGAATAGCCCGAGGCCGACAGGATATTTGGGGCAAGCCGTGCCAGATAGGGCATGCGCGCCAATGTGATGGCAAGCGTTCCCCCCCAGGCATAGTCAAGGGTCACGTCCCGCAGGCTGGGAAAGATCTGCAGCAGGGGTTTGCGCACGGTTGCGCGTATGTCGCTTGGGAACCGGTAGCCATAGCTTTCGCCGCCTCCGAACAACAATCGACCATCATGACTGAGGCGAAAGTAATTCACGACAAACCGGCTATCTGCCACAGCCACGTCTTGGGTCAAAACTTCTTGGGTGCGCTGACCCAACGGCTCGGTCGCGACGATAAAATTGTTGATCGGCATGACCCGGGCTGCGACCTGCGGCTGCAAATCGCCCAAGTACCCATTTGCCGCCAGAACAAGGTGATCTGCGCGCACGTGGCCCCGGGCTGTATGCACCTGGGCAGGTGAGTTTTGAATAATGCGTGTCACTTCGCTGGTTTCGAAAATGCGCACCCCAGATGCCATTGCGGCCTTTGCCAGCCCAAGGGCAAACTTGAGAGGGTGCAGATGTCCCGCGCCATGATCCAAAAGCCCGCCGCGATAATCGGGCGACGGACACAGGGCTTGGAACGCCTCTCTGTCCAGTGCCTCTATCTGGGTATATCCATACTGGTCTTGCAGATGTTCGGCATAGCTTTGCAGGTCCCGCGCTTCTGCGTCTGACGAGCCTGCCCAGGCGACGCCGGGTTTAAGGTGGCAATCGATCTGGTGGCGCGCGATCAAGGATTTGACGAGTGTCTTTGCCTCTTCGCCCAACTCCCACAGATGCCTTGCGGTATCGAGCCCGTGGCGCGCCTCGAGCATGTTCTGGTCGGCGCGTTGACCGGACCCCAACTGTCCGCCATTGCGACCCGATGCGCCAAAACCGACACGCTGAGCTTCCAGCAGCACAACGTCAAACCCGGACTCGGCCAGATGCAAGGCCGCAGACAGGCCGGTATAGCCTCCGCCCACAACGCAAACATCAGCGTGTATCTCGCCGTCAAGTGCGGGACAAAGAGACAGCGGCTGGGCGGTCGCGGCGTACCAGCTTTCGGGATACAGGCCCGGTCGGTCGTTTGCATGAAGCAGATTCAAGGCCATACCGGGTCTGCCTAGACATTCAATAACAGATGTTCCCGTTCCCACGGGCTGATGACCTGCAGAAACTCTTCGTATTCGGCGCGTTTCACAATCGAGTAAACGCGACAGAACTCTTCTCCGAGGACCTGATGCAATGGTGTGGCGTTGTCAAACAGCTCGAGAGCCTGGCCAAGAACCGCGGGCACATCGCCGTCGCCTTCGTAGGCATCTCCCTTGAACTGCCGCGAGGGGCGGCGTTCTTCGGTCATGCCGAGATACCCGCAGGCCAAGGATGCGGCAATGCCCAGATAGGGGTTACAGTCCATCCCGGCAACGCGGTTTTCCACGCGGCGTGCTTCGGGCGAACTGAGTGGAATGCGAATGCCCGTCGTCCGGTTGTCACGTGCCCATTCCAGATTTATCGGCGCTGCATGATCCTTCACATACCGTCGATAACTGTTCACGTAGGGCGCCAGCACTGCAATGGCCGAGGGCAGATGATGCTGGAGTCCGCCGATGAAATGATAAAACGCGTCCGTTTCACCACCCTGAGGACCGGAAAACAGGTTCTGCCCGGTGTCTATATCAAGGATCGAGTGGTGGATATGCATTGCTGAACCGGGCTCATTCTCGATCGGTTTGGCCATGAAGGTTGCGAAACAATCGTGGCGTAGCGCCGCCTCGCGGATCAGGCGTTTGAAGTAGAACACCTCATCTGCCAGCTTGACAGGGTCGCCGTGCCGCAGATTGATCTCTAGTTGGCCAGCGCCGCCTTCCTGCGTGATCCCGTCGATTTCAAATCCCTGCGCCTCTGCAAAATCATAGATGTCGTCAATCACCGGACCAAATTCGTCGACTGCGGTCATGCTATAGGCCTGACGGGCGGCGGCTGGCCGGCCAGAGCGGCCCATCATGGGTTCTATGCTTTTGGCAGGGTCGATGTTTCGCGCGACCAGGAAGAATTCCATTTCGGGGGCTGCGACAGGTTCCCAGCCTTTGGCACGATACAGATCGACAACGCGCTGCAGCACATTGCGCGGGGCATAGGGGATCGGTTCGCCGTTGCGGTCAAAGGCATCGTGGATCACCTGCAGGGTCCAGTCCCCGGTCCAGGGGGCCGCGGTGGCTGTGGACATGTCAGGCTTGAGTATCATGTCGCGCTCGATGAAACCTTCGTCTTCGTCGGCGGCCTCTCCCCAATCGCCGGTGATCGTCTGGAAAAAGATCGAGTCAGGCAGATGAAAGTGGTTTTGACGCACGAATTTGCTGGCAGGAACGGCTTTGCCACGGGCGATGCCGGGCAGATCGGCGATAATGCATTCGACCTCATCAAGCCGTTTCTGGTCAAGATAGGTGCGTGCGGCGTCGGGCAGGGTATCGATCCAATTGGTCATGAAATGCTCCCTGTCTTGAAAAACTGTGTGAACTGGTCTGCAAAAACGGCATTGTCGACCGGTTTGCCAAGATTGGCTTTCGCTTCGGCGAGTTGGTCATCGGGAATGATGCCTGTGCCGCGAAAACGGATCAGCCCGTCAAGGTAGTCTGCGCCATATTCGGGATGGGGTTGGACGGTAAAGGCCTTGGTGCCGTAAATCAGCGCCGCATGCGCGCAAGACGCATTGGAGGCAATGGTCTTCGCGTCCTCAGGGGCCACACGAACCTGATCCTGATGCCAGGCATGCAAGGCGATGTCACGGCCGTCCATAGAGTAGGTCTGCCGCCCGATGTTCCAGCCGCCTTCGAATTTTTCGACCCACCCGCCCAGTGCCTGGGCGATGATCTGGTGCCCAAAACATACGCCGATCAGAGGCTTGCCTGTGCCATAAATCGCGCGGATCAGGTTCTCAAGCCGGGCGATCCAGGGCAGGTCTTCGTAAGCGCCATGGCGGGATCCCGTGATCAGCCAGCCATCTGCGGCTTCGGGTCCGTGAGGAAAAATGTCTTCGACAACGCTCCAGTGAGCAAATGTGAAACCACGGCCCTCTAGCATGCGTTCAAAGAACGCGTGGTATTCGCCTGTCTCATCGACAAGTTCCGTCGGCACCAGCCCAGTTTGCAAAATCCCGATCTTCATGCTGCACCTGTTTGCGTTTGCCTGTTGACCTTCATGACATGTCACACGGACTCAAGATAGGTTGCCATCTGCTCTGCCGCGTCCAGATCGCCCATGCATCGCAGTTCCTGTCGTTTCGTCAGCACATAGTTGCGGATCAGCTGTGCCGGGAAAAGTCGTTTCATTTGCGCGCTGTGTTCGAAGGCAGAGATCGCGTCGGTCCAGACTGTGTGTACATGCGGCACGTCCAACGCATAGGCGTTCCCGGTTATGGGGGATGGTGGTTTGGCCTCTTGCGCGATCCCGTCAAGCGCCGCGCCCAACAGGGCGGCAAGTGTCAGATAGGGGTTTGTATCGCCGCCGGGAGTGCGATGTTCGATACGGCGTGCCGTGGGGCTGCCGCCCGGCACGCGCAAAGCCGCCGTGCGGTTTTCATAGCCCCAGCAGATGCCAATCGGTGCATGTGCCTCTGGAACAAGCCGGTCGTAAGAGTTCTGATGAGGGGCAAAGATCAGGCTGCTGTCTGCCATCGCATTCAGACATCCGCCAATCGCATGGCGCAGGGTGGCTGTGCCAAGGTCTGTTCCGTCATCGAATACGTTCTGACCGTGATGGTCGAGGATCGAAAAATGCGTGTGCAGCCCGGATCCAGCGGTGTCGGCATAGGGTTTGGCCATGAAGGTGGCGGCAAACCCGTGCTGGCGCGCCACGCCCTTTACCAGCATCTTGAACAGCCAGGCATTGTCAGCGGCTTGCAACGCGTCGTTGCTGTGCATCAGGTTGATTTCAAACTGTCCCCTGCCAGACTCAGAAATCGCGGCATCGGCAGGCAGACCCATCCTCTCGCACCCCGAATAGAGCGCGTTGAAAAAGGGTTCAAACCGATCCAGCGCATCCAGTGAAAGCGTGTCGGGATGTGGATGGCGCCCGACAGACCCTGCGGGTCGTGGGACTTGAAAGGTTCCATCGCGACCATCGACCAGAAAGAACTCAAATTCCATTGCCACCACAGGCGTCAGCCCAGCCGTCCTGTAGCGGTCCAGAATACCCTTTAGCGCATGCCGGGGATCACCTTCAAACGGGGCGCCGGTGTCATCAAACATCCAAACAGGTAGCAGCGCCGCAGGCTGATCCAGCCAAGGCATTGGCACAAAGCCGCGCTCGGTCGGCTGCAGGCCACCATCCTGATCGCCGGTTTGAAAAACAAGGGGGCTGTCTTCGATGTCTTGGCCAAGGATATCGAGGTTCAAAACCGATTTCGGAAATCGCAAGCCGCCCGAGATCGCCTTCCCGGCATGTGACACGGGCAGACGTTTGCCGCGGGCAACGCCATTCAAGTCGGCCGCAGCGACACGGATGGACTGCACCTGTGGATTTTGCTGCAGATAGGCACGCAACGTGTCGGGGGCCATGAGGAGCTCGTTTGAAATTTGATCAAATTATGGATAGCGGCGCAGCAGGGTCTTTGGCAAGAGGGCTTTGCGTGAAATCACCGGATCAGGTTCATCCGTAGCCGCATCTTGCTCTGGCGGTCTTTCGGCAGGTGACGGTTCAAGCGGCGGTTTGCAAGCCCGAACAACGCCACGAGCATCAGGGTCAGCACAATGAAAAAACCGGCCAGAATCGGGTAGGGCACGAATGGATTGAACGTCTTGTCGGCAAAGTAGTTCGCATAATAAAGCGCATCCCCTTTTTGACGCCAGGCCGGGAAGCCAGAGAAAAAGACCAAGGTCGTGGCGTGAAACAGAAATATCGCTTCGTTCGTGTAAGCCGGCCAGGCCAGGCGCAGCATGGTCGGCCAGGTGATGCGTCTGAATTTTGACCACCCCGACAACCCATAGGCATCGGCGGCCTCGAGGTCACCCTTCGGGATCGACAGCAGCGCGCCATAGAAAATCTCGCCCGAGTAGGCAGCTGTGTTCAGGAACAAGACGATCAAAGCGCCAAGCCAGGCGGCCGAAAGCGGGTCAAAGATCGGCGAGACCCCCTTGAGGCTGAGAAAAAGGAAGTAGGCAAAGAAGAACTGTATGAACAGCGGTGAACCGCGAAAGAGAAAGATGAACCATTCTGACGCCTTGCGGATTACGCGCAGGTTCGAAGCCTTTCCGACCGCCACAGCCGTGGCCAGAAAGAACCCTGAGATCAACGCAAGGGTGCCAAAGTAAATGTTCCAGATCATTCCCGATCCAATCAGGGTGACCTGCTGGCACAGGGTAAAGTTGTCGCGCGGCAAAAGCCGCTCTCCAATCCCGACGGACCGAAGTCCGTAATCCATGAGGGTTTCCCAGCAAGACATCAGGCAGCCTTTCGTTGGGCTTCTCCGCCCAGTGTCGCCTGCCCTTGGGTCAGGCGTTTCATCAACCGACCCAAGGCGATTTCGGAAACTCGGGTGAAGAGAAGGTAAAACACCAAGAGCGCCAGGAAGTACCACATGCGCCAGTCCGGGTGCGGATAATCGGTGAAGCGGGCGGTCTTGGATCCGCCCAATTCTCTGGCCCAGTAAACGATGTCTTCGACGCCCAAAAGGAACAGCAGCGGCGTCGCCTTGATCAGCACCATCCAGAGGTTTGACAGCCCCGGCAATGCATAGACCCACATCTGCGGCACGAGGATCCGCCAGAAAGCCTGACGCTGTGTCATGCCATAGGCTTCGGCGGTTTCTATCTGTGCTCGTGGCACTGCACGCATGGCTCCGAACAGAACATTGGCCGCAAAGGCCCCAAAGACGATTGCGAAAGTCAAAACGGCCAGGAAAAAACCATAGGTTTCATGGACCCATTGGGGCGCATTTCCCTGCGGCAGTTTGGCGATGCCACACACGATAAAGTCGCTGCCTTGGCGAATGGGATCTTCCCAGTCGGGGCATTTGACCTGGTGGCGGACCCACTCGAATGCCTGATCCAGCGCAATGACGAAAAACAGGAAAAACGCGATGTCGGGCACACCGCGCACTACGGCGATATAGGCCTGCCCGACCCACCGCAGCGGCGCGATGCGCGATCTGGCCGCTGCCGCTCCACCAAAGCCGAACAACAACGCCGTGGGCGCCGTGATTGCCAAAAGCAACAGCACCGTGCCAACCGACCAATAGATCGACATATGTTTTCCGGTGGTGAGATAGCAGGCCATCCATTGAAAGGTCTCGAGGACCTCGGGATCTGTGCAGAAGCTGAAAATTGCGAGGTCCCCTTCGTCGCCAGGCTGGCCGATGATGGCCGCGTGTATTGCAAAATGCTAGGGGGCACCATGCATCGAGCGCGTATTTTTAACGCAATTTTCGTCGGCACGTTGGTGTTTGCGGACCCATAGCGTCGACGGCACGTGCAGGGTCTGCGCGCTGGGGATGACGGGATCCGGGTCTGGGTTGCCCCGCGATGCAGTGCGGCACCGTCATAGTTAGGATAGAGGATGGCTTGGTTGTAGGTCCCGTCCAAACTCGGTTTTGCCAGAGCTGCCCCGGGGACAAAGCGCCGGATATCTGCGGTCGTGGCAAGGCTTGACTCTGCGGAGATGGCTTGCGCGATCCTGGCCTGAGTTTTCCAGATCTCGCAACCCGGTAGGGGTTTCAGTTCCATATCCATGGCTTTGAACAGGTCAGCCGATCCCCGTATCCCCTGAACCTGATCTGCACCTGAAGCTCTTCGCCTGTCGCAACGAGTTGGCCATACTTTGACCTCAACGCTCGGAGGAGACCTATCATTTCATGTGGGCGGGCGTGTCCTGGATCGGGTCTGAAGGCCACGGAGCGCGCACTCAGGTCCGCGTCGATCCTGTCGGTCCCGGCTTTTGTGCCCCGGCCGGTGGCAAGAGCTTTGACTTGCGCAGGTGGCGCTCGCCGTTTCGCGATGGTTGCGAGCTTTAGGCGCCCCGCCTTGACCTTGAGACACTGATACCCTGTCACGCCTTTGGCGCTCTTGGAACATCCGCCTTACAGAACGAGTCAGGTTAAAGGCGTGGCGCTGTAGTGGCAGACCACCAGCACCATTGGTGCAGATGCCAAGTCTGCAAGCTGAGCGTGACCTTGCTCGGTGTTGGGCAAGCGTTGCGGCTGTCCTTTTGTCAGACAAGGAATGTCCAGCCGGTCGCAGCTGGCATCTATGCCAAGGATGGACAGCTTTGGTGCCGTATTCCTGGTCTCTTGTGTCTGATCCGTGGTCTTGCTTGGCCACATGCACCCGGTCGCGATGATGAAGAGTGACGGTGCTGGTGCGCGTCCAACAGTGGGCAATGGCAAAGTGGAGATACAGACGGCTCAGGATGCTTTGATCTTCGTGTACCCAGGGATTCAAGGTCTGAAACGCGCGCGGTGACCATGTCTGATCGATCATGGCTGACCGAGGGTCCGATGGCGCGTCTTGATCCCGTCTGTCCCACGTCACAGGGCAAGCCAAGCATTGATGATTGACGTGTGCTGAGCGGAGTATCTTGATCAATCGCATGGCGTGTTGTGACGCGACGCTCTTTCGGCCTCTGGCCCACACCAAACGCTCTGTAACCGCGGAAAGCGGTCACGCGACAAAGGCGTCTTTGCCCGTATGAGGGCCGGTCCATCTGCCAAGCATGGCGAGACTACGACAGGGGTGATCCCCTCTCGTGCTCATGCTTTCACCGCTGGTGGGCAGCGATGCGCGATCATGTTCGGTAGACCCTAGGGTGGGCGGCGCCTAGCAACACGATACGACTGCGGTCCCAAGGCCCTCCACTCAGTCATGGCTCTCGTAGCCTGTCATCCCTTGGTTGTAGGCCTAAAGGATGAAATCGCTTGCCTCGAGGTCTGGCACCGAGCGGACCAGGATTTCGCTATCGGTGGTGCCGTCGCCGTCTGCATCGATGCGCACGACCGAATTGCCCCCGGCATTCACGATCACCCGGACCTCTGCGCTGCCGGTGGCCGTGAAGACCGCCGCCCCGAGAAAGTCAAAGGTGTCTCCAGAAAGACCGTCGATATCGATCTGATCGTCCCCCTTGGTGAAATCACGGATCA
>JAKVCP010000019.1 GCA_022448925.1 Paracoccaceae bacterium
TTCAATCATGGCGCTTTCCTCACCGCAGATATAAGCCCCAGCGCCACGCCGCAGGTCGATATATCCAGGGGCGATGACACCTTCGGTTTCCAGCCGCTCAATTGCTTTTGCGAGGATCTTGAGCACGGCGGGATACTCGTCGCGCATGTAGATAAAGCATGTCTCTGCCTCGACCGCCCAGGCAGCGATCAACATGCCTTCGAGGAAAAGATGGGGGTCGCGTTCAAGGTAATAGCGATCCTTGAATGTCCCGGGCTCGCCTTCGTCACCGTTCACGGCAAGGTAGCGCGGACCTTCGTTCATCCGAACAAAGCCCCATTTCTTGCCCGAGGGAAAGCCCGCTCCGCCAAGACCGCGCAACCCGGCGCAGAGCACCTGATCCTGCACCGCCTCCCAGTCGCCGGTATCCCGCAGTGATTTAAGGCTGACGTAACCGCCTTCTGCGACATAAGCGTCATAGCCTTTGTAGTCGGGTATCCGGGCATGAATGTCATTTGCGGCAATCGCGGCCAGCACCTTTTCTGGCGTCGCGTGATCGACATGGTTGTGGCCCAGTTCAATCGTCGGCGCGCTGTCGCAGCGCCCCATGCACGGCGCGCGGACCACACGCACCTGGGCCGGATCCGTCCCGGCCACCAGCGCCGCCTGGAGCGCCTGGGCGCCCGCCAATTCGCAGGACAGAGAGTCGCAGACCCGGATCGTCAGCGCGGGCGGCGGCACCTCACCCGCGCCCACCACATCGAAGTGCGCATAGAAGGTCGCAACTTCATAGACCTCGGATTGTGCCAAACGCATCTCATGTGCCAAGGCGGCGATGTGGTCCGCAGACAAATGCCCGTAGGCATCTTGAATCAAATGTAAAAACTCGATCAGAAGGTCCCTGCGGCGAGGCCGGTCTTTGAGCAATACGCGGACGTCGCCCAGGGCCTTGTCTTCTACCTGTCGGCCCTTGGGTGTCTTGCGACTTTTGCCGGTGCCTTTTGCCTTCCAGATCCCTTTCTGGTCGTCCAACGGTGCCATGGCGCTCTCCTATGTTGGACTTGGGATGGCATCAGTAGAACAGAATGTAAATTCATGATTTTTGAACAAACGATAATCCATGCTTATCATAGAGGGCCGCCGAAAACACCCACCGCAAGCTTGGCAAGCACCTATGTCACCAATTCCCCTATCGCGTAGACGCCGCGAAACAGCGCTTTTGGTCGGTGCGCGCGGGCGAATGCCAACACAAGACATCCGCCCGCGCACCAAGTGCAGACGCGGTGCAAGCCATGCAGGATCCGACAGAGCCCGCTACATCAAAGCAACTGTCCGAAGCGCCGCCAAGGCGGGCAAGCCAGCCTCTCGAACCGCTGACATCAAGCAAACGGTTTTTTCCTGTACCGGCTGGATCAAGGGCAGGGCGACGGTGTCATGAAAGCCGTGAAAAGCCTCGACCAGATTGTCAGGTACAATGGTTGCACAGCCGCCCTCGATGGCCAGAACCAGCGCAGTTGTGAAGGCGCTGGTTTCCGCAACCACTTGCGGGCGCACGCCTGCATCAGCAAATGTCTGGTCCAGAATGCGGCGATTTTGCATCCCGCGCTCAAGCAGGCAAAGGGGCAAATCTGCCGCCTCAGCCCATGTAACAGGTCCGCTGGTGCGCGGAGCTATGGCTGTGGGTGCGACCAGAACATAGGTTTCGTCATAAAGCGCATCAACCCGCATGAGATCCAGCGCCGCGCCATCCAGATAGGTGATGCCTGCATCAAAGGTGCCGTCGTCTATACCCTGCTGAATTTCAAGCGATGTCGCGCTTTCGATGCGGACAAAGACGTTCGGATACTGCGCGTTCAGCACCCGCAAAAGCCTGCCAGCATAGGCCAAAGCCGTGGGAATAACCCCCAGAACCAAACTGCCGGTGATTTCACCCTTGGCGGACTTCAGTTCCTGCTCAAGGCTTTTGACTTCATCCATGATCCGCCGCGCGTGCCGGACGATCATCTGACCTTCGTCAGTCAATCCCTGAAATCGGTTGCCGCGTTTGACAATGGGGGTTTGCAGCCTTTCCTCAATCTTGCGGATCCGCATGGAAAAGGCCGGCTGCGAGATTCCGCATTCCTCAGCTGCGCGGGCAAAGTGGCGATGTCGCGCCAAAGCGCTGAGGCAGTGCAGGTCTTTCAGGTCAAGCATGGTCGTGCCTATCGCATTTTCCCACAGACTAGACGAGCGACCAAGCAAGGGCCACCACGGTCATGCGCCTCTGTACAGGCTTTGAACTGCCAAGCGATTGATAGCGTTTGAACCGCTCTGGCCGAAACTGACGATCCCAAACCGACAGTCACTGCAGCACCAAGCCTAAGGCGCGACCAACACCCCCGCATCCGCCGCAGGCAGCCAGATCCGGAACTCTGCGCCTGTACCCTCCAGATTGCGCACGCGGATGATCCCTCCGGCACGCTGGATCAAGCTTTGTGAAATCGACAAGCCCAGGCCGGTGCCCTCTCCCTGTTTGGTAGAGAAGAAGGGATCAAAGACGGATCCAATCTTGTCATGCGGAATGCCAGGCCCGGTGTCGCGCACAATCAGGCGAACACCAGCCAGGCCCTCGCGCGTTTCAGAAGCCAGCACAAGGTGAAGGTGCCCAGACCGGCCCATGGCCTGTGCGGCGTTCATGATGAGGTTGATCACAACCTGCTGCATCTCGCCGGGATCGATTCGCACCGGTGGCACGGTGTCCAGCTGAGTGTGCACCTCGATCTGCCCTTTCGACAGCACATGTTCCACCAGTACCAGGCAATCTGCGACCACGGGTTGCAGGGCCACCGTTTCCTCGTAATCGGAAAACTCGGTCGGGCGCGCGAATTTCAAAAGCTTGCCCACGATCGCTTCGATGCGTGTGACTTGCCGGTCGATCAGCCCAAGCTCTGTCTGCACCGGTTCAGCGGCCTCGGCAAGGGTTTCCCTGATGACGTCAACATTTCCCTGGATAACCGCCACAGGATTATTGATTTCATGGGCAACGCCAGCCGTGATCTCACCGATCGAGGCCAGCTTTTCGCTCATCACCAATTGACGATAGGTCTCTTCCAGCTTGGCATTGGCCTCGCGCAGTTCCGAAGTGCGTTCTTCCACACGTTGGTTCAGCTGATCCGCCCAGGTCCGCAATGTCTGATCTCGCTCTTGCACCTGGTCCAACAGGTCATCAAGGTGTCCCGCGACCTGGGCGATCTCGTCTTGGGATCCAACCTGGCCGTTGCGCGCCGAGAGGTTTCCATAGGCAACGCGGCGCATGGTCAATGTCATCCTTTCAAGCGGAGAGAAAATGCCCTTGGCCACCCAAAGAAAGACCGGAACTGAGATGACCAGAACGACACAGAAAGCCGCCACCATCCATAGAAACGCCTCTCGTTTGGCAGCGGTAAACGGCGCTTCCAGAAACCCGACATAAAGCATGCCGACGCGTTCACCAAAACTGTCGGTCAAGGGCAAATAGCCAGAGATATACCAATCATTGACCACAAAGGCCCGATCCAGCCAGGTGGTACCTTGGCCAAGCACCGTACCGCGCACGATCGCCGAAACACGGGTGCCCAGCGCACGGACGTCTTCAAACAGCCGCACATTGGTCGAGACGCGGACATCATCCAGAAACAGGGTGGCCGTGCCCTGTCTGTCCCCCCCGGTATCGGCGTTCAGGTACACCAGGGCATTGATCGTATCGATGAACTGCAGATTGCGGTTCAACAGAATGCCGCCAACCAGAACCCCTTCTTGCCCGGCAAGCGACACCGGGCTTGTGGCATGAACCACCATGCCGCGGTCCTCAACCGTGCGGGAGGTGGGCACGGCGGCTTCGGTCTCTATCAGGTCGATGCGAGCCTGCAGGGCCAGATCAGACGAATGCGCTTCGAGATCGCTGGCTGCGAAGATATCGATCTGGGTGTCAGAGCGACCGCGGGCAGCCTCGGCGATGACAGGCCATTTTTCGGCCTGGGGCGCGACCTGCTCGTCGGGCAGGTAGTAAAGAAAATCAAGCGACAGTTCTTTTCGCTTACGCTCGAAGTAGTCTGCAGAGGCCACACCGCCCTGTGTGAGGATCTGCGCGAACTCGGCGCTGTCTGCGACCCCTTTCAACTCGTCCCCGGTGCCGGTCATGATCCGTGCCAGATATTGTTCCGCGATCCGCAGGTCGCTTTCGACATTGGCGATCAGCACCTTGTCATAGTCAGACGTCCAACGCGTCATGCCAAGTATAAGCAGCAGCGGCATCAGCACGATCAACGGCGCAAGCGCCAGGACCATAAGGCGCAGGCGTACGGATGTCATGATGGATCCTCCCTTGGGCGCAAGCTTAGGGGGTTGATCCGGCCACTGGCAAGTGGCAGCCAAATCGCGCCGCACGATCGCGCCTTGCCCCATCGCGTCGGCACACGTCGCCACGCCTTGAGACAGAAGCAAAAGGCCAAGGCCAGGTTCCACATCACGACGCGACAGGCTGATGACGGCGCGTGGTGTCACACAGCATCTGACCGCCTTGTTCTCGCAGCATCGCCGCGTCTCATTACGGGTCAATCTGACCCAACCAACCCACCCGTGACCCTGGTTGCAGGACGACCTGACCACACACGACAAATAGCGCTGGCCCCTGACCGGTGAACCTGATTACTTCACCGCGTGACGACGTAAGGAAAACGGCAAATGGCCGACCTCTGGGCGGGGCTGAGCCAGGCCTTCTGGCTGGTTCTGACATTCGATGCAGAGCTGATGGAAATCTCGGCCAGGTCTCTGCAAGTGACGCTGGGCGCGTTGATCATCGCCTGTATGATCGCGATGCCACTGGCGGCGCTACTGGCAGTGCGCAGGTTCCGCCTGCGCCGAGCGGTCATCGCGGTACTGAATGCCCTGATGGGCTTGCCGCCGGTGGTTGTGGGCTTGATCGTTTATGTCATGCTCTCGCGCTCAGGCCCGTTCGGCGTGCTGGGGCTATTGTTCACCCCAACGGCGATGGTGATCGCTCAGGTCATTATCATCGTGCCGTTGATTGCCAGCATTGCACATCAGTCTCTGCGCGACCTTTGGCAGGAATACCATGACCTGCTGATCTCGATGAATGTCACGCAATGGCAGAAAATGCGCACATTGCTTTGGGATGCGCGCCGGGCTCTTTTGACCGCGGCGCTGGCCGGTTTCGGCCGGGCAATCGGAGAGGTCGGGGCCATCATGATCGTCGGTGGCAATATCGATCAGGCCACCCGTGTTCTGACAACTGCAATTGCCCTTGAAACCGGCAGAGGTGATTTCGCTCTGGCGCTGGCGCTTGGATTTGTACTGATCGGCCTTGCCGTCACCGTCAATCTGGCAATGCACTGGCTGAGCCGGACAGAACGGGAGGGGCGCTGGTGAGCAATCTGTTTCCCCTCAGGGTGCGCGGCGCAAAGACGCTGAGGCGGGGGCTGTCGCTGGTGGGGCCGGTCGACCTGGACCTGGATGAAAACAGCACATGTGTGGTGATCGGGCCAAACGGGTCCGGCAAGACCTCTTTGTTGACGCTGCTGCACGGGACCGCACGGCTGAGTTCGGGATCCATTGACTGGGCCTGTGGCACCCAGGAGGCGCGGCATCATCAGGCCTTTGTCTTTCAGCAGCCGGTGATGCTGCGGCGCACGGTCGAAGACAACATTGCCTATCCGCTGACCCTGCGCGGCACCCCGAAGGCCAAGGCCCGGAGGCAGGCAGGCATCTGGGCCAGACGTGTCGGGCTGGACGCCATGCTGTCACGGCAGGCAACAGTGCTGTCTGGTGGGGAACGACAGAAGCTGGCCCTGGCCCGCGCTCTGATTGCAAGCCCGAGGTTGGTGTTTCTTGATGAACCCTGCGCCTCGCTTGATGGCCGCGCCACGCGCGAGATCGAAAAGATCCTGACCGACGCGCGCGCTGCCGGAACACAACTGATCCTGTCGACACATGACATGGGTCAAGCCCGTCGGCTTGCCGATCAGGTCGTGTTCTTGCTCAATGGTAAGGTGCACGAATGCAGCCCTGCCAAAAGCTTTTTCACAGCCCCCGCGACGCCCGAGGCGCGGGCCTTTCTAAACGGAGATATCGTCGAATGATGCGTGTCATTGCAACCTGCTTCGTCTTGACCATCGCAGGTATCGCCAACGCCACTGAGGTCATGCGCATGGCGGTCACCACGTCATTTCACAACTCAGGCCTGGCCGAGGTGCTGCTGCCCGAAATCAAGGCGGACCTCGACCTGGAGGTTCAATTGCTGGTTGTTGGCACCGGGCAGGCGCTCAAGCTGGGCCGGTCAGGGGATGTGGACGCGATCCTGGTGCATTCCAAGGCTGCGGAAGAGGCCTTTGTGGCAGACGGCTTCGGCACCCACAGGCGCGAGATCATGTATAACGATTTTGTCTTGATCGGCCCCTCGGACGACCCTGCGGGTGTCGCAAAGGCCGCGAGTGCCGCAGAGGCGCTGCAAAAGATCGCCACCATGCAGACGCTCTTTGTCAGCCGCGGAGATGACAGCGGCACACACAAGAAAGAGCTGTCGCTCTGGGCCTCGGCGGGGCAAGAGGTAGACAGCTTCACCGGCTGGTATCGCGCCGTCGGCGCCGGTATGGGCGCGGCGCTGAACACGGCATCGGCCATGAACGCCTACATTCTGTCCGACCGCGCCAGCTGGCTGAACTTTGGCAACAAGGGCGACCTTGCGCTTCTCTTTTCGGGGGACGCAGTGCTGTTCAACCAATACGCCTATCTGCCAGTCAACCCGGCGAGACATCCCCATGCAAAACAAGAGCTTGCCGCGCAGCTTGAGGACTGGCTGACCTCGGATCGTGCGAAAGGGCTGATAAACGGCTATACTGTTGATGAAAATGCGCTTTTTGTCTTTAACGCCCGATGAAAGCGTCGCCTCAAACCAGAGCTTCGTCAGGAAACACGTGACCCCGATATTTGGCGGTCTGTTCCGTGTAGCCATGTCAAAACCCGGGAATCCCCCGCAGATCAGGAGTGTGGGGACCTGGACTTTTCTCGAAAATGAAAGAGGCGGTTCTGATGAAGAAATCTACGTACGGTGACGCGCAGATCATCGGGATCCTGAAGCAGGCAGAAAACGGCGTGCCGGTGCCTGATCTTTGTCGCGAGCCGGGCGTTCAGCATCAGCGACACTTGCTATCGATATCAGCTCAAGCTCAGCGATGAGACCAAGTTGGTCGCGGATTGGCTGGACGCGTTGACGCATGCGAAGACGACATGGAGCTTTGGCCTTTGCGTCTTGCAGCCGCGGAACGTGAAAGGGGTCAGGTCGCACCACGAACGCGTCCAGGCGTACGTGGTTCAGTGCCCGTGCCCCTTGGTATCGCCGTGGGTCGCAAACTGCTTCAGCCTGGCCCCTTGCGGCGCGACGCGCCACGTCTGACCTTCTGCGACCTTGACGGACACGGCAGCCTTTCTGGTCTGCATCAAGGACCACCAGGCCAGGTACGAGTGACTGTGACCGTTCCCGCGTGCGAGGGCTGTCGCACACGCTAAAATTGTTTTTGGACTTTTTCACATTGGCTTTGCTCTTTTTTCCCGTCCACTCATGGACACTGCCTTGCGATTGCCAAAGCCCCCAAGCCCCGCGTCAAATGGGTGCCTGAAAATCGGGTTTGGCTTCATCATTCATGACAGGGTCAGATGTCGGCTGGTCCCCGTGATGTCTGAACTTGGTGGGATGTGATCCGGCGGGTTCCGGCGGCCATATGGGCGCATACCGATGGAGGAATGTCCCGCCGGGGCTCGTGTCGGTAGCCACCGGGACAAACGACCGGAGTGTTGGATTTGCGGGGCGCGTCGTGGTCCCTTTGTGGACAACGAGGCAAGGCATTCGGGTCAACGATCCAACAGAGCTCCGGTATTGGCCCCTTGCCAAGCGATGTTTCGACGTTGTGCGAAGGCAGCACAGTGGAGCGGTTGCGGTCTGAGCCCTCACGCACCTGTAAGGGCACTTGGCAAAAATTGGGTGCAAAAGCCCCCCTTAGGAGGCAATCGATGTAAGCTTGCGCCTCCGGTGAAAGTCTTGGGCGGACAGAACGTGTCGGGACAAGCCAGCCAGCAGCTCGAAAAGACCGCGGTGTCGACAGTCTGAAAGATCCCGGCTGGCCCCTGCAGTCTGAGAAATGGCCACGGTGATACCACATAATTTCCACGACTTGGGACATAAATGGCGTTAAGGTCCATACCGATCACCGGGGTCTGGGGTGCCGGTGGATCTGTGTTGCAGTGATCAGGGCCGCGTATGCCGAACCCGATAGCCTTTATGATGTTGGCCATTTGGCCGCTGGTGGCGGTTGCGCTGTTTCGCAAGCTGCCGGCAGATCGCGCCGTAATCATCACACTTTTGGCGGGCTACCTGATTTTGCCCGAACCGCCAGCAGTGTTTGACCTGCCGCTGATGCCCCCGCTGAACAAGCACAACGTTCCAGCTGTTGCGGCCTTTGCCATAACGCTGTGGATGTATGGCGCCAAGGGTTCCCTTCTGCCGCATTCAGCCATGGGTAAGGTCCTTGTGCTGACCTTTGTTTTTTCGCCCATCGCCACGGTTCTGACGAACGGAGAACCGGTGTTTTATGGACAGGTCGGCCTCCCGGCGCTTGGCGCCAAGGATGCCATTGCGCTGATCCTGCAACAGGCGCTCATGATCTTGCCATTCCTGCTGGGACGACAGTTTCTTGCCTCTGGTGGGGCCCAGCGGGACATGTTGGTTGCCTTGGTCGTTGGTGGGCTGATCTATTCGTTGTTCATGTTGATCGAAATCCGGCTGTCACCTCAGTTGAATCTGTGGATCTATGGATATTATCAGCACTACTTTGGTCAATCCGTCCGTTTTGGTGGCTACCGACCGGTCGTATTCCTGTACCACGGTCTGTGGGTGGCCTTTTTCACGATGACCGCGGTGGCGGCGGCCTTTGCACTGTGGCGATCAGAAACCCTGTCCAAGACTTGGAAATGGCTGGCGGCGGGGCTGTATCTGGCGTTGATTCTGGTGCTTGCCAAATCTCTTGGGGCGCTGTTGCTGGCATTTGTCGTGATCCCGCCCATCGTCCTGTTAAGCCGCACGGGGCAAATCAAGCTGGCCATCGTGATTGGTGTTGCCGCAATCGCCTATCCTATCCTCAAGGGCGTTGATCTTGTGCCTCAGCAGTGGCTGTTGGATCAGGCGGCCTCGATTGATCCCGATCGCGCAGCCTCACTTGATTTTCGTTTCACCAATGAAAACACGCTGCTGGCACGCGCGTATGAAAAGGCGGTCTTTGGTTGGGGGAACTGGGGGCGCAATCACATCCTCGATCCGGTGTCTGGCAATATTCTGACGGTGACGGACGGACGCTGGATCATTGTGATTGGCGTCTATGGATGGGTTGGATTCTTGGCTGAGTTCGGCCTTTTGATCTTGCCTTTGATACTGCTGTGGCGCGAAACCTCGGTCGCGCAGGACGTCCGGATTTCCCCCTACATCGCCCCCTTGTCGCTGATCCTGGCCATCAATCTGGCCGATATGTTGCCCAATGCAACGCTTACTCCGCTGACCTGGCTTCTGGCCGGGGCCCTTGTCGGATACGCAGAGCATCTGCGCGCGCTGCGACTCAAGCACAAATCTCCGGTGATTGGACTGCGATGGCAATCCATCATGTAAAGGGTTTCTGAGATGCATCGTCGTCCCCGCGTGCTGGCCATTGCCGAGGCAGCCAACCCCGAATGGGTCAGCGTGCCTTTGGTTGGGTGGTCGCTGGCGACAGCGCTGCGCAGGGTGGCTGATGTGCACATCGTCACGCAGGTGCGCAACCGCGCTGCTTTTTTACGGGCTGGCCTGACAGAGGGCCGCGATTTCACGGCCATCGACTCAGAGGCCTTTGCCCGGCCGCTCTGGAACCTTGCCGAAAAGCTGCGCATGGGTGAAGGCAAAGGCTGGACCACGCTGCAGGCGATCAATGCGGTGTCTTATCCCTATTTCGAACGCTTGGTCTGGCGCCAGTTCGGCGCACGCATTCAGGCTGGGGATTGGGACATCGTCCATCGCATCACCCCGCTCAGCCCGACGATTTCCAGCACGCTTTCCGGGCGGTGTGCCCGTGCCGGCGTTCCCTTCGTTCTTGGCCCGTTGAACGGCGGTGTGCCCTGGCCCAAGGGCTTTGATGCAGAGAGGCGGCGCGAAAAAGAATGGCTGTCCTATGTCCGCTCAGTCTACAGACTGCTGCCCGGCAGCCGAGCGACTTTTACCAAGGCTTCTGCCATTCTTGTCGGTTCGGCGCATACCGCAAGCGAGCTGCCTTCAGCGGTCAAGGATCACACGATCTACATTCCCGAAAACGGCATCGATCCGGTGCGGTTCAACCGGACCGCCGCGCCTGATGACACTGTTCTGCGCGCCGTCTTTCTGGGCCGGCTGGTGCCCTACAAGGGTGCCGACATGCTGTTGACCGCCGCCACGCCTCTATTGCGCGACGGCCGCATGACCCTGGAGATCGTTGGTGATGGCCCCATGATGCCCGGGCTGCAAGCACAGGCACAGGGGCTGCGCGGCGTCACCTTTCATGGTTGGAAAGCCCACGAGGATGTGCAGGATATTCTCGCCCGGTGTCACGTTCTGTCCTTTCCGTCGATCCGCGAGTTCGGCGGCGGCGTGGTGCTAGAGGCCATGGCCCTGGGTGTTGTGCCTCTGGTGGTTGACTACGCCGGTCCCGGAGAGTTGGTCACGCCGGATGTGGGCTTTAAGGTTCCAGTCGGCTCACGGCACCAAATCATGCAGGCCTTTGGCGCAGAGCTTGAGCGACTGGCGCGCAACCCAGCGGCGCTGAAGCCTGTCGCAGCGGCGGCCAGAGCGCGGATCGAAAGTGATTTCACCTGGGCACGAAAGGCAGAGCAGGTGAAGGCTGTCTATGACTGGATACAGAAGCACCGCCCGCCGCAAAAACCGAACTTCTTTTGAGGCGTGCTGTGTCAAGCAGGCATGAAGGTCGCCTTTGCCAGATCACAGCCGGAAAGAGCGGGTCCTGACCGGCATCGACGGTTCTGATGCATCTATGCACCGACACCCGAAACCACCCGCGCCGGAATTCCCGCCACAGTCGTCCCGGCTGGCACATCGCGCGTGACCACTGCATTGGCCCCGATCACTGCGTGATCACCGACTTTCAGCGGCCCAATCAATTTGGCGCCGGCGCCAACGTCAACGTGGCCGCCCAGCTCAACAGCGCCCGCAAGGGTGACTTGGTGAAAAATCATGCAGTTCACGCCGATTTTTGCATCTGGATGGATGATAATTCCTGTCGGGTGGGTCAGACGCAGGCCGCCTCCGATCTGGGTGTTCAGGTGGATCTCACATTGCGTCACCACTGACCAGAACAGATGGTTCAGCGCCCAATAACGCGAGATCCAACGCGAAATCACGCCACCCTGCGCCCGCGCCGCCTGATATCGGCGGACGGCACGCAACAGTTTTCCGGCCGGATCCCAGAACCGGCGGACCGCTTCGCGCGACCAGTCTGGGTCTGATGCTGATATGCTGATGTCCTGTGTCACGCGGGCTCCGGTTTGGTGAAGGCTTAGCCTGTCTGTGCGGCAAGATAATGGCAAGTGAACAGAAACAATCGTGAAATTTCACGATTGCTGTTACCAATTGAGAAACACCTTGGGGAGTGGCCAAAAGATTCCAACCTCTATTCATATTATCGCCCGGTTTGTGCAGCACCCTGAACACCTTGTCCCGGGTGCCGCATTTTCTGAAGCGGCCCGGGCGCCATGAGTTCTGTGAAAGGTAAAGGCAAGTCCATGCCATTGGGGGGCCCTCAAAACATGTCGCCGGGTTACCGGCCCGAAATCGATGGTTTGCGCGCTTTCGCGGTGCTTTCGGTTGTGTTGTATCACTTCCGCATTCCCGGTTTTGGTGGGGGCTTTGTCGGTGTTGATGTCTTTTTCGTGATCTCGGGCTTTCTTATTGGCGGTTTGTTGTGGTCCGAATACCGCAGCACCGGCAGCCTTGTGCTGCGTCGATTTTACATCCGGCGTTTTCGTCGTTTGGCCCCGGCCTATTTCGCCATGGCGCTGGGCAGCACCGCGCTTGCCTGGGTTATTCTGCTGCCTTTTGAGTTTCGGGAATATGGCAAGGCGCTGATCGCCGCGACGGTGTATCTGTCGAATGTTTTTTTCTATCGTGGGGCGGGGTATTTTGACACGGCCTCAGAGGACAAGCCTCTGCTGCACACCTGGTCTCTGTCCGTCGAAGAGCAGTTTTATATTTTCCTGCCTTTGTCCCTGGTGCTGCTGGCGCGCTGGCCGCGGCTTTTGTTGCCCATTCTGATGACGATTGGTGCGGGATCATTGGCGCTTTGCATCTGGATCACGCCCAGCTCACCGACCGCGGCGTTTTATCTTTTCCCTTTCCGGGCTTGGGAACTCTTCGCCGGTGTTCTGCTTGCGATCTGGGGACACGAACGCGATCGAAGCTGGTCGCGTTTCGGCTGGCTGTCCGGCCTTGGCCTTTTCCTGATCGCCAGTTCTGTTGTCCTTGTCCGCCCCGGGCCCCAGTTTCCCGGGATGATCGCGCTGATCCCAGTCATAGGGACCCTGCTGGTGTTGGGCCACAGCAGAGCGCAGGGCAGCGTCAATGATATACTACGGTCCCCCGTGGCCGTCTTTTTCGGCTTGATCTCCTATTCGCTGTACCTGTGGCATTGGCCGGTTTTGACCTTGTCGCACTATCTGCGCGATGCCTATTCATCGTCGCTTGAGGTGATCGCGTGGATGGCGCTTTGTGTGCTTTTGGCCTGGGTGTCCTGGCGCCTGATCGAGAATCCGATCCGGCAGGCTGCTGGGCTGCCGGGCTGGTCTGTCCTTGGCGGCGCCGCGCTTGGCTCTGTTTGCCTGCTGGTGATCGGGGGACTGATCTATAAACGAGATGGCGTGCCCGACCGGTTTGGCTCTGAGGCGACGATCCATATTCGCGCCTCGGCGGATTTTCTACAGGATTGGAGCCGCTGCACCACGCCGGACAACGGCCCTCATGCCGGGCTTGAAATCTGCCCGATCGGCCCTGATGGACCACCCAGAGTTCTTGTCTGGGGCGACAGCCACGTGCGGGCAATGAAAGAGGGTCTGGATCTTGCTGCCCACGAATCCGCGACACCTGGATTGATCATCTGGCGTGCCGGATGTCCGCCACTGACCGGTCTGCGCAAGATCGAAAGCGCAGCAACCCCATATCAGGACTTTGAGTGTGAAAATGCCACGCTGCAGATCAAGCAAAGCCTTGCCAGCATGACTGATCTGGACACCGTTCTGCTGATCGGACGGTGGGCCTATTACGCCAGTGGAACAGGCGTTGGCCTGGATGCGCAGAATACAATTCAAATTTTGCCCGCCCGTGGCGCTGTTGATCTGAATCGCACTCAAGAGGACCTGCTTAAATCTGCCGCACGCGCGACTGTTTCGAACATGCTTGATCATGTTGACCATGTTGCAGTGCTGCGCCAACCCCCCGAGATTCCCTATTACGATTCACGCGCGGCGGCACGCGCTGCTGCGCATGCGGGCCTGCCGATGGCAGGGGCCAAGTCCGTTGTGTCACAGGTCCCGATCCAGCAGATCACGCAACGTGCCACGCGCGGCGACGGAGTTTTTCGTGATATGGCAGAACAGGGCATTATCACCTGGATCGATCCATGGGGCCAACTCTGCGATGATTCTGTCTGTAACGCTTTGCATCAAGAGACCGGCTATTATTTTGATAACAACCATTTGACAAACTCCGCAGCGGTAGCCTTGCGGGACATTTTCAGCCCTGTTCTTGCCCGTCGCGCCAAGGCTTTGGGAGCAAACGAATGAGCCAGGCCCCGACGGATCCGGACTGGGATGTCATTGTTGTCGGCACGGGTGTCGGCGGTGGAGTGGTCGGTCGTGCTCTCGCCGAAGCGGGTCAAAAGGTTCTGTTTCTCGAGAAGGGCCCCGCTGGATATCGGACTGAGCAACATGGCCTGAACGATACGATATGGGATGGCAGGGCCCGTGAGGTTCGTGGATATTGGCCCGAACCGATCCACACGACGATCAATGGCCGTGACGCGTCCTTTTTTGCCCCTTTGGGGGCTGGTGTAGGTGGGTCCTCTGTCTTTTATGCCGCCACCCTGGAGCGGCCCGAGCGGCATGATCTTGATGCCCAACCTCAGTTCGCGCATCCGACCGGGGGATGGCCGGTGTCCTTTGACACGATGTCGCCCTGGTATGACAAAGCTGCCGACCTTTTCGCTCTTTCAGGCAGTCCTGACCCGCTGGGCAATGACCCGCCGCCCCCCCTGCGAGAGCCACCCGCAATGTCAGCTGCTGATGCCGCGTTGTTCAACGCCTTTGAAGCGGCAGGGCTGCACCCTTATCGCACCCATACCGCCGTGCGAAACATCAATGGCTGTCAGTCCTGTATGGGTTCAAAATGTCCAAAACCTTGCAAGATGGATGGTCGGTCCGCCGGGGTAGAGCCGGCACTTGCAAGCGGACATGCCACCTTGATCGACCGGTGCACCGTGACGCGTCTGCTGGGATCTGGCGATCGTATCGAGGGCGTCGAGGCGCGGCGTGAGGGGCAAACAGATGTGTTCCGCGCACGGACTTATGTGCTTGCTGGCGGTGCTTTGAATTCGCCGCGGCTTCTTATGGCCTCTGCCAATGACGCCTGGCCAGAGGGCTGTGCCAATTCCACGGGCCTCGTCGGCCGAAACCTGATGTTTCACCTCAATGAGATGATTGCCGTCTGGCCTCCAAGACACGCAGAGGCTTCTGGCCCCACACGGGCGATTTCGTTACGGGATCACTATGTGTTGAAGGGTCAGCGGATGGGCATGGTGCAGGCCATGGGGGTAGACGTCGGATACGGAGAGATCCTGCACTACCTGGGCCAGATGGCCGACCGCTCGCGGTTTCGGCGAATGCCCGGGCTGCGGCCGATGTTGCGGCTGCCAGCCGGCATCGCAGCCCATGTTTTTGGCGCAGCCAAGATTTTTGTCGGTTTGCTTGAGGACATGCCCTATGCGGACAACCGCGTAACGTTTGATCCGGCCGCTCCTGACAGCATCTGCCTGTCCTATACTCTGCACCCTGAACTCATGGCGCGCAGAGGGCTGTTTCGCAAGATGCTCTATCGGGGATTCAAGGGACAGCGTCGTGTGTTTCTTGGCCTGTCTCCTGAGTTGAACTTCGGACACCCCAGCGGCACGCTGCGCTTTGGGTCTGATCCTGAGACATCGGTCTTGGATGCTGATTGCAAGGCGCATGACATCGACAATCTATATGTCTCGGACGCCTCGTTCATGCCAACCTCCATGGGCGTAAACCCCAGTTTGACCATCGCGGCAAATGCTCTGCGTGTGGCCGAGGCTATCCTACAAAAAGGACGCACGTCGTGATCGATGCCTTGTCTCAGACCAAAGTTGCGGTGGTCACCGGGGCCGGGTCAGGCCTGGGCCGTGCACTGGCCGTCGGTTTGACCGGGCAGGGCATGACGGTTGTTGGGTTCGGACGACGTTTGGCAGAACTTGAGGTGACACAAACGCTGTGCGCTGATAGCAGGTTTATGCCTATGGCCGTGAATGTCGAAGATGTGGATGCCGTCGATCAGGCGTTTGCCCATATCGAGACAGCGATAGGCCCCGTCACACTTTTGATCAACAACGCGGCCGTGTATCCGCGACGGGATTTTCTTGAAGAAACTGCTGCCAGTTTCATGAGGACCGTTACAACAAATCTTGGCGGCACTGTGGCCTGCAGCCGCGCCGCTCTGCGTGGCATGGTTGCCCGCGGTCAGGGGCGCATCCTGAATGTGGCCACCTTTGCGGACATCGCGCCTGTGCCGACCGCCTCGGCATATTCCGTGTCAAAAGGTGCTGCGCGCATCCTGACGCGTGCCATGGTTGCCGATCTGGGTGACAGGTTTCCAGGGATCGTGATCAACGATTGGATGCCGGGAATGTTACAGACCCGGATGGGCATTTCGGATGGGCTGCCTCCTGAGGTTGCAGCGGCATGGGGTGTTCGGCTGGCGCTGATGACCGACCCCTCGTTAAACGGATCTGTGTTTGAAAAGGATTGCGAACTGCTGCCTGGCCGCGGCCTGAAACGAAAAATCAAAGATCTTCTGTTGTTGCGAAAAAGGGCGAAACCACGGCGACTTTGACAGTGTGTCGTTGGGCTGCGCTGCTGTGATTCGCAAAGTTCGGCCCTTCGAATGACTGGTTTAGATCATCAGAGCCCCGAAAATCATCAGGCTGTACGACGATTTCCTGCCCGCTGCGAAAGCGCGTTGCGAATCTGTCCGGGCAAGATTGCAAGGCATTGCGCGTAGCGCGGCACCAGGCGGCGTGGGCTGGTCACCATACGCCAGGCCCATTCCATTGCGATGCGTCGGACCCACAATGGCGCGCGTTCCTGCGCCCCCGACAGGAAGTCAAGTCCCGCACCCACACAGACGAAGCCGACGCTTGGGGCATATCTGCGCCCCTCGGCGGCGAACATCTCTTGCTTGGGCGCACCCAAGGCGACAAAGCACATTCCGATATCTGCTTCGTTTAGAGCGTCAAACACCCTTTTCGCGTCACGCCCCTTTGGGTCGAAGTCATATCCCGGAGAAATCATCCGGACCACTCGAAGACCTTCAACCTTTTGTTTTATATATGTTTTTGCAGCGGACAGGGTGTCGTCTGTACTGCCAACAAGCGCCACATTTATGCCCTCAGCCGATGCGATCCGCGACAGGGGCAAGATGGAATCGGATCCCGGAATCAATTCAACCGGTTTGCGGGCAAGCCGGGAGGTCCAGACTATTGGATTTCCATCAGCCACAATCAGATCATGCGCCGCGTAGGCCACGCGGAATTCCGCATTGTCAGCCAACTTTACCAAGTGATCCATATTCAGGGTTGCCAAGGCAAATCCCCTGCGCGACCTCAACCGCTCGCGCACACGTTCAAGCAATGCCGCCGAAGTCGGCACATTGACCCTGACACGAAACTCTTTCCCGAAATACTCCATCAATATCCCGCCGGTCGCAGGCCTCCATCACGTGATCGTACGGGCTGGCATGGCCCAAGTCTATAAAAAGCCAGACTCGGGCGGATGTTTGTCACCATTGCGGCCCGCTTCTGCACAATGCCAATTTCGCCACACAGACGTTCACTATTTGCGAACATTCGTCGAACTATTGCCCATTTTCGGCGTTTATCTTGGCGAGCAAAGGGACGACTGTGAGTACTGCTTGCGCGGACCAGTGCTATGTTGCCATTTGCGGATCACGGTCCGCGCCCCGTTCAAAGGATTGCCGTCCCGGTGTCACGGATTTCGATCATAGGCTGCGGCTTTGTTGCCGACCTTTACATGCGCTCGGTGCAGGCCACGTCCGGAATGTCTGTGGTCGCTGTCTATGACCATGACCCCGAACGCCTGCGGGTGTTTTGTGCGCATTGGAACCTCAGGCCTGTGGCGACACTTGAGGCATTGCTTGATGCAACACCGCAAGATGGTCTGGTGCTGAACCTGACAAACCCAGAGGCCCACTACGAGCTCACCAAAAGCTGTTTGCTGGCCGGGCACCATGTCTACTCTGAAAAGCCCTTGGCAATGACGTTGGATCAAGCCAGGGATTTGCACCGGATCGCCGGTCAAAAAGGGGTCATGCTAGGCTCGGCCCCTTGTTCGGTCCTTGGCGAGGCAGCCCAGACGCTAGGCCATGCACTTCGGTCAGACATCTGCGGCACACCCCGTCTGATCTACGCCGAGCTGGACGACGGTTTCGTGCCGCAAGCGGCCTATCGCAAATGGCAAAGCGAAAGCGGAGCGCCCTGGCCTTTTCAGGATGAATTCGACGTCGGTTGCACGCTCGAACACGCGGGCTACTATCTGGCTTGGATGATCAGTTGGTTCGGGCCTGTCAAAAGTGTTACTGCCGCCTCAGCTGAATGCCTGCCGGACAAGACTGGCACAGGGCCTTCTGCACCGGATTTCGCAACAGCAACCCTGTTTTTCGCATCGGGACCTGTGGCGCGTCTGACATGTTCAATCCTTGCACCGCATGACCACAGTATCCGTGTGATCGGCGACAAGGGCGTGCTAAAGGTCGACCAAGCCTGGGACAACGCAGCCCCGGTGCGGTTTGCAAAGCGTCTGAGACTGCGTCGCCGCTTGATCGAGCACCCTTTGCCGCGCCGAATTCGACTTCCCCAGCCGACCCATCCCAAGGTCAAGCGATGGGGCGCGGCTGCAATGAATTTCATGCTTGGCCCCGCCGAGATGTTGGACGCGCTGGCGGAAGGCCGCCCATCGCGTCTGTCCGCCGATTTCGCACTTCACATGACAGAGGTTACACTGGCGATATCGTCGGCCGGTGACAGCGCGGGCGCGGTCAGGATGACAACCACCTGTGAACGAATGGAGCCAATGCCATGGTCCCGGTAAAAACTGTTATGATTACCGGTGCGTCCGGATTTATCGGACGCGCCACAGTGGCCGAAGCCCGTGCCCGAGGGCTTGCCGTTCGTGCTGTCGTTCGCTCCTCTGAAGTGCCTGAATGGAGCAATGATTCCGGGATCGAGGTGATCCGGGCCGACTTGTCAGACCCGACACAGGCCATGAAGCTGACCCATGCGATGGATGTTGATGCGCTGGTCCATGCCGGCTCTTCGATGTCAGGCAGCCCTGTGACACAAGAGGCCGACACCATCCATGCCACGCGCACCCTGCTGGATGCCATGCGAATCGCTCCGGTGCGGCCAAGCCGCGTGGTGGTGATCAGTTCCCTTGCCGTCTATGACACACTTTGTGTGCCGATGGGCGGCGTGGTGACCGAAACAACCCCCATGGAAGAAATCGGCTCTGCACGTGATCCTTATGTGCGGGGCAAGTTGGCCCAAGAGGCCTTGTTTGTAGAAGCCGCGGGAAAGGACGGTTTTCAGCTTTGGGTGATGCGGCCCGGTGTGGTCTATGGCCCCGGACGGGTCTGGAACGCCCACATTGGCTTTGGCTCGGGGAACTGGCTGTTCAGGGTTGGCACCACTGGCCAGGTGCCAGTTTGTCATGTCGATCTGTGCGCCGAGGCCCTTGTCACCGCGGCCCAGACCCAAACAGCTGACATCTCGTCGCTGAACGTCATCGACGAAGATCTGCCGGATCGAAACCGCTTTATCGAAACGTTGCGCGCCTCTGGGTGGTCCAAGCGGGTTGTGCCCGTGCCCTGGCAGGTTCTGATGCCGGTCGCCCGCGCGCTTGAACCGATGGGCAAGCGTGTTCCGGGATTGTTGCGACCTGCCGTGCTGAAGGCCCGCATGTCACCGTTGCGCTATGACGGCTCTGCCCTGCGATCGCGTCTTGGGGTGCGGCAAACCAAACCGTTTGAGGCATTGATGCAATCCGCGATCCAGCCGGGGCAGCATCCGTGACATTGCCCCGGCTTGCCTATCTCACGGGCGAGTACCCCCGCGCGAGTGACACCTTCATTCAACGCGAAGTCGCTGCGCTGCGCGCGCTTGGGCATGAGGTGATGACATGCTCCATCCGTCGCACTGGGGCCGAACATCTTGTTGGTCCCGAACAACGTGCCGAGCATTCCAGAACCTTCAATGTGCTGCAGGCAGCGAAAAACCCCCTGCGCCTGATTTTGGCGCACCTGCGTCTTTTGCGGCGTCCGGATAGATATGTTGCATCCATCTGGCTCGCGATCCGAACCGCACCGCCGGGCATCAGGGCAAGCCTCTATCAGCTGTTCTATTTCCTCGAAGCCGGCGTTCTGGCGACCACGCTGAAACGCGAAGGTGTTGACCATCTTCACAACCATATCGCCAAGGCTTCATGCACGGTCGCGATGCTTGCCAGTCGCTTGTCAGGCATTCCATTCAGCTTCACCATTCATGGGCCTGACATTTTCTTTGAGCCGCATTACTGGCGGATCGACGTCAAGTCACATGAAGCTGCCTTTGTAAGCTGCATCAGCCATTTTTGCCGCTCACAACTCATGAGTTTTGCCTCGGTTCAGGATTGGAGCAAGCTGCACATCATCCACTGTGGTGTTGATCCCAGCCGCTATGCGACACCGCCGGAACACACAGGCAAGCAGGTGTTGTTCGTCGGTCGGCTGGGCGCAGTCAAAGGCGTTCTGATCGCGTTGCAGGCCGTGGCAAAACTGCGCCACACCCACCCGGACATCCACCTGACCCTGATCGGTGATGGCCCGGATCGTCACGACCTGGAAACCCAGGCCAAGGCACTTGGCATCGAGGCGCAGACCTCATTCTTAGGGTACAGATCCCAGTCTGAGGTGGCAAAGGCGCTTTCAAGCACTGACGTATTTGTTCTGCCCAGCTTCGCCGAAGGTGTCCCCGTCGTCTTGATGGAGGCCATGGCTGCGCAAGTTCCTGTGCTCACCACGCGCATCGCGGGGGTGCCCGAACTGGTCGAAGACGGCACCTCGGGCCTGCTGGTATCCCCTGGCGATCCCGAGGCCTTTGCCGCGGCGCTGGATGATCTTTTGAAGCAGCCGGCACTGCGCCGTGCCATGGGGGCCGAGGGGCGCAAAAAGGTTGTGGCAGACTTTGACATCGTCACAGAGGCTGCCAAGCTGTCCGCACTGTTCTGCAAAAGCCGCATCCGCGATACTGACCTCTCGGACCGCAAGGCCAGCCCATGACCCAGATGACCCCAGTTGATGTCGTTTTGATTGGTCGGAATGAAGGCAACCGCCTGCTTCGGGCCTTGCAGGCCGTTCAGGGGGCAGTGCGCCAGGTGATTTATGTCGACAGCGGGTCAACGGACGGATCGGCGGCCGCGGCGAACATGGCAGGTGCCCAGGTTGTTGATCTGGACATGTCGGTGCCATTCACTGCCGCGCGTGCCCGAAATGCCGGCTTTGCGGCGCTTGATGACCCTCAGTTCGTGCAGTTCATCGATGGGGATTGTGCGCTTGATCCTGACTGGATTGACAAAGGGCGTTCGTTTCTCGACGCCCATCCTGATCATGCTCTGGCCACCGGTTGGAGGTCTGAAATGCGCCCCCAAGACAGTGTTTACAACCGCCTGTGCGACGTCGAATGGCACCGTCCGGCCGGGCGCATTCTCACCTGCGGTGGCGATATGATGGTCCGGGCAGAGGCCTTTCAGGGGGTCGGAGGTTTTGACCCAACTGTTATCGCAGCCGAGGATGACGAGTTCTGTACCCGCCTTCGCAAGGCGGGCTGGCTCTTGGAGCGGCTGCCACACGGCATGACACGCCATGATGCGGCGATGACAACATTTGGTCAGTGGTGGCAGCGGGCTGTTCGCACCGGCCATGGCTTTGCCCAGGTTGGGTTTTTGCACCCCAGTTATTTTGTGCGTGAACGCCAGCGTGCCTGGATCTACGGAGCCGCTCTGCCTGCCATTGCGGTGACTGGCCTGGTCGTGCATTGGGGATTTCCGGCGTTGGTCTGCGCGCTTTACGGTTTAAACTGGCTGCGAACCGCCATCGGATTGATGCGCGAGCGACTTTCAGTCGCCGAGGCGTGCCATCAGGCCATGTTCCTAACTCTTTCAAAATTTCCAAATCTGATCGGCATGCTGACTTTCTACCGCCGCCAAAGACGCGGTGTTGCCATGCAGCTGATCGAGTACAAGTAAGGCAGTGGCATGAGTACCGAGATACGCGTTGGATTGATTGGCGCTGGATATATCGCAAGTTGGCACGCAGATGCATTGGTGGCGACACCGGGTGTGAAAATCGCAGCTGTTTGCGATCTGTCACAGACAGCGGCGCAGGCGCTTGCCGCGCCGCATGGTGCGACTGTCTTTGCGTCCGTCGCCGAGCTGATCCAGTCAAACAGCTGTGATGCGGTGCATATCCTGACGCCGCCGGATGCGCACCGGGATCTGGCAATCGAGTGTCTGCAAGGCGGCCTGCATGTCTTGGTGGAAAAACCTGTGGCGCTGACCGCCGCAGAAACACACGAGATCGAAGCCGTGGCACAGGCTGCGGACAAGCGCTTTCACGCAGGGCATAACTTCTTGGGATTGCCCTCATACATGCGTCTCAAACAGGCGGTTGCCGATGGCCGCCTGGGCAAGATTTCCTCGGCTGAAATGACGTGGTCCTTTCCTCTTGCCCCATTGCGTTCCGGGCCGTTCAACCTGTGGCTCTTGCGAGAGCCCCGAAACCTTCTGCTTGAGCTTGGTCCGCACCTTGTGGGATGTGCTGTGGACCTGTTTGGCACGCCCGAGGTTCAGGCCGCCACTCTTGGCAAACCGGTCGCACTGCCCGGGGACGACATGCGTGCACAGGGCTGGCGGATCATGGCGCGTGCCGGGGATGTGGATCTGTATTTCAACATTCAACTGGTTGAATCGGTTGATGATCGCTCGGTTGTGGTGCGGGGCTCTTCTGGTGTCGCGCGCATGGACATGGCTGCGGACACCCTTGTGATCAACCGCGAGAATGCCTCGGACCTGATTCTGAACCCTTTGCGACGACAGATGGACCAGGCCTGGCAACATCTGCGCGAGGGCGCGGTCAATGCAACGCGCCAGACCCTGTCGCTGAACAGGCGCCAGCCTTATGCACTCAGCTTTCGGGGTATGACCAAGGCTGTCTATGGGGCCCTGGCGGCCCGACAAGCGCCCGATCTGCGCTTTGCAGGGGCGACTGCCGTCACCGTGATGCAGGTGCTTGACGACGCCTTGACCCTTTTGCCACAAAACGATCTTTGCCCGGCAGGGCCGATGGTGCAAACCCGCCAGCCCAAACCCTCTGCCATGGTGATTGGCGGGACGGGCTTTATCGGTCGCGCGCTGGTCAGACGGCTGGTCCAAGAGGGCCGCGATGTGCGGGTCCTTTCGCGTGGACGCCATGGACCGTTCCCGGATCTTGTCGACTCAGTTGAAACAATCGGACTGTCCCTGCACGATCAAGAGGCGCTGACCGCTTCGATGCAGGGCATTGACCAGGTCTTTAACCTTGCACGGGCGCTGGGCACCTCGTGGCAGGATTGCCTGCAGAACGATGTCGGCGTTGCTGTTGGAATTGCCAAGGCAGCGCAGGCCGCCGGGGTAAAACGGCTTGTCTACACGGGTACGATCGCCAGCTATGACATGTCCGACCCCCATGCAAAGATCACCGAGGACACGGGCTTTCCTGAGGATATGTCTGACCGAAATCTCTACGCCCGATCCAAGGCGGAATGTGAAAGACAATTGTTGCAGATGCACCACGATGACGGTCTGCCGCTGACCATCGCACGCCCCGGTATCGTCGTTGGCCCCGGTGGCCCATTGCAGCATTGGGGTATCGGACGTTGGCATGGCGCCGGTGCGCTGCGGATTTGGGGGACCGGGCATAATGCCCTGCCCTTTGTATTGAACGATGACATCGCGCAGGGATTGACCCGCATGGCAGAGACCCCAGCAGCGCTGGGTGAAGACTTTAACTTGATCGGGGATGTGCAATTGTCAGCCCGCGCGTACTTTGATGCAATACAGTCTGCCCTCGGCGCGGGGATCCGCGTGAGCAGCGGCAATTTGACCATGTTTTTTGTCGCGGATGCGGTAAAACACCAGATCAAGAAGCACATCTTGCGCAGGCCCGGACTGACCCGCCCGTCGCTGGCAGATTGGATGTCCCGCGCACATTTTTCCACTTTCGTGAACGACAAGCCCAAACAGATCCTGGACTGGACGCCTGAGCCCAACAAAGACCGCTTTATTGAAAAGGCGATCACAAATGCCAATTTGTTTGGTATCTAAGGGTTGGGATATGGTGAACAATCCATGGATTCGAGACTTATTTTTGACAGATTTTTGCGGTTTGAAGAGGTGTAATCCGATCAGACCCAGATCTGACAGAGGCGATTGAGTGTGGTACAAGAGGCAAAACAGGACGGAACACGGGACGGGGCTGATCTGGTCAATCGTCCGTCTGTGCCGTGTGCGCCCATGACTGCGCCAAGAAAGTTCACACGCAAACGCAAGGCCAACAAGGCCGAAACCCCTGCCGCGGATGCGAACCGCCCAACCACCCCCGGGACAGGGCGCAGAGATCAGCAAGAGGCTTCCCAGCGCGCTCATGCGGAAAAACTGAAGCGCGACTCAGAGGCACAGATGCGGCGTGACGCAACGCTTCGCGCGCAATCACAGAAAGCCTCTGCCGTTCGGATACGGGCGACCATCGAAAAACAAAGTGAGGCACACCAGCGTACCGCAGAAAAGCGCGCAGCCCGCGACGGTGAAACCGTTCAAAGCCTGCCGCGAACAGAGGCGGCGTTGCGCAAGGCGATGACACGCCAGGATGCGCAAGATCTGGCAGAGGTAGCGCGCCTGCAGGCCGAACAGGACGCCGCGCGACGGCGCTCGGCCCAGCGGACACGCGCGGCGGCTGAAAAGGCCCGCCATGCGCTACACCTTATGGACCAGGCGCCAGCAGAGGACCCCAAGAGCCAGCCAAGGTCCGGCCCGCGTGTTTCCGATGGCGATCACGACCGGGGAACGACGGCGCCTTCTCGGTTCAATGGTACGGCCAAACCGAACATGACAGAACCCCTTGTGCTGTCTGATCCAGAGCCCGGCACGCCATCCCGGCATGCGCGTTGGGATCGGCTGCGGGCGTTTCCCGTCGATGAAAAACTGCTCCGGCGCAATCGGATCATCACGGCAGATCGCAGCGATCCGGCACATGCGGCCTTTGACATCCTGCGCACCCGCCTGTTGCAAGCGCTTCGTGAACGTGGCTGGCACAGAGTGGCGATCACCTCGCCCACCAAGAACTGTGGCAAGACATTCACGGCGGCCAATCTGGCGATCAGCCTGTCACGACAAGAGAACTGCCGCACGATTCTGATGGATCTCGATTTGCGAAACCCATCGCTGCATAAAGTGCTGGGCGCCGCGAATCCGGGTGCAATTGGCGACATGTTGCGCGGCAAGATAACGCCTAGAGATCACTTGCGACGGATGGCCAAGAACCAGATCCACGCCGGGCACAACGTTGCCTTCGGGTTCAACGATGAAGTGGAGCCCTATGCGGCCGAGCTGCTGCAAGAAACGTCAACATCTGAGGCACTGCGGGAAATGGAGGCCCGCTTCGATCCCGATGTCGTCCTGTTTGACCTGCCTCCTGCGCTCTACCATGACGATGTGATGGGGTTCCGTCCGCAATTTGATGGTGTGCTTCTGGTGATCGGCGGTGGGGTCACGTCTCCGAAGGAAGTCAAAGCTGTTGAGCGTCGGCTCAGCGCGGATACACCTTTGTTGGGCACGGTGTTGAATTACGCCGAGGGAACCAATGTCAAAAAATACAGTTATTGATCCCGTGACACCCTTTGTCGCGCAGGTGCAGGGCTGCACGCAGTTGAATGATGCCAAGCGCACCGCTCAGCCCTGCTGAGAAAAGCATCATATGTATTAACAAGATCAACGTGCTTCGGTCGAAATCCAGCTGAGCAAGTTCAATTCGCCCAAGCGTCCACCGATATCGCGCAGTACAAAGGGTGTTGCAAAGATCAACGCAACGATCCCTGCCAACCAGGCAAAGCGGCGCTGGTCTGCTTGTCGGTGCACCCGCACATTCGGGACAACCACCACCGGCTGCATGCCCAACATCCGCTCCATCTGTGCAGCAGTCCGAATGCGGGGCGAAAGAAGTTCCAGGGAGAATGCCAACGCCATCCCGACAATTAGGCTGGCGACACCACCCATCAGAGCCAGTTTTTTACGGCTTCCCGAGATAGGATGCTCTGGCACAAGGGCTGTTTCCAGAACTTCGAACCGTTCTGCCTGTTGGCGGTCTTCAAGCTCTTGGCCCATCTCAGCCTCGGCCTTGCGGCGTGTTATCACACCATATTTTTCCTGCAGTTGGTTCATCTGCCGCTCCAGGATGTTGAACTGGCGTTCAACTTCGGGGGCGTCTGCCAGCAGGGCCTCGGTTTGTGCAATGCGATCGGCGATCAGGGATTTCTGATTCTCAAGCAAGCGGATCTGGTTTTCCAGCACCTCAAGGCGTTGCCGCGTCGCATTGTTCTGAAGAGAAATGATTTCGCTCTCGAGCGCCAATTCGCTGTCACGCAAGGTGGTCAACTGGCTGCGCAGTTCGCGGACACCCGTGGGCAAGGACTCCGAATTGGCCTGCTTGAACGCGGCAATCCGGTCTTCAAGGCTGTCAATCTCTTCGCGGACCCGTGCCTCTTCGGTTTCAAAGAAATTCAGCGTGCCGCGGGCCCGGGTCTGGCTGCGTGTGCGTGACACATCAATCACGCCCTGCATCAAGTCATTGGCAACCGCCGCAGCCTTTTCAGGATCGCCAAGGCGTACGGTGATCATCAGGCCCGACGGCGTGTTGTTCGGCTGAAAAACCTGTTGGGGATTGACGATCTGTGTGATCCGCGCCGCCTGACGCAGTTGGAAAATCCGTTCGTTCAGTGACATTTCAGGCAGGTCGGCGAACAGATCAAACCGATCCATCACGGCCAAAAGATTGTCGCGCGACATCAGGCGTTGTTCGATCAGGCGCAGGCGCAGATCTGGCGCAGTCGACGGTACCGAGTTCCCGGCAAGCCGATCCGGTATCTGCGAGTTTTCAAGCTGGATGACAGCAGTGGCTTCGTACAGTTTTGGCTGCTGCAACGCATAGTACAGCGAGGCAACACACCCAATGGCCGCGATCACGATAATCAAAAGAGCCCGACGGCGAAGCGCAGAAAACACTTCGTCAAATGATTGGAACTGATTCATCTACTCATTACGCTCCCGCAAAGTGTGCCCCCAATGCGTTCGGAAAATGGGGCGCCTTTGAACACGAGTGTTTCATTTTCACCCAAGGTGCGCCACTTTCATGACACAGAATACAATTTTTGCCCTTTTTCTGCCACATGAATTATTGGTTTTTTCGGCAACACACTGTTTCCAAATCTAGCTTTACGCCACATTTTTGCCATATTTAGCAATAGTTTACCCTGAATCCTGAGTTGGCGTGCGACGCCAAACCGAATTTCGGCCAAACGTCGCCACTTAACAGGGTCCCTTTCGGGTCAGCTTTGTGACTTCAACGACTGGCGGACGCCGGTTTTTGGATAACTGGTTACGATTTCCCAAACGATTCGCTGCATCAGCTGTGCCGCTTCTGCCCCCGGAGACACCGCCGAATGTCCGTCGGACCGCTTTAGATCAAAGGCAAGACCCTCGGGTGATCGGTGATACAGAACCGCATAATGGGTCAGCGCGATCAGGTAGTTTCCCAAATCGTTGAGATGAATGGTATCCAGCGATCCGTCGTTCGTACGCGAAAAGAGGTCCTCGCGCGTTTGAATGGTCCCAATACCACCACGGGCTTCGACCTCTTGAATGAATCGTGCCAGCACCTGTCCTCCGGGTATGACATAGATCGGTTTGACTCCATCCCGGTAATTCATCGCGGGGCGCAACAAAGCGTTTTCCCAATAGCGTTGAGTATCGGCTTTCAGACGCGCCATCCAACCCTGCGGGTCATCCAGACGGTGCCAGGTCTCATACAGGTAGATCCGCATGCCAGGCGCGTTGTCTCGCGCGAGGCGCGCCCATTGATGCAGGTAAAAGGGAGCATCGAAATAGTCGATCGCGGCTTCGATCTCGACCATTTCTGTCAGGACAAAAGCCCCATAGTCGCCACTTTCCAGTGCCTCGCGTGCCTCACGGAAATGGGGATGCGCATTTTCCTGCTCAAAGCCGTTGATCGGCTCAGCCGGTTCCCAGTGCGCCTTGAGAGCCGTTCCCCACCCCAACTGAACGGCATAGTCATGACCGGCAAGTTGCGCCACCATTGACGGGATATCGCGGCCGATCAGGCTGTGGCCCAGATAATAGACTGGCAATGCCCCGGCAGGCGGTTGCAGCGGATCGGCATACAAAGCCTCTGTTTCGGCCAGGTCAAGCGGGGCCGGCGTACACCGTACCAAACCGCAGGCTGCGAGCGTCATCAAAAGCAGTCCTGAACCAAGGATTCGGCTTCGACGCAGCCGCGCCACCATGGCTTTTGCCGGGCTCACCACAGTGCTCGGCCTGTCATGATGCCCGGCCGTGGCGGGCACATAGTGTCAGGATCCAACCCTCGCCGACCCATTGAGAAAAGGGCAGGACTTTGCCTTTGGGAAACGGCCCGATGTCGCATGTAAACTGAGCGCGGCTTTCGGTGACCTCAAGAGCATCAAACCCAAAAACCACACCGCATTCTGGATAGAGCGCTTTGAAAACGGCCTCTTTCGCCGAAAACACCCGCCTCAGATCCTGCGCAAATCTTTGGCGTTCTGTCACAGAACACACTGTCTCGATGACGTCTTCGGGAAGTGGCAAATCGGGTTCGACATCAATCCCAAGCGACGTGACCGTTTCGGACTTTGAGACCACCGCAAGGCAGTGCCCCTCCGCGTGGCTGATACTGCCATGCAATCCCGGAGGCCACTGTGGCGCCCGATCGGGACCCATTGGCACCGGGACATCGGGAAACCCAAGACCCGCCATGGCACGGCGCGCGACGTGTCGGCCAAAGGCAAATTCGGCCCTGCGCCTTGGCACAGCGTTGGAGATAGCGCAGGCCTCAGCGGGGAACAACTCGGGCTCGGGTCCCTTGATCTGTGTCACGGCCCAGGCGCTTTTTTCTGGCCAGATGGCCTGTTCAACCAATCGATGCAACATCTTGTCAGGCCCTGCGTTTTGCGCGCATCGCGCGCCGCCGCGCGATGGCTTGTGCACGGGTTTGCGCACGATCATTGGCTTTCGGAGCAGCGCTGGGCTGCTCTGGTTCAGGGGTGATCATACCGGCAATCCGGGCTGTCAGGTCGCCAAGCACCGGGAACTGGAAAATATCGGTGATCGACAGTGCCTGCGCACCCAACTCTTGCCTCAAGGCCCGGTGGCATTGCACGGCCAGCAACGAATGCCCCCCAAGGTCGAAAAAGCTGTCGTTTGCAGTGATGTCCTGAACACCCAGTGTCCGGCGCCAGATTGTTGCGATACGTGATTGCAGGTCACTGGCTGCGGCCGATTTCGCACGTGGCGCGACAGCCGCCAGGGGCATTGGTTTTTGTGTCACGACGACCGGTGCAGGCAATGCAGTTCTGTCGACCTTCTTGTTCGGCGTCAGCGGAAAGCTGTTCAGTCGCATGAACTTGCCGGGCACCATGAACGAAGGAAGATCCTGACCCATTGCGTCGCGCAGCTGCGCGGCATCCAGAACGGCGGGGCCTGTGTAGTATCCCACAAGACGCATATCACCCGGGGTATCTTCCCGCGCTGAGACAACGGCCTGGGTGACCCCGGCTTGCGCTTCAAGTACGGCCTCTATCTCTCCGAGTTCGATCCGGTACCCCCGCAACTTGATCTGGTGATCAACGCGACCGATGAAATCCATGCGGCCATCGGCACGGCGCCGAACCAGATCCCCGGTGCGATACATCCGGCCCGGATGGAACGGATTTTGAACAAAGCGGTCTGCGGTCAGATCAGGACGGTTCCAATATCCACGAGCCACACCCGCGCCGCCAATCCAAAGCTCTCCGGGGATGCCCACAGGAACAGGTTGGTGGGCATCGTCCAGCACGTACATGCATTGGTTTGCAAGTGGGCGCCCGATGTTGACGATCCCTTCTGACGTTGCAACGTCTTCGGTCGAAGACCAGATCGTCGTTTCCGTCGGACCGTACATATTCAGGATCCGGGCATCTGAAATATCAGAGAATTCCTGGATCAAGGCACCCGGCAAAGGCTCCCCGCCGAGCATCAGGTGCTCCACAGTACCAAGGGCCATCCGGGCCTCATCGTTCAATGCGATCATCCGCGCCATCGAAGGGGTGCATTGCAGATGCGTGACCTCGTGCCGGATCAGCTGTGCTGCAATCGAATAGTCATCCGCTGCGGGTTCACAGGTTTGATTGGCGCCAGCAACAACCCGTGCCAGCAGATGCAGACCGGCGAGCACCGTGTCGACCTCAATTCCGTAGTCGATCAGGCAGGCGATCTCGGTCACGCCGATGCGTTTCAGGTCTTCGGTCCGTGTCAAGGCGTCCTCGACGGTGCCAAACAGTCCGCTGTCATTGAAGTAGCGCTCAAAGGCGAAATCAAGGATGCCCTCAAGCTCGGCCTCGGACAAGGATCCCAGATCAAGCTCAAACGGGTTCTTGACACCATCGGGTTTCTTGAACGCGGGAAACGCCCAGGCATATTGTTTGATCAGCCCGGCCGCCGAGCGCAGGTAGTCCTTCATCGGCTCGCGCGCGATTTCGCGGGCCTCGTCGCGACTGTCTGCCAGGCAGGTATGCAACATCAGCGTCACTGTGAAGTCGGCCGGGTCATGTCCTGCGGCGCGCAGAGCTTCGTGATAAAGGCGGATCTTGCCGCCGACCTCTTCAATCGACTGCCCCAGAAGATGGGTCAGCACATTGGCGCCCAGTGCGCCAGCATCTTTCCAGGTCTGAGGGTTGCCCGCCGTCGTGACCCAGATCGGCAAATCCCGCGACACCGGCCGCGGCTGTGTAACCACTTCGTGGACCTCCCCGTCCTTGCGGGGGAAGCCGACGGCCTCGCCTCGCCAAAGCCGACGGACGGTGTCGATGTCGCGCAACAGCGCCGCCTTGTTTTCAGGCGGTGTGTTTTCCGGGCGCAGGATGAAATCGTCAGGCTGCCAGCCGCTCGCAAAGGCGATGCCCGCGCGGCCGTCAGTCAGGTTGTCGATCACGGCCCATTCTTCCGCAACCCGGGCCGGATGGTGCAGCGGCGCGACACAAGAGCCCGCGCGCACACCGATGTTCTTTGTAACACTGGCCACCGCAGCGCCGGTGACCGAAGGATTCGGGTAGGGTCCACCAAAGGCATGAAAGTGCCGTTCGGGTGTCCAGACAGCGCAAAAGCCGTTGTCATCGGCAAACTTTGCCCCTTCAAGCAGAAGACGGTATTTGTCACGCCCGGTGCCGCCGTCGTTGCCCCAGTAGTAGATCGAGAAATCCATCGCCTGCCGCGATCGCACCGGCCCGTTCGAGATCAGCCCCCGATCGTCGTCATTGGACAGCACGACCTTGAACCCCCGCGCTGTCGCGTAAAACAGCTCAAGCACCGAAATATCGAAACTCAGGCTGGTAACCGCCAGCCAGGTGCCCGCTGGGTCATGTGCAACACGCTGATCCATGCCTGCGTAAAAATTGGCCACGTTGCGGTGCTCGATCATCACTCCCTTGGGTTTTCCTGTCGAACCGCTGGTGTAGATCAGATAGGCGAGGTCACCGGGTTCGCTGGTGTCAGCGAGGTTCGCGTCAGAGGCGGCGTCGATCCGGCAATCGTCATCCAGCATCAGGACTTGGGCCTCATGATCTGGCAGCGTGACACCAGATTGTGTGACAAGGATAGCTGCACCGCTGTCAGCGACGAAATGTTCCAGCCGGTCGGACGGGTAGCCGGGATCCATCGGAAGGTACGCACCGCCCGCCTTGAGTATCGCCAAAGCGCCCACCACCATATCGACAGAGCGACGGGTACAGAGTCCCACGATCATGTCCGGTTTCACACCCATCCCTTGCAGAACATGTGCAGCGCGATTGGCACGCGCATTCAGCTGGGCATAGGTCAGCCGCTGATCTTCAAAGACCAACGCTGTGGCATTTGGTGTTGCCGCCACCTGGGCCTCAAAGGCGCGGTGCATGGTCACGTCCGACACTTGATCATTTGCAGTGGTGTTGAAGCCCTCCAGCACGAGGCTGCGTTCAACGTCGGACAGTCGGGGCAGATCGTCGATCGCGACATCGCCGGGTTGACTGGCCAGCATGGCCAGACGGTCGATCAACAGATCTGCAAGCGCAGGGTCGATCCGCCCGGTGTCAATGTAGACCTTGTTCGACTCTCCCAACTCGACTGTCAGCGCCGATCCAACAACAGGACCTGCGCCAAGGCTTACGGCAAGATCGGGTGCCATTGGCCGGTTCTGGCCAGGGTCTCGCAAGTGCAGATCCAGGGCAAACCCGGATTTGGCAGTCAGCATGGCAAGCTCTGTTTCAAGCCTGGTGGCAACGGCGTCCAATGTGCCTGTTGCCGCAATCCGCAGGGGAACCCATGCGGCCACTTGACCAGTTGCTTCCAGCGCCTGCAAAGCGGCATGGCGCAAGGCAATGTCACAGGGGCCCTCGACCAGGTGGCTGGTCCATGCAACGATGTGCTCCAGGCCAATGTCCGGCATGGCGCGGGTTTCAAAGGGGCTGTCAGTGCCGGAATCGGCGGAATCAACATTGTCGCGAACACCGGGCAGAGCGGCGCGATCGTAATCGGCCATGCGGGCACGCCAAAATCCGTCGGCGCGGAACACCGGTTCCAAGAGGGTGTCCAGGTCGCCTTGACCTGCATCGAGGCGCATGTCCGGATCAAACAGCTCGTCCGCGGCGATCTTGGCCCCGGATAAATCGCGCAGGTCTGTCAGGTGAAGCCCGGTGTCGGCCATCGCAACGGTGACGCCATCCGCTCCAATGTCGAGCAAACTGCCCGGCGTGCCATCGCAGTCCCTGGGCTGCGCACCCCCGACCGCATACAAAGTGCCCCCGACCGAGATCTTAGGCAGGCAAAGTGGGTTCCAGTATGTGCCATGGTCCAGCGCGCGGATCATGCGTGCACCCTGTGCGGCCGTCATCGAGCCATCAAGAAGCCCCCCTCCCGCAGGCCGGTCGGTTCGCGCATGATAGGTGCGCTGCTCTGGGTCTTGGCGCCTCCGGTCAGGTGTGTCTGCTTCAAGCGCAGTCAAAAGGTCGCCGAAGCTATCAATGGCCGCTTCATAGCACTTGGTGTTCAAGGTCAGCGCGGTGTCTGCAGCCGTGATCGCAAAGCTGCGTTGGACAAGGATGTCACCAGTATCCACGCCATCTTCGATCATGTGCCATGTGATCCCATGCTGCTGATCACCCTCGATCAGGGCCCAGACCGGGGCATTCAGTCCGGCGTGCCGTGGCAAGGGACCATCGTGGAAGTTCACGGCCCCCTTGGTCGCCATCTTCAGCACCGCCTGAGGGATGACGGACAGGTTGGCGATGCTCAGAAGCCAGTCGAACCTGATGCCACGCAGATGATCGACAAGCCCTGCACCGGGCGAAAAGACCGCCACCCCCTTGCCCCGAGCCCACTCGGCCACTGCCGGGTTACGTGTAACCACCGCGGATATCTGGTGCCCGCGTGACAACATCCTCTCACTGCATTCGACAAGCAGAGACTCATTCCCCATGACAACGCTGGTAAACTGGCTCATACGAGTTCCTCCGCTGAGGGGTCAGTGGCAGCCCGATGACTGGCACTTTTGACCGCTGCCGACTTTTCCGGCAGAGGCCGAAAAACCGCAGTTGCATCGTGCCAAAACAGCTTGCGCAAAAAACCCGGCGCCTCCGCACGGGGTTTTTTCTGAATCGCGCGACGCATGCGCCACAAAAGCCCACCCGCCACATGCATCGTTGTCGCTGCGCAGGCGTAGGCACGCCCATGGTTCTTGCAAAAGTAATGCCAACGGCTGTCAAACCAATAGTCCGGCACTTGTTTCCAGGTCTTCATCCCAGTCGAGGCCGATCCGATGTGGGTGACTTGGCTGTTGCGCACATAATGGGTTTCATGCCCGGCGCGCGCAGCACGCAGGCACAGATCTGTTTCTTCGAAATACAGAAAGAACGTCTCATCAAAGAGGCCGATTTGCTCTAGCACCGAGCGGCGCATCATCATCGAAGCCCCGGCCAGCCACGCAACCGGCTGCGTTGCCTCTGGCACCCCAAGGGGGACCACCTTGCTGCGCAGCAGCCGCGAGATCGGTCCAAAGCGCGCCGCGCCCTCAAGCTCGGACCAGAGCGAGGGGAAGCGGAATGCGGTGACATGGGCATCCCCATCGGGGCCATGAATGTAGCTGCCGGCGAAACCGGCCTCTGGGTGCGCGTCCAAATGGTCCAGAAGATGCCTGATCGACCCGGCATCCGGGAAAGCATCGGAGTTCAGAATATAGACATAGTCGGGCGTACCTCCGTCACTCAGGCCTGCGAGGATGCCAATATTGTTGCCGGCGCCAAAGCCGGCGTTCACCTCGGATTCAATCAGGCGAACGGGTCGTGTTTTTGCCCAATCTGCCCGATCCAATGCATCGCGGATGGCCTCAACAGAGCCATCGTCCGAGCGATTGTCCACGATGACCAGCTCTGCATCAAGGCCCGCCATCTCGCGCATTGCGGCCTCTGCTGACTTCAGGGTCATGGCCGGGGTCTGGTAGTTCAGGATCACAGTCAACAGGCGTGACATTGTTCACTCCGCGGCTTCTATGGGGAAGGGCAGGATTTGCCCGTCCTTGCCCTGCGCAGCCGCTTCGGCATCGCGGATTGCAGTGTGCATGGCGCCAGCAAGAACACGTACGTTCGGTTCAAGCACCATGGAATCGTGGTCCCCTGGTACCTCGTGCACCTGAACGCCGGGGACGTGTTGTCCCCAATCGTTGTCGTCGAACAGATAGGCCCGCTGACTGTCCACCTTTTGACCCGCAGACACCACCCAATGCCCGACCTGCGGTGGTCGGAACAGGTGCAAACGGCCTTGCCACGGACGCACGTTGTACTGTGCGACTGCGCCCAGAAACGCAGCCTCGATTTCGGCATTGTGAAACTGTGTGGTGTTGCCGGTTTCGCGGAGGGGTTTGCGCCGTTTGGCAATTTCCCAGGCGAGACGGTTTTTCAACCATGTAACCGGATAGGTCACACCCTTTCGGCGGATTTCCTGCAACTGGATCAGCAACCGATCCTTGCGCGACAGCGGACGCCGCTGTGGCAGAGGAGTGTCCAGAAGAGCAACCATGGCAACCGTGTCGCCCATCGCCTCCAGTTGTCTTGCGATTTCATAAGCCGTGATGCCACCACCCGAGAAACCGCCCAGCAGATAGGGACCTTCGGGCTGCACCTGCTTGATTTCTGAAATGTAGTCAGCGGCCGCTTCATGGATCGTGGTATGAGGCAGTTCGTCACCGTAAAGACCGCGCGCTTGCAATCCATAGAACGGCCGGTTGGCCCCAAGCAGATGCGCCAAGTGACGCAGGTTCAACACGTTGCCAAACATGCCCGCGACAAGGAAAAATGGCGTGCGGGTACCGCCTTCGCCTTCATGCATGGCAACAAGATGCTTGAACCGACGCTGTGGCGTGCTGGGGGCGCCCTGACGGGTGGTGCCAGCCTGCCAGCCAGTTCGCTCAGCGATCAGATTCGCGCAGGTGCGGATCGTCGGAGCCTCGAACAGGACCGAGATCGGGAAATCGACACGAAAGGCTTTCTTGATTTTTGCAAACAGACGAACGGCAATCAGTGAGTGACCACCCAGGTCAAAAAAGCTGTCTTCGACGCCAACATTCTGCACACCCAGAAGATCTTCCCAGAAACCGGCCAGTGTGGCTTCTATTTCGTTTTCCGGGGCCACATAGTCCCGATCCAGCTGCGGCCGATCGAACTTGTGACCCTGTGATTGCGTTATGGCTGCTTCGGCTGCCTGTCGGGTCAACGCAGGCAGATCCATAGACGACACAATGACTTGTGGCAGATCCAGTGCAAGCACACGTCCAAAGGCCTCACTCCCTTCGTTGGGCAAGATGCCCTGGGTCAGATTGTAGTGCAGGCGCTCTTCTGCGGGCGATAGCGGGTGTATGTCGGCTTTGTCATCAAATTCGACTTCGGCCGCGCTGAGCCGAGGCGTGGACGCCAGGACCGCCAGGCTGTGAAGTTTGCGGATCGTAAAACCCTCAACCTCCAGCAGAACTGTCCCGTCAGGGGTGCAAAGCGTTATGTCGAACTGGGCCGTCTGCTGATCTGCACTGTTGCGTGCGCCATTGCGTACCCAGCTGACGATCTGCCCTGGCAGGGGTCCATGCACGCGAACGCGGGCATAGGACACCGGCGCCCAGAGGTGCGAGGGCTGATACCCGTCGATAAGCTCCATCGCCCAACCGGTGGCAATATCAAGCAAGGCAGGGTGCAACAGCCAGTTTTCATCTTCGGCCGCGGCCTTGGGCAACGACAGGTCGGCCAGGCCTTCGCCATGACCCAAGGCGCGCTTGTCCAGTACGCGCCAGCGGGGGCCAAAGGTCAGATGAACTTCCTGTCCCGTTGTCAGCTTGCCCCCGCCCCCGGTTTGCAGTGACGCGCAGCGCGCACGTATGGCATCAAGGTCCAATGCAGCCGGGCGACCGAAGGGGATCAATGCCAAAGAGCCCTGTGCGGTCAAGGTATACCCCTTGCGTTCATCAAGCTCGGTGTTGGCAAGCACATCAAACCCATAGCCCTGATCCTCGCGCGTCAGGCGGATGCGCAGGTTGCGAGTTGACCCGGTGGGCACGTTCAGCGGGCGCAGGAAATTGAGGTCGCGCAGCTCGAAACTCTGAGGTTCGCCCTGTGCCTGCAAGGCCTGCGCAGCCAGTGTCAGATAGCCTGTGCCCGGCAGCAGCGCGGTGCCGTCGCGGGTGCGATGTTCGTTGATGACCCAATCTGACTCGCTGAACGACGTGGTAAAAACGCGATTGCCAGACTGATCAAACGTCGCATGCTGCAGCATCGGCTGCTCAACCGGTGTCAGCGGCGCTGCGGGCTGTGTCCCAGCCCGGCGTGCGATCGCTTCAGCCGCCATTCCGACCTCATTCCAGATGCCCCAGTTCAAGGCGTGCACCTTTGTTTTCCCCCCCATGCGGGACTGTGCAAAAGCGTTCAGGTATTCATTGGCGGCAACATAGTCGATTTGTCCGGCGGGCGCTGTCACTGTCGAAGATGAACTGAACAGAACGATCCAGTCTGTTTCGCCATCCGGAAAGAGCTGATCCAAGACCTTTGTACCGTGGATCTTGGGCGTAAAGGTATCTTCTACAGAGGCTGGCGTCTTGGCCATGATCGGCGCATCGTTGACGACCCCTGCGGCATGGATCACCCCATCAATGCGCCCAAATCGGGTTTTGGCAGACTCAACCGCGGTGCGCATCTGGTCAAGATTGCAGACATCGGCCGCGACCGTCATCACCTTGCCACCTTCCGCTTCGATCTGACGAATGGCCTGAATGCGACGCGAAGTGGCGTCTTGTGGTGTGTGACGGCGTAGGTAAGTGTCCCAACCCGCGCGGTCTGGCATGGTGCCGCGCGACAGCAGCACAAGGTTTGTGCCGTGCGCGGCAAAGTGTCGGGCGATTGACAGACCAATACCGCCGAAACCGCCGGTGATCAGGTAGGTGTTACCGGCTTTTGCCACGGGCGCTGTCGTGGCAGCTAGGGCCACGGGTTTTATCGTTTGCGCATATCTGCGGCCTTCACGCAGCGCAGCGATGCTGTTTGATGGCTCGGCAATGATGTCTTCAAGTACAGCGGCGGTCAGAGCCTCCATCGCCCTGGCCTGTGCAGCCTGGGCGGTGGCCCCCCCCCAGAATCGCTTGGTTTCGCGGTCTGGCAGGCGCACATCCAAGGTGGCACATGAAACGCCAGGCAGCTCCCGAGGGATAACGCGCATCGGGCCTGCGATGGTCGATTTCGCCGGATGCGCCAGGTCTTCGTCGCGCAATCTGACCGCGCCGTTTGTCATGGCTGTGATGTGCACCGGGCGTGGCAGCTCTTCATCGGCCATCGCTTGGGCCAAGAACAAAAGAGAATAGAACCCCTGTTCCTGCAGGCGGTGAAAAAAGCTTGAGCCAGGACGATGGCCGGTGTCGTCAGTCACCATCCAGAAATGGACAATGCGGTCCGGAACCATGCCGCGGTCCTGCAGATCCCGCAACAGGTGATCGTAGCCTTCGCGCCCGCGTTCCGGGGCAAGGACATAGGCGTGCTGTGCCACGCGGGCAAAGCTGTCGCCGGGTGCTACGCCGATTACCGTATGGCCGGCCTGGCGCAGGTTTTCAGCGCAGGCTTCACCCAGGCCGACATCATCCAGAAACATGAGCCAGGTGCGCGGGTCTGCGTCCGCCAGTTCAGCTTCGATCTCGGCTGCTTTGGGGCGCCAGACCGGTTTCCAGCCCCAGTCGGTGATATCATCGATCCGCGACAGATACTGGTCGGCGGCCTCTGTCTGGGCTTGGCCGGGGTCGATGAAATAGGCGGCATGCTGAAAGGCATAGGTGGGCAAGGGGACACGGTGGCGCCGGGCATCACCCCAGATCTGATCCCAGTCAAATGTCGCACCCAACGCCCAGAGACGACCAAGCACCTCAAGAAAGAACCGGTCATCCTCGATGGTTTCGTCGGGGTGTCGCAACGAGCTGAGCACAGCCTGGCCATTCACCGACCGATGCTGTCGGGCAAGGCTGGAAAGCGCCTTGCCCGGGCCAACTTCAAGGAAGATCCGGTTGTCCTGCGCCAAGGTCTTGATGCCTTCGGCGAAAAAAACGGTGCCCCGCAGGTGTTCAACCCAGTATTCGGGGTCCGTCGCCTGCGCGTCGGTCATCATGTGTCCAGTCCGATTGCTGGTCAGGGGAATACTTGGGGCCCTCAATTGGATCGATTGCAAATACGTGCGAAAAGGGTCGAGGATCGAATCAAGCATCCGGCTGTGTGCCGCGATATCGATCGGAATGCGCTGGGCATCGATGGCGTTTGCTTTCAGCTCGGCCGCGAGCCTATCCAGCGCTGTCTGCGGGCCGGTTGCAACGCTCAGATCCGGCGCATTTACAGCGCCCAGGTCTAGGTCTTTGCCCAGATACTCTTGCAACTGTTCGGCGGGCAGGTTGACAGACAGCATTCCGCCTTCTGCGACCGTGTCGAACAGCTGTCCCCGCAGGTGAACCAGGCCTATGCAGTCCTCGAACGAAATGACACCTGCCACGCAGGCAGCGGTGTTTTCGCCCATGGAATGGCCAGTCAGTGCAGCCGGTTCAATACCCCAGCTCATCCAAAGCTGTGCCAGCGCATATTCGGTGATCATCAGCAAAGGGAGTTGGACCGAAGGGCGTTTCAGCCGCTGATCCGCCTGTCTTTTGTGCGACCGTTCAGGCAACCACAGCGCCCGGATATCGTAGTCAATTTTGCGCTGCAGGATCGCAAGACCGCGATCCATCCAATCAGCGAAGACAGGTTCTGTTTCATACAGATCCCGCGCCATGCCAGCGTATTGCGCCCCACCGCCGGGGAACATGAAAACGATATCGGGGTCGGCCAATGCCGTATGAGAGTGAACGCGGCGCGGGTTGGTGTTTTCAAGCAAACGGGCCGCATCTTCGTGTGTTTCGGCAACAATCACGCGGCGTTTTTCGAAAGCGCGCCGTCCTTTTTGCAGCGTCCAGGCAACATCTGCCAACGGCTGTTCGGGATGAGCCCGCAGGTGCTCTGCCAATGCCTGCGCATTGTCGTCAACTGCAGCCTTGCTGCGGCCCGAGATGGTCAGGATGTGAAACGGCCAATCACTGTCTTCAGAGGCGTCGCGCATCGGGGCCTCTTCAAGGACCACATGCGCATTGGTTCCCCCCACACCCAAAGAATTCACGCCGGCGCGTCTTGGACCCTTGTGCGAAACCCAGTCGGTCAAGCCGGAATTGACGCGAAACGGGGAGGCTTTGAAATCAATCGCGGGATTTGGTTGTTCATAGCCCAAAGAGGGCGGGATCTGCCTGTGATGCAGCCCAAGTGACGTCTTGATCAATGAAGCGACGCCCGCCGCAGTATCCAGATGGCCGATGTTGGTCTTGACGGATCCAATGCGACAGTAGTCACGCTGTGTGGTGGTTTCCCGGAAGGCCTGCGTCAAAGCGGCGACTTCGATGGGATCCCCAAGATACGTGCCGGTGCCGTGGCACTCCACATAGTCGATGGTCTCGGCGCTCACGCCTGCGACAGCCTGCGCCTCGGCGATGGCCTCCGCCTGTCCCGTCACGGATGGGGCCAGGTATCCCGCCTTCGCAGACCCGTCATTGTTGACCGCAGAGCCCTTGATGACGGACCAGATGTGATCGCCATCCGCCACAGCATCTGCAAGGCGCCGCAAGACGACCACCCCGGCCCCGGAACCGAACACCGTGCCTTGAGCACGGTGGTCAAACGCATGACATGCCCCATCAGGGCTGAGGATTTCGTTTTCTTTGTAAAGATATCCCCGGTTATGCGGCAGCTCAATTGTCACGCCACCCGCCAAGGCCATGTCACATTCGCCATTCAGAAGCGATTGGACGGCGTAATGCGTGGCCACCAAAGAGGTCGAACAGGCTGTCTGCAAGTTGATGGAGGGCCCCTGCAGATCCAGCACATGGCTGAGCCGCGTGGTCATGAAATCCTTGTCGTTGCCGGTGTGACGCAACAGGAACATGCCGGTATTTTCCAACAAGTCCGGGTTCGAACAGACATTGAAGTAAAAATAACTGCCCATGCCGCATCCGGCGAAAACGCCAACCTGTCCATCGAAATTCTCTGGGATGTGACCGGCAGTTTCCAGCGCTTCCCATGCCGTTTCGAGAAACTGACGATGCTGAGGGTCCATCACCGCGGCTTCCTTGGGCGAAAACCCGAAAAATTCGGCGTCGAACTCTTTGAATCCCTCCAGCGGTGCGGCACAGGCCACGTAATCCTTGTGGCGGATCAAGCCGCGTGACTCTCCGGCATCAATCAGTTCTTGATCGCTCAGCCTGCGAATGGACGAGATGCCATCGCGCAGATTGCGCCAGTAGGCTTCAATTGAGTGGGCACCGGGCAAGCGTGCCGCCATTCCGACGATCGCGATATCCGTGTCGCCGATTGGGGCGTGTGTACTGTTCAAACTCATACTTGGTAACTCCGCCGCACAAGTGCCCGATGCTCCGACAAGGAGGGTTCAGAACCAAATGCGGCAAATTTTAGACACCGGCCCGAATCTTGGCCAATTGGTGAGATAGCACCCGATTCGGAATCGGGTACGTCAACAATGGGACGATTTCGCGACGTCTGTGTCGTCATCCGGTCGCTCCGCTCATTTGGATCATCGCGGAGACTGCGGGCCAGTTAAACCAAACAGAGAAGACGGCAAGCCCGGCCCCAAGACCAGCAAAAAGTGCATCGTGCAGGGGATCCCAGGCGGCGCTGCGCAGAGACAGCCAGACAACCACCGGATAGGCCAACAACATCGCGGCGCCCTGTCCAAGGATTCCACCGACCAGACCCGCCATTTCCAATCCCAGGATGACACAGACCACCATGAGGACTGCGCGCGCAAGGGCCAGTAGGAAAAATCGCCTGGAGTCACCGGCAGCCAAAGCCGCCTGATCATAGGTCAGGACAATGATCTGCGGAATTTGAGTGACCGCGATCATCACAACCACAGCGCCTGCCATCTGGTACCTCGGGTCGTAAAGGAGTCCGATCAGCCAAACCCCGATCAGAGCAAGCAGCGCCACCAGCGCCAACAGAAACGCGGTCACGAGCATACGCATCTTGCGCATCTTGCGGAAGTTTTCCCGCGAGACTCCGGGGGGTGTTTCGCGGTAAATCGGGATCAGGATCTTCCGTGTGACCATCCCGCCCAGAAGCATTGGAAAACTCGCGAGGAAAAACCCGATATTGTAGACTCCGAAGATATCGATGGGCAGGTACTCGCCCATCAAAAGCTTGTCGCCCTGCGTAAAGAAGAAACCGCAAACAGTGCTGAGAAAGATCCACTTGCCAAAAGAAATGAGGTCTTGCGCGGCAGCCGCGTCCCAGTGGAATCGGTTGCGCTGGCCTGGCAGAAAACGATCCAGCAGATAGAGCTGTACGGCGGCGCTGATCAGACCGGAGGCCACAAGTGACCAAACAGAGCCTGTTATCCACGCCAGTATGATTGCGCCGATCACACCGATCAGCTGCGTGGTGAATTCAATGGCTGTCACACGCCCCAAAAGCAAATGCCGGTTGGCGGTATCCAGCCGTGTCGGGTTGAAACCAGCGATAAGCAGAGACAGGGCAGCGACCGGCAACAGCTCAAGCAATTGGGGTTGATCGTAAAAGACTGAAACCGGCCAGGCAATCAGGCAGGCGACCACAAACAGGCAAACACCCCGTATCACCTGGATGGTCCAGGCGGTGTTCAGGAATTTGGGGTCATCACCACGCTTGCTTTGCAAAATTGCGGGGGTCACGCCAACATCGGAAAACTGGCCCAGGCCGATCAGGAATACCGTCACCAGGGCCATCAGGCCGAAAGCCTCGGGAAACAAAAGCCGGGTCAGCGCCAGGTTCGACAGCAGGCGAATCAACTGGCTGCCTCCAAAGCCGCCTGCGGTGAGCAGCGAGCTGCGCAGCGCCCGGGCTGTCAATGAGCTTCCACTGAACCGCGACAGCAAGGGGGCTGCAACCGTCATCTGCCGCGATCCCAATTTCCTTGTCCGCGCACCGTAGACCGGGCGATCAGCGCAACCGCACAGTAGACGGCAAATCCGACGGGATCGCGCAGTGCAATACGCAGTTTCTGATCCAGCGGAAAAGCCGGTTTGTCATCATTTCTTATCAGCTGTGGAAATCGTTCAGCCACTTCGTCAACACCAATATTTTGCCGCCGTCTGACACGCACGAGGTTTCCAAATCCCTCGACAAGAGGCCAGCGATACACGTGTGGAACAGCGTTGCGCTCTTCGGGAGCAAAATTCAAACGGACAAAAGTATCGTCCGAGATGATATTGGGATAGGTGCCCCATCGTGAACGTCCAGCCGCGTTGACGGCAAAAAGGCCACAGCCGGGGACGCCATGGGTCATGAACGGCACTTGGCGATAAATACGGGCATAGGCACGGCTGGCCCAGGTTGCCGGGCGCGGGATGTCTACGGTGCCACTGGCATAGGTGGCTTTCGGACTGTCCAATGCCACCCGCAGCGCCTCAAGCAGATGCGGGCCAACCTCGACGTCGGCATCAAGATAGACCAAACTCTTGGCTGCGGCACGCGCGTCTCCAAGGTTCAATGCGGCCAGCTTTCCTCCTGTTTCGTGCTCCAGAACGCTCAAGTGCCACCGGCGCTGGTCAAACCGATCCTTCATGCCGCGCGCGATTGCAGCGGTGGCATCCCTACATCCATTTGCCACAACGATGACTTCAAGCGGCTCTGATCCCGGCCAGTGCGAGTCAAGCACCCGGTCAAGGCAGGTTGCAATCAGGGCCTCTTCGTTGCTGGCCGGAAGAATGACGCTTAGCGCGGGGGCCGCGCCGGTCGTATCTGTCTTCATTTGCGTACCCGTCTCGCCACACTTGCCAACATTAACCTACGCCTCAGGCGCAGATGGCAGGAAACTGTGGCCAAAGCATGAAGGCTAGGACTAGCTGGGTCCTGTGTTTCACCAAGACAACAGATTTAGGTTCCGTTTGTGTCGCACCCTCTGAGCATTGGGTACATAGTGCCCCAGTTTCCGGGACAGACCCACATTTTTTTCTGGCGTGAATTGCAAGCGTTGGAGGCCATGGGTCACAGAGTGTCGATTTTCTCGACCCGCCCCCCTCCGCCCGGGTTGATTGCCCATGCCTGGTCGGATGATGCGATCGCCCGCACGGTGTATTTGGGACAGATCCGAACGCTGGCCGCGTTTCGGGCGCTTGCCGGCCTGCTGTCGAAGGGCCTGCTGGGCGACATGCTGCGCGAGGGTCACGGTTTTTCCAAGGATGTGCTGATCACGCTTTCGGCGGCATGGATTTTGAAAAGGCACTGCGACCAAAACAGGTTGACACATGTTCATGTGCATTCCTGTGGCCGCGCGGCTTTGGTGGCTGCCTTGTGCAAGATGCTGGGGGGGCCGGACTATTCAATCACACTTCATGGCCCGCTGTCTGATTACGGACCCGGCCAGAGGATCAAGTGGAACCATGCGCGGTTTGCAACAATCATTACGCAAAAACTTGTGGATGAGGCCCAGACCACGCTTGCAGGGCATTTGCCTGACCGTATCGTGATCCGACCCATGGGCGTGGACACCGATGTCCTGAAACGGACAAGCCCCTACCGCCCGGTTGAGCGAGGTGAGCCAATGCGGCTGTTTAGCTGCGGGCGTTTGAACGTGGTGAAAGGCCATCAGGACGTGATGCGCGCGGTCCGACAATTGCTGGACGCCGGCGTTGACGTGCGACTGGACATTGCCGGCGAAGATGACGAGGGAGGCAAGGGTTACCGGCTCGAACTTGAAACGCTGCTGAAGGATCTGCACTTGCAGGACCATGTCCGGCTTTTGGGCGCGATCGATGCCGGCACCGTGCAGGAACATCTTCTGACCGCACATGCTTTCGTTCTGGCCAGTTGGCATGAGCCCCTGGGCGTTGCCTACATGGAAGCGATGAGCTGCGGTATCCCGACGATCGGCACCGATGCGGGCGGCGTGCGCGAATTGATCAGCGATGGGGTGACCGGTTTGCTGGTCGCGCCGAACAACCCTGGTTTCCTCGCCGACACGATCCGCAGGCTTGCCAATGACCCGGAGCTGGCGATGCGTTTGGGCAAGGCTGGCCGGGCCCATGTGGTTGCAAACTTTCGTTCACAACTTGGGGCTGAGACCCTGGTCAAAGAGATCACGCGGCTTGCCCGCCCCCAGTCAACGGGCTGACACCAAGGTGGCCAATGGCACCTGCTGGTCATCGGCCTGTGAAAAGACGACAGTCTCGACCTGATACAGGTGCAAAGTGACAGGACCCCGTTGTGCCAAGACGCGGTCGCCGTCTGTCCGGAAGACATAGTCTGTTTGGCGCCCGATCAGCACGGCAACATCGCTGCCGGGACCGCCGTGCAGATGATCCGCCCCTCCGCCTGTGTCCAGCACATCGTCTCCGGGTCCGGCCAGAAGCGTGTCTTCCTCGGGTGTTCCGATAAGCGTGTCATCCTTCTGGGTGCCAATCAAGAGCAAGCCGTTGTCAAAACCCGTTGGGTCCCGTAAGGTCCATGCCCCTGCTGGCCCTCGATTGTGGGCGACCAGAGTGTCAAATCGGGGATTTGTATCGTCCAGATGGCGCAGCGCCCCCCAGCTGCCGAACTGAGAGGGGGCAGCGACGTCCACAAAGGCATTGAACAGAGTGCCTCCGGCATCTGTCCATCCATCAAGAAGCTGTTGATAAAGCTCCGCAATTTCAGGTGTATAGTTGAAAGCGGTGTAGAATTGGGTCAGACGCTCATCGTTCAGCTGGTCAGCCTGCCCCGTCACATGGGTGCCGCCTTCGTACATCACCAGGCGCAATCCATAGGTGTCGGCAACCGCCGCGTGGTAAGGAAAGACCACCTCTGTCAGCTCGCTCACTGAGCCTTCGGACAACACGTCGGCCACCAGGCCAAACGCAGCGCGATATCGGTTCTCCAATACGTATTCACGCAACGCCACGCGGCGCAGGCCTTGGGCCGTTCCCTCGGCCTGTGACAGCGCCTCGGCCTGATCGAGCCAGTCCTGCAGCATACGGGACGCGTCGTCGTCGCCAAGTTCAAAACCGAAATATCCTGTCACCGCATAAGCATCGAACGAGGCCAGCGGGGGCTGCCGCCGCCCTTCACCGGCAAGCGGGGCAAGCAGGATGGACTCTTCAAGGCCTTGCCAGCCGGTATGCGTGGCGACCACTCTGACCAATCGATCCTTGGCTTGATCACCAAAGACCTCAGAAACGATGTCCATGACTTGCGCGGCCCGCAGACCATAAAACTGCATCCAGCCGGTGTCACTGTCGCCCCAGCGAGCTCTCGCCTGCGCCGCCGCCCACTGCGCCTGCGGGAACGTAAAGTTCCAGACCTCGTTCGAGTATTCGATATAGGCCTTCAACCGCGGGTCCAGACCATCGCGCAAGACGCGCGCGAAGTTGGCCACATAATCGTCGTCAGCCATATGCGGAATGTTGAACCAGGGATCTGCACCGATCTGGTTGGCCAATGCAATCATCACCTCGGCCGGAACCCCCCATGCCGTATAGGTGTAGTCGGTGATCCTGGGTCGGTCCTGCCAGCGCATGATCGGGGACCCGTTGGTGAACATCCAGTCCATGAAGCGCACAGAGCGCAGGTCCTCGATGCGGGCAATCCAGTCCGGATTGAAGACAACGCCGGCTGCGTCCAGCCTGCGGTGATCTTCGCGGATGATGCGAATGTTGCGGATGGGATCTGCCGCGTCGATCGCGCGCAAAGCGATCGAGACAAGGCCCGCGCCGGGTTCGTAGGAAAACCGGATCGCGCCGTCAGAGTACTGAACGCGTTTGGCGCGCCCACCCACCCGCAGATCACCGCGACCGTCATAGGTCAGCACGTAGCGCCCGCGCAGATGTTGGGTCTCTTTTGGCTGGTCTGTAAGAACGAAGGTCTCAAGATGAGTGACGCCGTCCGGCATGCGCAATGGCCAGCCATTTTCATCCAGAACACCCAAGGCACGCAGCTGATTCGCATCCATGCCACCCCATTGGCCCGGCAGATGCCCAATCCATTCTCGCGCGGTTTTCATGATGTCGACAAAGGGGTGCTGTGTCGACCAGTCCGCAAGCCCGTTCAGCCCCATGCCAAGCGCGGGTAAATCATCGGAGCGGAGCGTTGTCAGCGCCGCCGGTTCGACTGCCTGGGGGGCAGCGGGCAAACCCGGCTGCAAGGCCCGGTCAAGGGCGCTCTGCTTTTGCGGTGCTGCAGCCAACTCGGGTGCGATCCGCGCCCAGATCCGTTGGGCTGTTGCTGTGTAGGTGTCACGGACCACCGGATGAATGACCTCGGGCAGGTCGATCACCGGAGGCTCTGCCTCAAAAACCACAGCATAGGTTATCATCGCTGCCAAAAGATACAGCGTGGGGGTCCCATGCGGTGCGTCGTCGGTATAAAGCGCCGTTGCGTCAAGTGTATTGAGAGGTGCATCTGACAGCATCTCAGAGATCGTCGTGGCGACGGGAATCAGCTGCACATCCAGCTTGGGGCGTTCTTTGCGCAGCTGCTCCAGATAGCTTTGATACCACGCGTGATAATCCCCCCGGTTGAAGGCATGATACCGACTCATCGCCTTTTCAGAGGGGGGAAAGCGTCCCGTCACACCAGCCATTTCTGCCCAACCTTCATAGATGAAATGCCGCGCTGCCGGGGACTCTCGGTTTGTCCAGTCAAGGATCTTGAGCGTTTCGCTGAGCGGAGAGGCCTTTCCATCGCCGCCGTCAAATGGTTCATCTGGTGACTGGTACTGGATAAAATTGGCCGGGTTGAGCAAGATAGAGGTGAAACCGGCCTGACCAAACGCTTTGGCATCGGGGTTCCAGGCACCGCGCACACCGGGAAACGACCAATTGGCAATCGGTGGCAGAGTGCGGGTGAAATCGCGCAAAAAACCCCATTGCCCGTCGACCGCAAAGATCCGCCCATCGGCCTTGGCCATTCGATCCAACCAGATAGGCACATTGGTCAGGGAACTGTCGCTGAGGTGGTGTATCAGACTGTTGCCAAAGATATAGGCACGTATCGGCTTGGCGTCCTGCGCACCGGCGGTGACAGGCAAGACACAGAAATTGAGCAGCAGCAAAAGCACAGGCAAAAGCCTGGCGGCCGCAATCATCGCAAACACGGTGTGGCCCTCACCATTGGAGGATCCAAACGGAATGATCCGGACAGAACGGTAGGAACGGGCACCGGTCGCCCGAGGCTGTTTGATCGCCGCGCGCTCTAGTCTGGCGTGCGGTGCATGCCCACATGCGCCTCTGCGATTCGGGTGATCCATGTGCCTCATCCCAGCGCGCCTTGATGAGACGGCGTGCCGGGCCTCGGCGTGGCAGCCATTGATCATGAAGTTCGACATCTGTCCCGATCCCTTTCCGCTTGGCTGTTGGGCAACTATGTCTTAGCCGGCCGGTCCTGCAAAGAGCTGTGCGGCCGCTTTGGTCAAAACAGCAAAGACCGGCCCTGTCGGCGACCGATTGACATGATGGACGCCACCCTCTTGCGTAACCGATCAAGCGCGCGTATACACGCCCCCACAGCGGTGCTGATGGAACGCTCCAAAAGCTCCACCGGGAAAGTTCAACGGGCCGCGCGCCCGTTTTTTTGTGTTTGGACCACTGAGATCATGTCTGACTTGATTGCCAAAGCTGCCATGGATCGACGCCTGGCCGAGATCGTGACCCCCGTCATCGAAGACATGGGGTTCGAACTGGTGCGCATTCGTCTCATGGGCGGCAATACGCCAACGCTGCAGATCATGGCCGAACGGCCTGGTGGTGGCATAGAAGTGGATGACTGCGCTGAAATTTCGAACGCCGTCAGTGCCACTCTGGATGTGGAGGATCCAATCCTGGATGCCTACACGCTGGAAGTGTCCAGCCCCGGAATCGACCGACCTTTGACGCGGCTCAAGGATTTTGACGCCTACGAGGGCTATGAGGCAAAGATTGAGACCGCCGAGCTGATCGACGGCCGCCGCCGTTTCAAAGGCACGTTGGCCGGCATCGAAGGCGAGGACGTGCTGATCAATATCGAACAGGGCGGTGACGTGGTCACCATCGGGTTGAACTTTGACTGGCTCAGCGAGGCGAAGCTGGTGCTGACCGATGACCTGATCAAGGAAATGCTGAAGGCCCGCAAAGCGGCGCCCGTTGACGAAACCAAATTTGACGCGATCGAAACCGACGCGGTCGAGGAGGAGTAAGACACATGGCAATCACCTCTGCCAACCAGCTGGAGCTTCTGCAAACCGCCGAGGCCGTGGCGCGCGAAAAAATGATCGACCCCGGTCTGGTGGTCGAAGCGATGGAAGAAAGCCTCGCCCGGGCGGCCAAGTCGCGCTACGGCAGTGAAATGGACATTCGCGTCAGCATCGATCGGAAAACCGGCCGTGCGACCTTTACCCGCGTCCGCACCGTGGTCGAGGATGAAGAGCTAGAGAACTATCAGGCCGAAATGACGGTCGAGACCGCCAAGCAGTACATGGAAAACCCTGCGGTTGGCGACACCTTCGTCGAAGAAGTTCCGCCGGTCGAAATGGGGCGGATCGCGGCGCAGTCGGCCAAACAGGTGATTCTGCAAAAGGTGCGCGAGGCCGAGCGTGATCGTCAGTTCGAAGAATTCAAGGATCGCGCCGGCACCATCATCAACGGCCTGGTAAAGCGTGAAGAATACGGCAACGTCATCGTTGACGTGGGCCGGGGCGAGGCTGTCCTGCGTCGCAACGAAAAAATTGGTCGCGCAAGCTATCGCCCGAACGACCGCATCCGCGTCT
>JAKVCP010000002.1:0-3619 GCA_022448925.1 Paracoccaceae bacterium
GCCTAGACCTACCCGGTGGACGTGCGGTGACGCGCGAGGATGAAGTCATCACCTTCATCAACCGAAACCTCGAACCTTATCGCGGCTATCACGTCTTCATGCGCGCCTTGCCCGACTTGCTGAAACGCCGCCCGAGGGCACAGGTGGTTCTGATCGGCGGAGATGAGGTCAGCTATGGCGCCAAAGCGCCAAAAGGCCAGAGCTGGAAACAGATCTACATCGACAAAGTGCGGCCAAAGATCTCTGACCCAGACTGGGCGCGGGTGCATTTTCTGGGGCGCGTGCCCTATGATCGCTTCCTGTCAATGATGCAGGTCAGCCGGGTGCATGTCTATCTGACCTACCCCTTTGTTCTCAGCTGGTCCCTGCTTGAAGCCATGAGCGCTGGCTGCGCCATCGTTGCCAGCAATACCCCGCCCGTCCGCGAAGTGCTTGCCGATGGCGAGACGGGGAAATTTGTCGACTTTTTCGATCACGAATCGCTGAGCGCGCAGGTGTCGACGTTGCTAGACGATGCCGACGCGCGCGCCGCGATGGGACAGGCGGCCAGAACATTTGTATGCGAACGCTATGATCTCGCGACCACATGCCTGCCACAGCAACTGCAATGGGTGCATCAGCTTGGCCACGCCCAGCCGCGAGTCCCCATTGATTAAGGGCGTATCAAAGCCGCGAATCCTGCTGACGCAGCAAACGCGCCCGGGTCAGGATGGCATCTTCAACCGCACGCACCGTTGATGCGTTCGCAGCCCCACCCTTGGTCACAAGCGCCACGTTAAGCGACCGCGCCTCAAGTGCGGGGTCTGAAATCACGATCGTGGCCCGATAGGCGCGTGCGCCACCCGGAGGCGTTCCAAAGCCGGTGGTTATCACGCCGGTAAACGGGTCAACCGATTGAACAGGCAGGAAGTCGAGCACTTCCAGCGATGCGTTCCAGAGATACTTGTTCACGGCACCGATCTGGCCCGAATCCGCGCGCGGACGAAGAAGTCCGCCAAATACGGTCGATTTTGGCCTCTGGCGCCCGCGCTGATCATAAAGAATCTCATCCATGATCTCATCCGCCGAAGGAGTTTCGACCTGTCGGCGATTTTCCCGCGACCCGCAGGCAGTCGTGACGGCCAAGGTCAAAGTCAAAACGACTGTCAATACTGCGCGTGAACAAGGCATGTCAGGTGCTCCGGCCAAAAAACTAGGATAAATCTCTCATTACCTGCCGCATTTGGCCGGGACAAGCAGCAGTTTTTCTGGAAAATGCTGTAATCCGGCAAGGTTCCGCCCCACCGCCTTCTTGTGGCAAATGCGCATCACTGCAAAGCTTGTTCAAAGTCCGGATTTGGCTCGGCTTGCAAACCCCCTAACCGACAGCGCATAGAAACTGCATCAAAACCGGGTGACCGGATTGGTACGTGCCTTACGAACACATGAGGGAAACAATGAAAAAAGTGCTTTTTGCATCCACCGCGCTGGTAGCGACGGCTGGTGTAGCTGCAGCAGACGTTAATCTGTCGGGCTCGGCTGAAATCGGTATCGTTGGCGGCGACGCGATCGAAACACAGTTCCACACCGACATCGACGTTAACTTCTCGATGACCGGCGAAACCGACGGCGGCCTGGCATTCGGCGCAAGCGTCGACCTGGACGAAGGTGGCCCACAGGCCGCACACAACGACGACACCGACGACGGTGGCGCGACCTTCTTCCTGGCATACGGCAACGCACGCCTGGACATGGGTGACACCGACGGTGCATTCGACAAGGTCATGAAAGAAGTGAACCTGGTCGGCGGCTCGATCAACGACGCAGAAACTGGCCACGCCGGCTTCAGCGGCAACTCCGGCCTGGACGGCACCTACGACGGCCAGATCGCAACCTTCTCGTACGCATTCGACGGTTTCACCGTTGCTGCATCGATCGAGCAGGACGAAACTGGTGTTGGTGACGCAGTCTTCGGTCTGGGTGTTGCGTACTCGGCAGACCTGGGTGGCACCACTCTGGGTGTTGGCCTTGGCTACCAGTCGAACGACGCGGACGACATCATGGGTGTTAGCCTGCACGCAAGCATGGGCAACGGTTTCCAGGTTGGCGTGAACTACTCTGACTCCGACATCGGCGGCGTTGGCACAACTCACACCGCAATCGGCATCGGCTACACAGCTGGCGCACTGGGCGTTGGCGTGAACTACGGCCAGATGGACTTCGACGCTGGCGCGATCGACAAACAGAGCGGCATGGGCCTGGCGGTAACATACGATCTGGGTGGCGGTCTCGTTGCTCAGGCCGGTTACGGCTCCAGCTCGATTGACCCAGTTGTTGGGGCATCCACAAGCGCTGACGCGTTCTCGATCGGTTTGGCAATGAGCTTCTAAGCTCTGCTGACTTCGATACAGGAAGAGCGGGCCTTGCGCCCGCTCTTTTCTTTTTCGGCGTCCCGGATTAGCACCTGCTTTGAAAGGACACGTACAGATGCTGCCAGTCGACCGACGGACAATTACCAAAAAATACAAATCTGCAATGGCGCTTCAGGCCACCGGCAAATTGTCTGCGGCAGTGACGGCGTATCAAGAGCTTCTCAAGATCGTCCCCCACCAACCCGAGGTTCACTTTCAACTGGCGCGGATTGCAAAGATGCGCGGCGAGATCGCCCTAGCAGCGGATCACATCAACGCAGCTTTGGACCAACGTCCAAAAGAAGTTGAGCTCTTGAAATTGTCCGCTGAAGTGAATGCAGACGCTGGCCATTTCAATGCTGCCAAGGCCGCCCACGAACAGTTGGTTGCGGCACATCCTGGCGACTTGAAATATGCGGCAGACTTGGCCCACTTCTTGCAACTTTCTGGCGATACCACCGGCGCGGAAACACAGTTGCGACGCCTGATCAAGAAAAACCCCTATCAGTCCGAACTGTACCGCATGCTGATGACGACCCTGCGTGTTAAACCCGGTGACACGCTGATCGGCCTGATGAAAAAAGCCATATCCCACCCAAAGATGTCAGACACCGGCAAGATGCATCTTGGGTTTGCTTTGGCGAAAGCCATGGAGGATCTGGGACGCACCGATCAGGTATTTCGATATCTGAACCTCGCGAATGACCTGCAGGCCAAGGCCTTTCCATACAGTACAGCCCAACGCGATGCAGAGATTGACGCAATACTCGCCGCTCAGGCCGATGCACCCAACGAGTGTCCTGCATCCGGCGCGCCAACACCCATCCTGATTGCAGGCATGCCACGATCTGGCACCACACTTGTCGAACGCATTCTGTCAGGCCACCCAAACGTCGCTGCGGGAGGCGAAAATCCCCACGGTGTGAAAATCATCGCCAATATGTTCGGCTTTGGCCCCGGGATGCGCCCACTGGCCAGCCTGCGCAAAGCCGAGCTGCAGACCTTGGCCGAAGCTTATCGCAAGACAACGGCATGGCGCGCAGATCAGTCCAAAGCCACGCATGTGACGGACAAGGCGATCACGAACTATCTGCTTTTTGGCTATCTGACCGCTGCAATGCCCAGCGCAAAGATCATCGTTGTGCACCGCGACCCGCGCGATATGGCTTTATCGATCTTCAAAAACCATTTCCAAGGCGGCACGCATCAGTATTCCAACAATCTGGGTC
>JAKVCP010000002.1:3629-69939 GCA_022448925.1 Paracoccaceae bacterium
ATCGCAGACCAGATCAAAAGATTCCAACACGCCATCACTACCTGGAAGACGCGCATGCCCGACCGAATCTTCGAACTGCATTACGAAGATCTTGTCAGTGCACCGGAAAAAACGGCCCGCGGTTTGCTTGACTCCGCCGGGCTGGACTGGGATCCCGGCTGTTTGCACACTGATCGAAAAGACGGGCAGATCAAAACGCTTAGCGTTGCTCAGGCTCGCGCGCCGATCAACACGGGGTCAAAGGCGGCGTGGAAAAAGTATGAGGCCGACATGGCCCCCTTTCTAAAAGCATGAGATGGGATTGAAAGAGATCAACGACCGCATAGCCAAGGCCGTCGCTGAAGCTGGACGGGTGCCGGGATCTGTCAAACTGCTTGCGGTTTCCAAGGTTCAGCCTTTGGAGCGGGTTGAGGCCGTGCTGGAACAAGGGCACAGGGTGTTCGGCGAAAACCGCGTGCAAGAAGCCGCGGGAAAGTGGCCCGACTTCCAGAAACGTTTTCCCGATGCCCAGGTACATCTGATAGGTCCCTTGCAAACCAACAAGGCCCGGCAGGCGATGGAATTGGTTCAAGCTATTCACGCACTGGACCGGCCCAAGCTGGCACAGACATTGGCACGGTTGGCGCAGGATCTTGGGCAGTGCCCTGACCTATTCATTCAGGTCAACACCGGCGAAGAGCAGCAAAAGGCCGGAATACTTCCGGCGGATGCCGATGAATTTGTGGCCCAATGTCGGGCTCTCGATCTGCCGGTGGTTGGATTGATGTGCCTACCTCCGGTCGAAGAGACGCCGGCGCTGCATTTCTCATTGTTGGCCAAGATCGCGGCACGCAACGGTCTGACGGGTTTGTCGATGGGGATGAGTGGCGATTTTGAACAGGCGATTGCCTTCGGGGCGACCCATATTCGAGTCGGGTCGGCGATTTTTGGTGAACGGGTAAAACCCGCCTAACCCGCCAGCGCCTGTGGAACAATCAAGCGATGCCCCGGACGGATCGCACGTATCAGTTTCCCCAGATGATCAGGCCGCAGGGCAATGCAACCCTCAGTCGGGTGGCCCGGGCGCCGCCAGCGATGTAGAAAAATCGCCGAGCCTCGGCCAGGTGTTGCCTTGGGCCAGTTCCAGTCAGTCAAAAGGACCACATCGTACAATCGGTCAGCCCGGCGCAAGACTTCGTGCCGTCCCGCATATGGCCCTTTGACCAAGCTGTTGTAGTCTGGGCGTGTCTCATCATCGGACCAAAGATCGCCCGGCCGGATCGGGGTCGCCCAATCCACCGGCAAGGCCAGCCGGTCCGGGCGATAGAGCAGCCCAACAATGTGATGACAACCAACAGGCGTGGCGCCGTCGCCTTCGCGCTTGTCTGACCGAATGCCACCCCGGCCAATCGTACAGGGCCAACACCGCCTTCCAAGTCGTAAGCCAACGCGCGTTAGGACCAGGTCTGTTGTCACAGAAAATGCCCCGATTTGCGCGATTTCGTCGCCAGATAATTCACATTGTGCGGGTTTTCACCGACCTTGAGCGGTACGCGTTCTGAAACGGCGATTCCGCGCGCTTCCATCATCGAAATCTTGTTGGGGTTGTTGGTCATCAACCGAACCTTGGAAATTCCCATTCGGCCAAGGATCTCAGAGCCGATACGAAAATCTCTTTCGTCATCTTCGAAACCAAGCCTGTGGTTCGCCTCGACGGTGTCAAAGCCCTGATCCTGCAGCGAATACGCGCGCATCTTGTTGGCCAGACCGATGCCGCGCCCTTCCTGGTTGAGGTACAACAAGACCCCAGCGCCCTCCTCCCCCATCTGTGTCAGGGCGGCATTCAACTGTGGGCCACAATCGCATTTCAAGCTTCCCATAATGTCCCCGGTAAAGCAGGCCGAGTGCAAACGCGCCAGCACCGGCGCCTCTGGATTGGGGCGGCCGACCTCGATGGCGTAATGTTCCTCACCCCCGTCACAGGGACGGAACACATGGACGCGGGCCTGTTCGGCAGCGCGCAGAGGGACACGTGCGGCAACGACGCGCGCCAGCGGGCTGAGAGCGCCAAGCTGAGGCTCGGCGTCCTGCGCGGCAATGGCCGTCAGGTTGTTGGCAGCGGCAAAAGCCCCTCCGTCTTGCAGGGGCGCCACCAAAACCGCCGGCAGCAACCGGGCGGATTTGGCAATGGCAATGGCAATGCGGTGTAGCCGAGGGGACCCGTCACGACGGGTCTCCAGAGGTCCCTTCATCGGCTTCATCAGATCATCAGCTGGATCCGCGACACCCCGGATCCACTCCAGTTGGGCCTTGGACGGCAAGACAATCCGCGCCACATCATCGTCATAAGCACGGGCCTTCAACGTCTCAGCGCGCCGTCCAGTTATCACAAGATCGACGTCATCCGTCATTTCCAGCAACCGGCCAAGCCGTCGATTATCCAACGTCTCAACCGCAAGTATCAACGCGTCCTGGTCCCCGGTCAGGACCGCCGGCACCCCCATTCGAAGGTCGGATCGTACCCGTGCAAGAATTTCAACAAGATCAGGAGAGAAGAACATAGCCCCGGTTTGCCCAACGCATTTCTGCAACAATTTGGTGTTTTTCCGTAACATTTGCCGCAAAGAAACACGAGCCCGTGAACCCGTTGCAGCAAAGCTTGAGGAATTGGACAGTGCCCACATCTTGAGTTCAAACGCAAGGAGAGGACGCCATGGCCCAGCTCAAAAACATTCTTTTGGTCGATGACGACGATGATCTGCGCGAAGCACTTGCCGAGCAGTTGATCATGACCGAGGACTTCGAGGTCTTTGAGGCCGACAATGGGACCGGAGCCATGGCGCGGGTCAAAGAGCAAAACTACGATCTGATCATTCTGGATGTTGGCCTGCCCGATACAGATGGGCGCGAGCTGTGCCGGATCATGCGCAAACAGGGTGTGAAAGCACCAGTTCTTATGCTGACTGGTCATGACACCGACGCGGATACCATCCTTGGCCTTGACGCCGGCGCCAACGACTATGTGACCAAGCCGTTCAAATTTCCGGTGCTGCTGGCCCGGATCCGCGCACAGCTGCGCCAGCATGAACAATCTGAAGACGCGGTCTTTACGCTTGGGCCATACACTTTCAAACCCTCGATGAAGCTGCTGAACACAGAGGACGATCGAAAGATCCGTCTGACCGAAAAAGAGACAAACATCCTCAAGTTTCTGTACCGCTCAAACGATGGTGTGGTGGCCCGCGATGTGCTGCTCCATGAGGTTTGGGGCTACAACGCAGGGGTTACGACACACACACTTGAAACGCATATCTACCGGCTTCGGCAAAAAATTGAGCCGGATCCGTCCAATGCCCGCCTTCTTGTGACCGAATCTGGCGGATATCGTTTGGTGTCCTAAAAGTTTTCTGCCAGACTCATCCCCAAGCTGCGGTCGCATGGACCTGGCCCGTTTTGAAGATAAGGCACCCCGTTGCATGTGCGGGTTATCACATGCACCTCCCTGTTGGACTGACCCGGGCACAGACCCGGGTCCTTTTTTTTGAGAGTCTCTTTGCGGCACTCATTGCACAGAGACCGGGTTGCACGCGCCACGTGTTCCCGGCAGTTTGCGCGTCACACAGACAGGAGCATCCCATGCCTTTCACCCTCGCCACATGGAACATCAACTCGGTCCGCCTGCGCGCCAATCTGGTGTCCAGGCTTTTGACAGAGGAGGCCCCCGACGTGCTGTGTCTACAGGAATGCAAATCGCCGGTCCCCAAGATCCCGGTCGAGGTCTTCGACGCCATCGGCTACCGACATATGGTGGCACGCGGTGAAAAGGGCTATAACGGCGTGGCCATCCTGTCAAAACTGCCGATCGAAGATATCGGCGACAAGGATTTCGCCGGACTGGGACATGCGCGCCATGTTGCAGGGCGCCTTGAGAACGGCGTTACCATTCACAATTTCTATGTGCCAGCCGGTGGCGATATTCCGGATCGGGAAAAGAACATCAAGTTCGGTCAAAAGCTCGACTATCTGTCTGACATGCGTGATTGGTTTCATGCCGAGGCTCCGGAAAAGGCGATCTTGGTGGGCGATTTGAACATCGCCCCGCGGGAAGACGATGTCTGGGATCACAAGAAAATGCTAAAGGTGGTGAGCCACACTCCGATTGAAGTCGAACGGCTGGCGGATGTCATGGATGCCGGAAAGTGGTTGGACGTCACTCGCAACGACATTCCCGAAGGACAGCTGTACAGCTGGTGGAGCTACCGCGCCCGTGATTGGGATGCCGCGGACAAAGGGCGCCGCCTGGACCATATTTGGGCCACGGCGGACATTGCCGGGGCGGCGCATTCAAGCCGCATTCTCCGCGCCGCCCGCGGATGGGAAAAGCCCAGCGACCACGCACCGGTATTTGCCAGCTTTGACCTGTGAAAATGCAACAGACCGGGAACACACGAAATTGGTGCTCCCAAAGTTAAAGGACAGGGCAAAAATGCAGCCCAGGACGCCAAGTCAACCACTGCATCAACAGCGAAATCGCCCCGCACAGCGATCCAAAGACGGTTACTGGCAGTCGCAAGGGTTGGCATGACCAAAACAGAGGTCCATATAAGGCCAAACGGCATTTTGGGATAAAAGCACATGTTGGAACTTGGCGGAGCCGCTGCACCCCCGGCAGCTGACCTGATAAAAGACGTATCCGAAGCAAACTTCATGGCAGAGGTCGTCGAGGCCAGCCAGACGGTTCCGGTGATCGTCGATTTCTGGGCGCCTTGGTGTGGTCCATGCAAAACACTTGGGCCTCAACTGGAAGATGCGGTCACCGCAGCACGTGGTGCGGTCCGCATGGCCAAGATCAACGTGGATGAGAATCAGATGCTGGCCCAGGCGTTGTCGCAACAAGGCTTGCCTTTGCAATCCATCCCGACCGTTGTCGCTTTCTTCGAAGGACGCCCGGTCGACATGTTTCAGGGGGCTGTACCACCATCCGAGATCAAGGCCTTTATCGACCGTCTGATTGCGGCCTCGGGTGGAGACGCCAGTGGCGGTCTGGATGATGCAATCGCGGCTGCCGAAGAGATGCTGGATGCAGGCGCTGCAGCAGACGCAGCCCAGACCTTTGCGGCCGTCATCGACGAGGATCCCGCAAATGCGGCGGCCTATGGCGGACTGGTGCGGGCACATCTTGCACTGGACGATCTGGATCAAGCCGAGGCCATCCTGAACGGCGCACCAGCAGAACTATCAGACACGCCTGAGCTCGAAGCCGCGAGCGCGCAATTGGAACTCGCGCGACAGGCTTCTGATGCCGGCCCTGTTGCGGAGCTTCGCAGCGCCGTGGACGCCGATCCGACCGATCTTCAAGCCCGGTTCGATCTGGCCCAAGCACTTCACGCAGGCGGCGATACCGAGGCTGCGGTCAACGAATTACTGGAGCTGTTCCGTCGCGATCGTGACTGGAACGACGGTGCAGCCAAGGGTCAGTTGTTCACTATATTCGATGCGCTTAAACCCAATGATCCCGTGGTCTTGAATGGGCGACGCAAATTAAGCTCACTGATATTTGCCTGAGGTCCCGTGAGGTCTAAGTATACCCTATGCTAAGAACTCCTGATTTGCCCGAAAAGGTGGCGGTGTTTCCGCTGCCAGGGGCCTTGTTGCTCCCACGTGCGCGGCTGCCGCTGCATCTCTTTGAACCGCGATACCTGGCGATGCTTGACGATGCTCTCAAGACCGAGCACCGATTGATTGGTATGATCCAACCCAGCACCCATCCCGGGCATGACGGACAGGGTCTGCTGCGTATCGGCTGCGCAGGCAGGATCACACAGTTTTCTGAAACCGAAGACGGCCGCTACATGATAACACTGAGCGGCATTTCGCGTTTTCGGATCCGGCAAGAAATCTCGGGGTTCACGCCTTATCGGCAATGCGAAGTCAGCTGGGACGGCTTTGAAGCCGATTTGAAGGGCAGTGAAACAGACGAGATGTTTTCAAGGGAATCCTTCCTGGATCTTCTTGGCCGCTACTTCGAAGCACGCGACTTGTCAGCAGATTGGCAAACCCTGAAAGAGGCCGATGACGAGTTGTTGATAAACTCGCTTTCAATGCTTTTGGAATTCAACCCAGAAGACAAACAAGCCTTGCTCGAAGCTCCATCGTTGTCGACAAGACGCGAAACGCTCATAACGCTCATTGAATATGCCCTGCTTGGGGGCACCAACGAGGACCTGATGCAATGAGCCAATCACTTGGATTTGACCGGCGTATGCTTGAAACATTGATATGTCCGAAAACTCAGGGCCCTCTGGAGTACGATGCCGAAGCACAAGAGCTGATCAGCAAGCGCGCCAATCTGGCCTTTCCGATTCGCGACGGCATCCCGATCATGTTGTTGGACGAGGCCCGCCCTTTGGCCTGACCCATCACGAATAGCCACGCACCAGGCTTGCCGCCACCAACGACCAACCATCTGCGACAACGAAAAATGCCAATTTAAATGGCAACGAGACAATCGCTGGCGGGACCATCATCATACCCATCGACATCAGAACGGCGGCAACCACCAGATCGATGACAAGGAATGGCAGAAAAACAAGAAATCCGATCTGAAAAGCCCGTGCAATTTCCGACAACAAGAAGCTGGGCACCAAAACCGACAATGACACGTCTGGGGTCGCAGCCTCTGCTGTCACATCAGGACGCAGCTCTGCCATAGCGATAAAGGTGTCGGGATCAACCCGCGCCGCCATGAAAACGCGAAATGGTTCCAAAGCGGCTTGCAATCCTTGCGCCAAATCAACCTCTTCTGCCAGCAGTGGCTCTATTCCAGCAGCCCAGGCCTCAGCGAAGACAGGCTCCATGACGAAATAGGTCAGAAACAATGCCAGCGTGATCAACAGCATATTTGGCGGTGATTGCTGCAATCCGATTGCCTGTCTCAGAATCGACAGCACGGTCACAATAAACGGAAAACATGTGATCATGATGGCCAGACCCGGTGCAAGGCTCAGCACAGTGATCAAGGCGATCAACTGCAGGCTGGTGGCCGTAATTGACCCCCCTTCACCAAGCGATATCGAAAGACCTTGTGCGGCTGTTGTTGCGGGCAGCAACATCAACAACAACATTGCCAGCCCGCGGATCATGATGGCCATCAGGGTGACGGTGTTTGCAGAGCAACAACTTCGGTTACACGCACAGCCAATGTCTGCTGGTCATCATCTTCGACCACTTCAAGCGTGCCGATTCCAATCAGTCGATCGCCAACATACAATTCGACCGGATCTTCCAGCCTTTTGTCCAAAGCAAGCACCGAGTCCCGTTCCAGCCTTAGCAAGTCCTTGACCAAGGGGCGCGCACGGCCTACCGAAACAAGGATTTCTATTGGAACTGACGTCAACGGATTGCCGAGGTCCAAGCCGGTCTCAGTCAATTGGGCATCATCCATCAGCAACCTCCTTCATAGCTTCATGTTCAAATCCAGCGATCAACGACCTGACGTCAGCCAACGCGTCAGGCAGATCGATCTGCAATTCACGATCGGCAATCCTGAGATCGGCCTGACCTTCACTAAGGCGGGTGTCCGCCACGACACTGACCGCCAAACCCGAAGTTTCTGGAATCGCTGCTCGGGTTTGTTCCGCGGCATCAGGGGCCACGCGAATTTCGATTGCTTCATCGATTGCTTGTTGGGCATATCGTTCAAGCTCTTGAACGATGTGACCGGTCAACGCGCCCCGCGCCATCTCCGGTAGGAGCACATCCGTTAACTGTCGGAACACGGGGACCAACGCCTTCATCGTCTGCGCGTGAACCTCTGCCCGCGTGAAACTTAAGTCCATCAAGTTCTGAGCAAGCGTACCATTGATTCGCTGTGTTTCATCAATATGGGCTTTGGCTGCATCGTCCCAACCAGCCTTGTATCCATTCTCAAAAGCCTCAAGTCTTTCAGTTTCTAGATCCGCATCCGATATGGCCGGGGATGACGATGCTACGACGTTCAGACTGGCAAAATCCGGAAGAATATCTACGAGTGAGGTCATTTTGCATCCTGTGGATCATCAAGCCAAGAGCGCAGAATTTCGACCGTTTCACCGCGGCGCTCGGCGATCAGGCCCTTCAGTCGCTCGACCGGATCCTGAGATCCCTCACCATCCAGTGTGGCAAGCATTGCCTCTGGAGAAGCAGCCATCATGGGCAAATCCTGCAGTTCATCGTTGGTCTCAATCTCTCCTGTCAGCGCATTCCCGATCTCTGGGTACTCCATCGCATCAGTTTGCAGCGTGCGGTCTTCCGGGGCAGGCAAGGCGGACAGCCCATCCGAAGGTTGCTTGGACAAAAGTGGGCGCACGACAAAAAGCCCCAAGCCCAATGCGACAAGCCCCAAAACAACCATTTGCGCCAAAGTTTGCCAGTCAAAAAGGCTTGCCAACCAAGGCGCCGGACTGGCTGCCGTACCGGCAGGCTCTATCACCTCAAATGGCATTGCACGAATCGTGATCGCATCGCCGCGGGCCTCATTGAAACCCACAGCTGACGCGACAAGATCACGCAGAGCATCGAGATCCGCTTGAGCAATGGCATTTTCGCCGGTTGTCGCACCATTGACCAGAACGGCAACTGACACACGCCTGATGTCCCCAGGTGCACGTGAAATTTCACGCATGGTTTCAGAAACTTCATAGTTGATTCGCTCACGCGTTTCGCTGCCCTGGCTCGAAGATCCATCGTTGGCGCCGGTTTCGCCATCTGGCAAATTCGACGCCACAGTTACGGCCCTCGTTTCACCACCTTGATCGCGATTTGAGCGTTCTTCAGTGTCAGTGCTGATCGCGACCCGTCCCTCTGGATCGAAAAGGCGTTCTCTTATCACCTCGGTTTGGGTAACCGTTTCGACGCTGACCTCCACAACCGCGTTGCCGCGCCCAACGCGTGCATCAACCAATCGCTGCACCCGGTCACGCAAGCCGTTTGAACGATCACCGCCCAATGGCAAAACGGTTGCCTGGTCATCGCCAGAAACAAGCTGGCCGCTCGCATCGACAACCGTGACAGAAGCCGGCTGCAATCCGGGGACCGCTGCGGCGACAAGGTGTTTCAAAGCCTTGGCCTGCTCAGCCGTGAAGGTCGCACCACTTGCAGTTACGACAACGGATGCCGTGGGATTCGCAGACGGCTGAAAGGGGCCTTGGGCACCGTTTGCAATATGCACGCGGGCGGCCGACACATGTGGGCTGGACACAATGGTTCTTGCTAACTCGCCCTCTTTCGCGCGCCAATAGGCTGCATCAAACATCTGCGAGGTGGTGCCGAAGCCACTGAGCGAATCAAGCAACTCGTAGCCTTGTACGCCGTTTGCTGGAAGACCCTCACTGGCCAGCGTCATGCGCAATTCGTCTCGCTGCGCGCCTTCGACATAAATCGCGCCGCCGCGCACTTCGTATTGAACAGAACGGCTCTCAAGGGCCTGCACAACATCCCCGGCAGCACCCGGTTCCAGACCCGCATAGAGCAACGAAAATGAAGGCGCTGTCGCCATACGCGACAAGCCAAGGATCGCCACAAATACAGCAACAGTTGCCGCTATGACGATCACACGCCTCCGTAAGTCCAATGCGGACCAGACTTCAATGACCTGATTCAATATTACCTCCGACGCGCAAACTTTCTGTTCGGGTCGCAGGCACATTGACAGTGTTTGTTTTAACAATCGGTTAGCTCATGCCAAGTAAAAATGGCCGTCAGGGAGCAGGAGGTCCCGAACAATGGCTGAAGCTATCAAAGACACAGGATCAGAAGACGTAAAGTCGTCAAAAACACCTTTGTTTCTTGGCCTTGTGCTTGCTTTGGCGGGCGCAGGCGGGGGGTACCTTGCTGTTAGCTCTGGGCTGATTCCATTTGGATCAACCGCAGACCAGGCAGCTGCAGACGGCATCGCCTCATCCAACAACACCGCACCTGAACCAATCGGTGATGTTGTCTTTGTTCCGATGCCTCAAATCGTCGTGTCACTTGGTCCCAACGCCAGAGCAACTCACCTTCGTTTCACGGCACAACTCGAAGTTCCCGAGCCCCATGCAAGCGAAGTTACAAAGATCATTCCGCGGATTGTCGATGTACTCAATGACTATCTTCGAGCTCTCGACTCCAGCGATGTGGAGGCCCAGGGCGCTCTTTTCGGCCTACGCTCACAAATGCTGCGCCGAATCCAGATTGTGACCGGGGAATCACGAGTAAAGGATTTGCTGGTCATGGAATTCGTTTTGAACTGAAGAGGGGACTCCCTTGAACTTGATTGCCGATATCTTGCTGGTTGCAGGCGCACTGGGAGCCGGTTTTTACTGCTATATCCTGGCGCGGCGCCTGAGTCGTTTCACCGATCTTGAAAAGGGTGTCGGTGGGGCAGTTGCGGTACTATCCGCCCAGGTGGACGACCTGAACAAAGCTCTGAAGTCCGCGCAAGCGACTGCTGATACGTCGACTGGATCGCTAAAGGACATGACAGAACGCGCCGAGGATGTTGCGCGTCGACTGGAGTTAATGGTCGCCTCGATGCATGATCTACCAAGTGATCCGCCAGACAGCAGCGACACGCAGCAAGAGGAACCAGTATTTGTCAGGCATCCGAAAGCCGGTGGCGCGCGATGACCCGTCGGCCTCACAAAAAACCCCGTGGAGCACTGGCATTGATTGCTGGCCTTTTGGTTTTGTCAGCATTTATTCGCATTGGACTGAGGGCAGGCGAAGCCATTGCCAGTCAACCAGAGTCTGCCGCTATACATGATCCTGTGACAAGCGCCCCTCTGGTCTGCGACACGCCCGAAGACTACAATACCGTGATAGCGCTCATGAAAACGCGGGAAGAGCGTCTAGACCAAACTGAGCGTGATCTGGAAGTACGACTTAAAGCTTTAAATATTGCGGAACAACAGATCGAAGATCGAATAGCACTTCTTGAAACAACAGAGCAAAAGCTTCGGCAAACGATCGAGTTGGCGAAGGGCGCAGCCGAAGAAGACGTTACACGTCTGACTGACGTATATGCCCGGATGAAGCCAAAGCAGGCTGCAGCGCTGTTTGAGGAAATGGCACCGGATTTCGCCGCAGGTTTCCTAGCGCGTATGCCGGCGGATGCCGCAGCGGCCATTATGGCTGGCATGACTCCGCAGTCCGCTTATACGCTAAGTGTCGTATTGGCCGGCAGAAATGCAAAAGTTCCAAAAGAATGATAGCGGTCCTGAGCGAATCTTAAGGGTTTCGCGGCAAACCTTGGTGGGAAACCACCATGGGGCAAAATATGTTCGGACTTATCGGAATAGTCATCATTTTCGCGATGGTCTTTGGCGGCTACCTCTTATCTGGGGGTAAACTCAGCATCATCTTGAAATCATTACCTTTTGAAATGATGATGATTGGCGGCGCTGCCACTGGCGCTTTCCTGATCAGTAACAGTGTTTCAACAGTGAAACACGCTTCAAAAGATATCGTCAAGGTTTTCAAAGGACCAAAATGGTCAGCCTCTGACTTCAAGGATTTGCTCTGCCTGTTGTTTGAATTGATTCACTTGTCACGTATCAATCCAGTGGCGATCGAAGAACATATTGAAGACGCCCAAAACTCCAGAATTTTTCAAAAATATCCTAAAATTCTAAAGGATGAAGAAGCAATCGCACTTGTATGCGACACGCTGCGGTCGGCATCTATGAACTACGATGACCCCCATCAGGTCGAAGAGGTTCTTGAAAAACGGCTTGAAACATCCACGCATCATGCCATGCATTCAAGTCACGCACTTCAAACAGTAGCCGATGCACTGCCGGCACTTGGAATCGTTGCAGCAGTTCTTGGCGTGATCAAGACTATGGGCTCCATCGACCAACCGCCCGAAGTTCTAGGAAAACTGATTGGAGGTGCCCTTGTTGGCACCTTCCTTGGGGTTTTTCTCGCTTATGGAATGGTTGGTCCCTTCGCGACACGTCTAAAGGGCATAGTCGAAGACGAGGCCCATTTTTATCAATTGATCCGAGAGGTCCTCGTGGCCAATCTGTACAATCATGCAACGAATATATGCATCGAAGTAGGGCGCCAAAATACACCGGCCGAACTCCGCCCATCTTTTGAAGATCTAGAAGACTCTTTGAAATCAATCAAACAGGCAGCCGCATGATGCGATTTTGTTTTTGTCTTGCTTTCGGAGTCGTTCTTGCTTCTGCCGCATCTGCTGAAGACGTGACAATAAGAGGCGGCGAGCACAATGGATTCACCAGACTTGTTTTGAGCGCTTCAGAAGACTTTGAATGGTCTGAACGTAAAACCGCAAATCAACGCTTTGAAATTCGTTTACCCAAATCGTTTCGACTTAATCTTAACGAAGCTTTCTCTCGGATTTCGCGTGCACGGGTTGCAGAATTGGTTGCTGTGGACAGGGCCACTTTGCAGATTTCCCTCGCATGCGATTGTCCTGTGCGCATTGAAGACGTTGGGAGGGGGTTGGTGGCTATTGATGTGCTTGACCGTCGCGCAAGCCTTTTGAGCCTTGCTGCGGTTAGGCCCGTTGCGAGGCCGATACCCAAACAGTCACGTCAAATCGCAGCCCCGGAACTTCCACTTGTGTTCGGTCACCGAGACCTAAGGTCAACCATACCTAAAGCTGTAGCGCTTCAACTGGATTCGCTTCTTACGGTCGCCACACCAAAAGCTGAAACATTTCAAGATGACCTTATCGTACAACTTTCAGAAGCTGTGGCAGAGGGCGTTCTTTCAGCCAACGCACCTTTGGTCGATCTCAATAGGGCTAAAAACATCAAGCCTGAAAAACTTGACAAAGAAAAGACCAATGCACAGCCACTAACAGGGTGTCTTCCTTCATCTTCTTTGAAAATTCATGATTGGTCGACCAAAGACAGTTTCGTCAGCCAACTTGCTTACTTGCGGGGCAAGCAAGCATCCCAATTTGAGGGCTTGCATGACGCAGATCTCACACAACTTGTACAGCTGTATCTTCATTTTGGCATGGGGGCTGAGGCGCGCTTGATTACAAACGAGCATACTCTGGAAGGTGCCGTAATATACAATGCGATTGCCGCTATTTTTGATGGCAAGCCCGAAGCTTCCTTCATGGCATTTGGTGCTCAAACCAGTTGTGAAACACATGCAGCATTGTGGGGTATTCTATCGCAACCTGACGATGCAAAAATTGACTTTGTAAGTGAGATATCTGTGTTGGGTGCCTTCGATCATCTGCCTGATCACTTGCGCAGGATTGTCGCCCCTGAGTTGGTGCGCAAGCTTTCCAAATGGGGTTTCAAACCAGCAGCCCAGGCAATTTTGACCCGAATGTCACGCATGAGCGAGGAGTTCGCTCCAGAACTTGAACTATCTGCCGCTGCACTCTTGAGCAAAAATCAAAAACAAGACCAAGCCCAGCTTATTTTAAAAGAGTTGGCACGTCACAGTGACGGCGTTTCCGCGGAAGCACTAAACGCTCTTATAGCAGGCGGTTTCGATCCTGACCCAGAGGTAGATGCTGATCTGATTGCGCTGGCAACGGCGCACGCCACCGAGCGAAGAAATACGTCCTCAGCACAGGATGCCATGTTTACAGATCTTATATCCGCGTTGCGCGCAAACGAGTTTGAACGCGCTTTTCAGGGTATCCAGGACAACAATGTCCAGTCTGAAAAAGTGTTGAACGAAGCCTTGCTGAGAGTCTCACAAGACGCTGATCCCGCGCGCTTTCTCCGCCATATTGAACTGTGGAGACAGGACAATGGGCCAAAGCCTGCACCAAAGGCTGCAGCAGCGGCAGCGCGCCGACTCCTGGATCTTGGCTTTCCTGAGCTCGCCATCCAAATAGTTGCAACGTCCGATGCGGACCCAGAGGAGCGAGAACTCAAACTTTTGCTGGCCGAGGCTCATCTTGCTCTTGGTGCCCCTGAAGAGGCCGAGCTCGCTTTGATTGGCTTGAGTGGGCAGAGTGCAGACGCCCTTCGATCCAGGATTCGCGCAGCAATGGGCGATCATGCTTATGTTGTTAATACCACTTCAGAGGTGGCACCAGCCTTCCAAAACAGATCAGCCTTTCTTGCTGAGGATTGGGCGCGTCTCATGACGGCTGACGCAGGGATCTTGAGTGACTTTGCATCCTGGGCTGCCTCCGACGTCCCTGATGACGACGACTTGACCCTCAGATCTGCGCAAACCCAACTGACCAACAGCGCTGTTGCGCGCGAGCAGCTTGGCGCATTGCTAAATTTGACTCGGATCGACTGACCAAGCGGATGTGAACAATTTTGCAAGCATTGGACGTGTACAAGGTAAAAATACTGAATGGCGGCGGAGGACAGAATGTCCCTTTCGATCCTGGCTCTTGCCTTTTTGCTTTGGACCTCCATCGCGATGGCACCAGCATTTGCAACGACTTGCGACTCAGCTGCGGAAGCCGCGGCCCGGCGGCATGAGATTCCCATACGCTTGTTAAAAGCCCTCGCAAGGGTTGAGACCGGGCGCACAATCAAAGGACATTTCCAGCCATGGCCTTGGGCGGTCAACCTTGAGGGGCGCGGGTCCTGGTTTCCCAGTCGCGCGGCGGCCTTTGCGTTTCTTCATGCAGCGCAATCGCAAGGTCAGCGGAATTTTGATGTTGGGTGTTTTCAAATCAACAATCTATGGCATGGCGCAGCATTTGGCGGGATCGACGATATGCTTGATCCATCACAAAACGCCGATTACGCAGCGAGGTTTTTAAAAAGTCTCTATGAGGAAACCGGCTCATGGGACACGGCGATCGGTCACTTTCACAGCCGTACGCCTGAAAAGGCTGCGCAGTATAAAACGCGCTTTGACTTGGTCTATGCAAAGCTTCCCGCAGATATTGACATGGTTCAACAGTCCCAAAGGCTTACATTTTTTGACAGCGGTGGGTCCGTAACCGGCGGGTCTCTTGTTCCCTTGTCCTCAAGAGGCATGCGGTTTTTCACCTCGGCGCAACCACTTTTCGGATCCCAATAATGAGTGCGCTAGACGGAATTCTTCGACCCACTGTACTTCTGGCAATCGCCCTAATGGCGATTATCGTAATGATGATTCTGCCTGTGCCCGCATGGGTACTGGACATCGGTCTTGCCGCATCTTTCTCGCTTGCCATCTTGATTTTTACAGTCACGCTATTTGTAGAAAGGCCGCTAGATTTCTCGGCATTTCCAACAATTTTGCTTGCGTCGCTGATGTTGCGTTTGTCGTTGAATGTTTCATCCACGAAGCTGATCATCGGAGAAGGACATACGGGCCCCCATGCTGCTGGAAACGTCATCGAGGGATTCGCTGAATTTGTAATGGGGGGAAGCATCTTCCTTGGTCTGGTTGTCTTTGGCGTCTTGATGATTGTCAACTTTGCGGTGATCACAAAAGGGGCGACCAGAATGGCCGAAGTCGGTGCACGCTTTGCACTGGACGCCATGCCTGGAAAGCAATTGGCCATTGATAGTGACGTGTCTGCCGGGGCCATTGATCACGATGAAGCGCGCCGCCGGCGCGAGCTGGAGCAACAGGAAACCACCTTTTTCGGATCACTGGACGGTGCATCCAAATTCGTGAAAGGGGACGCAGTTGCCGGGCTTCTGATCACATTGTTGAATCTTGTCATGGGCATGATCATGGGTGTAGCGGTGCATGGCATGCCCTTTGGTGCTGCATTTGAAACCTATGCGATCCTCACAGTCGGTGATGGACTGGTGTCCCAGATTCCAGCCGTGATCATCTCGATTGCGTCGGCGTTGTTGTTGTCTCGAGGTGGCGCACAGGGATCCACGGATTTGGCAATCGTTGCACAATTGGGACGATACCCTGCGGCGATTGCGACAGTGGCTGTGCTTATGGCGCTGTTCGCTCTTGTACCCGGTCTGCCCTTTGTGCCGTTCCTTGCCGGCGCTCTTGTGTTGGGTGGCGCCGCGCTGGCTACCAGCCGAGCGCAGACAAATCAGACGGAACAGGCAAACAAGGATCTGCCAGAACCTGAGGCGCAGTCCAACAAAATCTTGGCAGATGTGCTCGACCTCGACGACATCCATGTCGAATTTGCTCCGGATCTGGTCAACATGGTGCTGGATCCGGGTACAGGTTTGGATGTGCGTATTTCAAATATGCGATCGCATGTTGCCTCGGCTTTCGGGGTTATCATGCCAGAAATTCGCCTGACAGATGAGGCGGGACTGCCAACAGGCACATACGTTGTGCGTATACATGGGGTCGAAGTCGCCCGAGGCGTCTTGCATGCAGATCTGATTCTGATGCTAACCCCAGAAGCTCCTACAGCCTTGCCATCCGGCCAGGACGTAAGCGAACCAGTCTACGGAGCGCCAGCGCGTTGGATCACCCCCGACACCCGGGATCAGGCGGCGCTGGCCGGCGTGACAATCGTGACGCCAGCCGAGGTTCTGGCAACCCATATCCTGGAAATCACAAAGCGGAACTTCAGCCGCCTTCTAACGCTCAAAGCCCTGCGAAGGTTGCTGGACGAAATGACACAATTGTCCGATTCCAGTCGTGCGGAGGCCAACCGCAGGCTTCTTGACACACTGATCCCAGACCGTGTCCCGATGGAAAGCCTCCATGCCGTCTTGCGCCTCCTGCTGGAAGAGCAGGTGTCAATTCGCAACTTGCCCCTGATCCTGGAAGCTATCGCCGAAGCGCGAACTGTGACCAGTCAGCCTGATGCGATCTGCGAACATGTTCGCCAAAGGCTTGGCTTTCAGATTGTCGCAACCCTGCGACGAGACGACGGCACAATCCCGTTGCTGCAACTGGCGCCCGAATGGGAAGAGACGTTTCAAACATTCCAGATCGAGACCGACCGCGGAGGTTTGGATGTCGCTCTGCCACCCGACGCTTTCGAGCGCCTGACAAGCCAGGTGGCAACCGAAGTATCAGAACTTGGCGCGAAAGGAATTTCTCCTGCTGTTGTGACGTCTGCCCGCAGGCGACGGTTCATACGAACAATGGTGGCTGCCAAGGGCATATCCGCTCCGGTTCTTTCCTTTGAGGAAATAGGTGTCGATGCAAAGCCCAGTCTGGTTGGAGTCGTTGCTGCATGACCGCTGATCTGACCCAACTTGTCCAAGGTCTCAATGAACTTGGCTGGCAAGGGCTGCTGGTTTTTCTGCGGATTGGCGCAGCCATGGCGCTGCTGCCTGCGATGGGTGAGCGCAATCTTTCAGTCCGGGTCAGGCTGTTGGCCGCACTGGCCTTGACTGTCGTGATCACCCCGTTGGTAGCAGGTCCTCCCCCCGAACCTTCATTTGTTGTTTTTTCACAGTATTTGGCAACCGAAACGCTGGCCGGATTGGCTTTGGGCGCAATGCTCAGGCTGGTCTTGCTTGCGTTGCAAACAGCAGGGTCGATCGCCGCACAATCCACATCCCTATCGCAATTGCTTGGCGGATCTGCCACCGAGCCATTGCCCGCGATCGGCCACATCTTAACGGTTGCAGGCCTTGCACTGTTGATGATGACCGGCTTTCACATCAAGGCGGCCGAATTTCTAACAGGATCCTACACGGTGCTGCCCGCAGGTGAGTTTCCAAAACCATCAGACCTTACCCGTTGGGGCGTGGCAGGAGTTGCCCGCAGTTTCAGCCTTGCCTTCCAACTGGCTGTCCCCTTTGTCATTCTCTCTGTGCTCTACAATCTGGCCATAGGCGCCATCAACCGGGCCATGCCGCAGTTGATGGTCGCATTTGTCGGCGCTCCGCTGATTACGTTTGGTGCAATTGCAATGCTGATGCTGGCGGCACCAACGATGCTGCAAGTATGGTCGGCAGCCCTTGACGGTTTTCTACGCGCACCTTTGGACCTTTCACCATGAGCCAAGCGCAGGACACATCAGACAAGACACATGAGCCCACACAGCGAAAGCTGGATGAGGCGAGAAAGAAGGGCGACATAGCCCGGTCCAATGATGTCTCGGTCACAGCTGCCTATCTTGGTCTTTTGATTGCCCTGTCGACCATTGGCGTTGCGAGTGTACATACAGCAGGTGACTTCCTGACGAGGTTTCTTGAATTCCCTGATCAACTGCGGCCCTTGATATTCTCCGAAACTTCGGATGCGACGCTAGGCTGGTTTTTGTCCGGATCAACTGGCCCTGTGATGTCCTGGTTTGCGATCCCCGCTGCCAGCGTTTGCCTTGCAATCCTGGCACAACGGGGATTTGTCTTCGCACCGTCGAAACTGGCGCCAAAGGTCAGCCGAATTTCCCCACTGTCCAATGCCAAGAACAAGTTTGGGCGTACAGGACTGTTCGAATTCGCAAAAAGTTTTACCAAACTGATGCTGTACTCGACTGTTTTGGGCGTTTTCCTGTCACACAATCGGCAAGCTATCGTTGCAGCCGTCATGCTTGATCCAAGGCTGTCTCTGGCGGCCCTTTGTGAACTGCTGGTTCAGTTTTTGCTGGTCATTTGCCTTGTCTCTGCAAGCATCGCAACAATCGACTACGCCTGGCAAAAACAGGATCATCTCCGCCGCAATCGCATGTCTCACAAAGACATGCGCGACGAACATAAAGAGGCTGAAGGCGATCCCGAATTCAAGCACAGACGCAAGGCGCGCGCGCGTGAAATTGCAACCAACCAGATGATGGCAGAGGTGCCAAAAGCCGACGTGGTGATTGTGAACCCCACACACTATGCGGTTGCGCTGATATGGGACCAAAAGCCAGGAAGCGCGCCCAAGTGCGCTGCAAAAGGCACGGATGCAATCGCTGCACGCATCCGGCAAACCGCTCAGGAAGCGGGGGTGCCAATTCAGAGTGATCCGCCGACCGCCCGGGCACTTTACGCCGTCGTCGAGATTGGGGAAGAGATCAGACCAGAACATTACAAACCCGTCGCCGCTGCTATCCGTTTTGCACAGGACATGCGCGCTGTGGCCAAAGCACGAGGGCGATTTGGACGCTGAACACCTCAAAAAACTCCGGATGATTGCAGATGCGTTGGCCACGCATGCGCAACACGCCCTCAGGGATGCGCGTCTGGCAGAACGCGGATTGCGCGACGAACTTACTGAAATGTCGCATCTGCGCACGCAAGCACAGAGTTGGACCGAACAGGCCCATCTTGGCCTTGACGCGCGCTGGACGGAATACCTCGATCAAAGGCGGATCATACTGAACGCTGAGCTTGCTCAAAACCTCGCGATGCAAGACCCTCTTGCACGTACGGCAGCGCAAGCAGTTGGACGCCTATCTGCTTTCGCAGATCTGGAAACGGAGGCACGGCACACCGAAACCACCATCCGGCGGAAAAAGTCGGAATTGGACTTGATGGAGCTCGCCGTGCACAAAAAGCGCAAGTCATCCTAAGATCAAATGGCGTCCTGCCGTGCTATCTCGGTGATCAACACATTTTCAGCGGCATCACCAAGTATGCGTTGGGCCGAACGGCTGAGTTCTTGGCGCAACACATCCAGACTGGACGATTTCGTAAATGCACCTTCGAAACCACCCGCATGAGCGTGATCAAACATGATTTGCAGAAACACGTCCCGCAACTTTGGTTCACGCGAGTAGACGGTTTCCGTACTCCCAGCGTCGATTTCTATACTCAAGCCCATGACGATCAAGCTGTCGATGCGACCATTTTCTATGATCGGCACAACGAACTGATTGTTCAATTTGACGTACTCGAAGTCCTCAGGTGCATGGTCTTTCTTGACAACATCCAAAGCCACCCCGGGATCTGGGCAGTCATGGACACCGGCCGCCGCCTCTGGCTCCGGCTTTTGGAGAACGACGGCCGCTCCGATCCCGGCGCCGGTTCCAACCAATGTTAGTATCATGGGTACAAGTAGCTTCAGCATGGCTGACCTCTTCAGAATGGCAACAAAATATCCAGCATCTGCTGTCCGTAACGCGGTTGTTGCACATCAGATATTTGCCCACGACCTCCGTAGGAAATGCGCGCTGACGCGATTTTGTCGTAGGTGATTTCATTTTGGCGAGAGATATCCTCGGGACGGACAAATCCGCTGACCAGAAGTTCCCGCAACTCGAAGTTGACACGCACTTCCTGGCTACCTGTGATTTCAAGCACACCATTTGGCAGGACGTCGACAACAGTCGCTGCGACACGAAGAGCGAGTTTTTCACGCCGCTTCACAGAGCCGTCGCCGGCCGAGCGGCTTGCGCCATCAATAGAAACAGCATTCCCCAGCGTTGCGCCTTCTGGCAACTTGGGATCCACACGCTGCGGAAGGCCGAATAGCTCAGGTATTGCAAGGCTTTCAGAGCCTTTGCGCGATCGAGACGTGGAGTTGGAGATTTCAGCGTTTTCATCGATTTCAATCACAACCGTCAGGATGTCACCGCTTTGCAGTGCCCTTCGATCCCCAAGCAGGGAATCCCGGTTGCCGCTCCACAGTGAAGAGGTGTCGACCCGTCGTGATGCCAAGGCATGTTTGGGGAGCCCAGCATAGATCATGGCCCGGTGTTCATTTTTTTGCCGTGTCGGAGAGAATTCCGGCTCGCTCCCCAGATGGTCCAGCCGCGCACAGGCTGACAGGCCAAAACCCAGAACTGCAAGACTTGCAAACAGAAAACGCATGAAGATTACCTTTTGACGTGAACGGTGCCGTCGGAATGAACCACGCCAAACAGGCTGGCGCGAGACGTGAGGTTCATAACCCGCACGCGATCGCCAACAGCACCGCGTGACAGCGATCGCCCCTCTGAAGTGATCCGAAGACCTCCTCCTTCGAAAACCAGCAAAACAAGCGCATTTCTCTGGACCAATGCCGGCCGTCCGACATCTCCGACTCGCATGGGATGACCCGCATAAACGGTCGCTCTCATCTCTTGACCGATGACCTGCGCGGGATCGCTATAGGAGCCTGGCCGATCCGGCCGTCGCAATACAAGATCTTGGGGCGCGACAATCTCCCCAACCCGCATGGTGCGCGTGGCATAGAGCGTCTCGGCCGACAATGGAGCCGCACAAAGAAGGATGAAAACGGACGTCCAGAAACGCATCACCGCACCTGCGTCGTTGCGCCCAGCATTTGGTCTGCTGCCGTTATGACCTTCGCATTCAATTCATAGCCGCGCTGTGCCTCAATCAACTCCGTAATTTCGCGGACGGCATCTACGGAACTACCCTCCAGATACCCCTGCCGCAGGGTGCCAAGACCGTCTTGGCCCGCCGTAGACACCACCGGTGGCCCTGAAGCCTCTGTCGCGAGGAACAAGTTGGAGCCGATCGCCTCCAATCCTTTTGCATTTGTGAAACCGGCAACCGAAAACTGACCCAGAAGTTGTCCGGCAGCGGCATCGGTAAAATAGGCAAAAACCTCTCCCTCGGCATTGATCGAAATGCTGCGCGCATCTGCAGGAATGACAATCTCAGGTGAGACGGCATGACCGTCAGACGTTACGACCAGCCCCTCGGCCGATCGCTTCAAGCCACCGTCCCGCGTATAGGCCATCTGCCCCGAAGGCAGCGCAACCTCAAGGTAACCACTGCCGTCGATGGCCAGATCAAGATCCCCGTTTGTGGCGGAAAGTGCGCCCTCGGACAGGTGAACCGACACAGCCGTCGGGCGGACCCCAAGGCCAAGTTGAATACCGGTGGGCAGCACCGCACCGGTCGATGCGTTTACCGATCCGGCACGCGCGTACTGCTGGTAATGCAGATCGGCAAATTCCGCACGCCGGGCATTGTAGCCTGTTGTGCTCATATTTGAGAGGTTGTTGGAGATGACCTCAACCCGCATTTGCTGGGCGCTCATTCCAGTGGCAGCTATTTTTAGGGCACGCATGTGAAGACCTCACTTGAAAAGGGTTTGCAGCGCGGTTCGGGCGCGCTCAGATTCAGTTTCCAGAAAGCTCTGCCCCATCTCGTAGGCCCTCTGGACCTCGATCATGCGGGCAATCTGACCAACAGGGTCGACATTCGAAGATTCGAGAAACCCCTGGTTCAGGCTGGCATCCAACACCACCTCAAACGGCACGTCAGAAGCAAACATCACACCGTCTTCGCGTCGAAGACTGCTGCGGTCGGGAACATCAAAAACACCAATTTGACCAAGGGCACGACCCTCTGCGCTCAGCGTGCCATCAGCAGCAATGTGAAAACCGGTACCATTTGGCGGCACAAAAATCGGGGCTTCACCAGGGTCAAGAACGCGGAAGCCCTGCGCATTCACCAGTTCACCATTGGCATTTTGTGAAAACGCCCCTGATCGCGTAGCGCGCGGTCCATTCGGTGTTTCCACCAGAAAAAAACCATCGCCTTCGATTGCCAGATCAAGGGCACCTCCGGTTTGGGTCAATGTGCCTTGGACCATCGAGGTCAAGCCGATGCGCGCAGCTGCCATCGAAACGGACTGTCCCTGATCAAGACCGGCAACATATTCCGAGAACATCAGCCCTTCTTGTCGGTATCCGGTCGTCGCCATGTTCGCGATGTTGTTTGCGATGATACGCATTTCGTTGGCCAAGCCAGTCTGGCGCGTCAACGTTGTGTAGCCTGTATTTTCCATATCAGCCTCCTGCTATGAGCGGGATCAGATGGGTCTGAAAGAAGGTAACCAGCGTTCGGGTCATGAAGCTCATCGAGATCCAGAAAACCGCAACAATGGCCACCAGTTTTGGTACAAAAGTCAGCGTCATTTCCTGAATAGACGTCAGAGCCTGAAAAAGGCCGACAATAACGCCTGCAACCAAGGCAACCCCGAGAATAGGCACCGACGTGATGACGGCCACCCACAAACCTTGCCGCAAAGTATCAAAGAAAACGGCTTCGCTTAGCACGGGTCAGATCGGCATCCGCAGGATTTCCTGGTACGCCTCAACGACTTTGTCGCGGACCGTGACCACGGTTTCGACCGCCAGTTCAGACTGAGCCAGGGCCTGAACCAACATATGAGGATCAGCATCACTGACCATAGCGTCCATCGCGAGGTTTTCGGTCTCTTGAAGGGTTGCCTTGAAGTCATTCAATGAGGTTTCGATTTGGCTGCGCCCCTGCGCGGCGGCCTCTGGCTCAACCGCTGCGACCTGTCGCTTATAGCCCTGCGCGGCAAGGATTGATTGGATGTCCATTCTGGTCTCCTTTGAAATTCTGTTTAACGGCGAAGCAATTCGTAAAGCCGCGACGACATCTGCCGAGCTTGGTCAAACATTTTCAGATTGGCCTCATAGGTCCGCTGCGCTTCGCGGGCGTCGGCAATTTCGACTATCAAGTTGACGTTGGATCCCTCGAAATAGCCGCTTGCATCCGCCAAGGGGTGCGACGGATCGTGGATTCGATCGAGTTGAGATTTGTCTGCCGTTACCTTTCCCATCGACACGGTCGACATGCCCTCGGTCGACTGCATTTCGAACGGTGCAATCTTGCGCCGATAACCCGGTGTATCGCTGTTGGCGATGTTCTCGGAAACAAGTCGCAGGCGCGCTGACTGGGCTCTCAAGCCACTTGCAGATACTTCAAGGGCGTCACTGAAACCACTCATGATATACTCCTTTATCGGCGCCCCAAACTGGTTCGCAGGATTGTCAAATTTGATTTATAAATCGCCAGAGAGCGGTCGTGCTGACGTCGCAATTCGACTGCGCGCAGCATCTGCTCTTCGACAGAAACAGCATTTCCATTGGGATTCTCAGACACCGTTTCAGCGACGGTCGCCTCAATGAAGCCGTTCTCTCGCGCACCATGCAGATGCCCAGGACGGCTTGCGCGCAGCGCCTTGGACACCGACAAGCGCGTCATCTCATTGCCAATGATGTCTTTGAAAGGCATCAAGTCCCGCGCGGCATATCCAGGCGTGTCCGCGTTCGCGATATTTTGCGACACAAGCGCCTGACGCGCACCCGAATGCCGGGCCGCAGCCATCGCGATCTGGAAAACATTCAGTTTTGCAAACACCGGGTTTCTCCCTCGGTTGGTCTCAACTCCGGATTAACGGTGATTCCTTTAAAAACAGTTCTCGAAGGCTTGAAGGAGCGGACAATGACACGATCACAGTTGCAGGCCATGACACGCAGCCTGGACGATTTGCAGGTGGTGCGCCCGATTGGACGCGTTGCGGCAGTACAGGGCGGGACCGTACAGGTCACCGGTTTGTCTAATCAGGTTGCGATTGGCGATACGCTCCGAATCGCCAGGCGCGGTCGGGGTTGGCTGGACGCAGAAATCTTGAATGTGTCAGAGACGGGTCTTGTAGCTTTGACTGACGGCACACCAGACGGTGTCACCAAGGGGGATCGTGTGATCGCTCGGGGGGCCGCACGTATTGCCCCATCCAGCGCTTTGATCGGACGCGTGATTGATCCCATGGGATTGCCATTGGATGGAGCGCCTTTGTTGCCTGGGGAACAGGACAGACAACTTGCAGCATCGCCCCCGCCAGCAGCGACCCGGGGGGGGTTTGGAACACGGCTTGAAACAGGCATAAACCTTTTCGATACACTGCTGCCAATCGTTCGGGGGCAACGCCTGGGCTTGTTCGCCGGTTCAGGCGTCGGCAAGTCTCATCTTCTATCAGACCTTGCCAAGAGCTGTGACGCCGACGTCGTGGTCCTCGGTTTGGTCGGCGAGCGGGGACGCGAGCTTGGCGAGTTCGTTAACCATGTTCTTGGACCTGACGGCATGAAGCGAAGCGTTGTTGTTGCCGCGACTTCAGATCGGTCTGCATTGCAACGGCGGCGGTGCGCGCAAACGGCAATGACAATCGCAGAGCACTTTCGCGATGATGGTGCGCAGGTGCTGTTACTCCTTGATTCGATCACACGCTTCGCCGAAGCACATCGAGAAGTGGCAATCGCAGCCGGTGAACTTCCGGCGATGCGCGGGTTTCCAGCCTCTGTTGCGCACAGCATCATGTCACTTTGCGAACGTGCAGGTCCTGGGGCGGGCGACACTGGCGACATTACGGCGATATTCAGCGTTTTGGTCGCTGGTTCAGATATGGAAGAACCCATTGCCGACATATTGCGAGGAGTGTTGGACGGCCATGTCGTTCTGGATCGCAAAATCGCAGAACGCGGCAGATTTCCGGCAATCGATGTAGGAAGATCGGTCTCTAGGAGCCTGCCCGAAGCCGCCAATGACAAGGAAAATGCACTGATCAAAGAGACCCGAAAATTACTTGCAAGTTATGCACAGGCCGAAACACTCATACAAGCCGGTCTATATCGAGAAGGGTCAGATTCCGTAATCGATCAGTCAGTACGCGCCCAAGAACCCTTAGAGAGTTTCTTTTCCGAAACAAGCGGACGCGGCAGCACTGAAGCCTTCAGACAGTTGGCCTTGATACTGCGCCGCGCATCCTCACAAGGATCCAGCGCGCAACGGCGATAGTCTTTAAGACTGAAGCAAGGTCAAGGCTATGGATGCCGAACTGACATTTAAAGACTGGCTGACCTGTTGGCGTAACAAGAATGTGCGGACGATGTTCTCCATCACTTCTGGTTGGGCCAGAACGTCAATATCAGAGCTTCCGAAACGCTGTTCGGCCTTGTCGCGAAACATCTCGAGTTGTTTGTCAATGTCCAGTCTCCCAAAAGACTGCGGCAAACCCAACGCCTGTTCCATCACCGTGCGCAATGGCCGATCGCCCATCAGCTTGAACCAGCGACTGCTGTCTGATGATGCACCCTGCGCGAGCTCTGGCATCTGCCTTTCGAAATAGAGTGCCTGGCGTAACGTATCGTCTTGAACGCCAACCGCTTCTTCAAACCTCTGCTCTTGCGCTCGTGTTAATATTTCTGTGGCGAAACCCGAGAGTTTTGTCCGCGGTGTCGGAGAATCGCCAAATCCAAATGCCTGAGAAAACGCAGTGTAACGACTGTCAGCCAAGCGATTTGCCAAGGCACCTGTATCTTGGGTGCCTTCCTCCAGTATTTTTTGCAAAAAGAACGTGTTTTGCAGATCGTTCGATAGACCAAAGGCCTGCAACGCAATCGACAGAAGACGGCGATCTGAAACAAGGTCCGCTGCTGTGTCGATTGATCCGATGGTTTCGCGAAAATACTGATCTTCGCGCTGGGAAACAGCATCTGCTTTATGAGCTGTGCGCTGGCTTTCTTGGGTTGCCTTCAGAAACGACCATGCACCCAGCCCTACACCGACCACAACTGGCTGAAAGCTCATATGCCGGGCCTCGCTGCGAGCAACCGATCCTCTCTTGGGATTAGGGCGCGCAGTGACTTCAGGCAATGGTAAAAACGGTCTTCCAAAAGCGCCTCAGTTGCGTTTGCAAGGTGCCTTTGACTATCGCCATCCGTGAGAATCCGGCTCAACTCTTCGATGCGGCGCAACAGTGTTTGACTTGTTTCCTCCGCGTCCGCGTCACCGGTCAGCACTAATTGAGCTGCATAGCATACTCTGCGAACAGGCGTCTTTGCGTCACCTGGATGAATGGCATCTTTCAATCGCAGAATATGTGCGTTCGGCGATACAATCGAAAACCTGCTGCGGCGGTCGCCATTTTCGATAACTGCTCCATTTACGAGGATACGCTCTCGGGGAGCCAGCTTAAGAACCAACCCACTCATATCGCTGGACTTTCGGAATTCAGGCCGCGCAAAATCGCCGCGTTGATCTCAAGCAATGGCTTGACAGTGGCTTGACCATTCAAGACCTTGCCTGTGTGCACATGTGTGAATTCTGCCAAATAGACGATGCGGGCCCTAAGGTCGGGGGGCAAGGCGTTGGCGCTATCGGCAACATCAACAGCCAAAGTCGTCCAGAGGCGTCTATTGTCATGCAAAGCTTCAGCCAGAGCGGGAAAGCCGATTTTTCCGCGTACCGCCGCGGAACGCATACGATGCGTGATTTGGGCGATGACACTGTATTCTGTGGCCCGGGGCGTCCTGGTCGGGGCAAAAGACTGCGAGTAACCACGTAGAGCATTGGTGTGAACGTTCACGTCACATCCTTCCACTTCTGCAAAAGTTTGAAGTCAGGGCTTGCCCTCGGGCGCTGGATGGCGCCCGAGGGTCCTACTTTACCGGAACAGCGACAGCAGAGACTGTGGAGCCTGGTTGGCAATCGACAGCGCCTGTGTGCCCAGCTGTTGCTGCACCTGCAAGGCTTGCAGGCGGGCCGATGCCTCTTCCATATCGGTGTCAACCATGGCCCCGATCCCCGACTTAAGAGAGTCTGTCAGGCTCGAAATGAAATTGGATTGGGTATCAATTCGACCAGCAACCGAGCCAAAAGCAGCAGCCGCATCAATCGATCTATCTATCAGTGTCTCGATGGTTCCCAAAGCTGACGCGGCACCACCCGAGGTCCTCACATCAATCCCGGTCATGGCACCCAGGCCACCGGATCCGGCATTGATGAATTGCCCCGTTACCGTCATGTCCACGGCCCCGCCATTTGTAAAGGCCAGTTCACCCGGGCTACCGCTGTCATAATCCACGACCAAACCCGAGATATTCAGGGCGTCGATCGCATTTTTCAGACCAACGGCGACGATGTCTGATGTCGTTGTCGCCGCAGCGTCAGAGGCGCTCACAGTATAGCTGACAGTTTTGTCCCCAAGGCGCAGTTCCACACGGTCACCCGCAGCAAATGCAGCGCCAGCCGAATCGTCAATTACGATGTTGTCAGTACCCGTGTTAGCATCCAGTGACAGAGCAACGGTGTCACCATCATTGGAAGGTGTACCACCGGACGAGCCGAAAACATCGTTCGCAGTGTAACTCCCGGTAGAGAGGTCCTGCGCAGCCACCGTAATGTTCGTGGGTGTGACATTGCCAGAACTGTCACGATCCAGTGATGCGAGGATATCCGCAGAGGGGCCCCCATTGATGAGGTTCAACCCGTTGAACTGCGCAGCCGATACAACTGATGTGATCTGGTTCTTGAGCGCTGTTACATCGGTATTGATTTTGTCCCGATCGACATTGTCCTCTTGAGCCGCGACGATCTTGCCTTTCATCTGGGTCAAAAGGTCAGTGATGGTCTCAGAAGCCGAGCGGGCTACAGAAACGCTGGATTGACCCAGCGAAAGGCTGTCCGAGATGGCTTTGAACCCTTGAACATCTGCCTCCATAACCTTGGAAATGGCCCAGACAGCCGAGTTGTCAGACGCGGAAGCGACCCTTTTGCCGGTCGAAATCTGGCTCTGAGTATCGGTCAGATTGGAGTTGATTGATTTCAGGGTTTGCAGCGCCACCATGGCGCCGTTGTTGGTCAGAATGCTTGACATGCTTTCCTGATCCTCGAAGTCGAGGGCGCATTATGCGCCAATTGCACTAGCTACGCCCCAAAAGGGCGTTCGAAGCGGTCTTCTGAACCCTGCGGTTGGCGTTTTGGGCCACCCGCGCCATCCATGAGGATGCACGTCAACACTAGTCGTTCTCCTCCTAATGCAATCCTAATTGCAGAATGCAGTGTATTTTCGATTTGACATAAATTCCGATCACGCACGACGTTCCAACTGACGTTTGCGATCGAGAGGAAGTGACGTCCGTTGACCATTGCATGTGTAGGTATCGAGGGAGCGGCGCAGTTGTTGCAGCTCCCGCAGACGATCGACCACACCGCGGATTCCCTCCATCGCGCTCAACAGCATGACGCGGTTGCGATCAAGCCGTTCGTTGACCTGTTGCAAGTCGCGCGCAGCGTCCACATCGATGTCCCGAAGATCGGACAAGAGCGCCTCCTTTTGTTCGGCCAGAGGCTCCAGCGCGCGCAGGTCACCGCCAAGCAATGCTGCGTATTCCCTATCAAGAAGCCCATTCAGCGCTTCGAGCTTTTGAAGGGCCAACTCACTCATTGGTTCGCTCCAGCAGGGATTGATAGATGGCGTCACTCAATCCCAACCCGCCGCCAGCAACCATTGACCGGGCTTGGGCCTCTCGCAGGTAAGACGCAAAATGCTCTTCACCGGCACCACCACCAAACTCGGTGCGGGCCTCGCCGATTCCAGCCGATTGCAGCATCTCAGACAAAAATTGAACTTCCAATTCGCGGGCTGCGACGCGAATGGGATCTTCTGTATCACGTGCTGGTGTCACGCGGGGCAATTCCATGGGCAGTTCCATGTTCCTCTCCAATTCGATCTAGTTTTCACAAGATGGCGGGTTTGGGGTAAGGAAAGGTAAAGGGGCATGGTCTAGATCTGAACAAGACGGAAGAACTCCAGAGAACCTCATGATCTCGATACAGCTTGAAAACCCTTCACGTGTCTCCGTTCGATCTGGAGCACACCGAAACGTTGGCTCGGACACGCACCAAAAAGACCAGAGCTTCGCTCAGGTTATGGCAAAATCCAGTGACCGAACTGACAAAAGCGACGCGAAAAGGCACCTTTCTCAAACACAGGAAAAGGCAGCTTCAGAGAGGCATCCCGAAGAGCGATCTGACATTGCCGATGATATGCGGGATGCGCGGATCCCAGATGAAGAGTCGTCTGCGAGGGAAGACCTGCATCCAGCGCATCCCACGGCACCAGCGGATTTGTCCAAGGCGCGTTCGCAGGCCGGGCTGGATGAATTTGACCTTGGTGCAAAGCCCGGGTCCCTGGACAGCGCAGATTACGGTCGTCTCGCAGATCCAGATCAGGACGCGCAAGTACCGGGAACTCCGCAAAAAGTTGGGACTCGCACCGCTGCAAAGCATTTAGATCCTGAGTTAGCGCTCAAACAGACATTGTCGCCAACACAACCACGCGACAAATCGCAGGAATCGAACCTCCGTTTTTCGATTGGGCAGGCACATTTGGAACCCGGGATGATAGCAGGTCATTCTGGAGGCGATCTGCATGGACAAACCATCGGACAGGCTGCAGCCGCAACGCAACGGGCCGCAGCCTTTACGCCCGCATACGCAAACGATGCAGACAAACTCAGGTTTCTTGAGCAGCATGCAAAAGCCGGTGTTCAAGGAGAGGAAGCAAAGCGCCTCACACCACAGGATGCGGGCCTTGAGCCAATACGACAATCCGCCGCCAAGTCGCAAAATACTGAGTCTGTGATCAAAGGCCTTGGGGCAGACCCCGGCCTGTCCGGGCTTCGCGCGAATGTGTACGTCAAGACAAAAGGCGAAAAGCCAATCGTGCTGCACGCAGACGAACGTGGTGTGTCTCAGGGCCGGCAGGCAGAACCGGTTTCTGACACTCTTGCAGAACGTCTTTCAGTCACAGCAGATCGAACGCAGCAGCGCACTGGCGCAAGATCAGGTGAAAATCATTTCGTTGCAGGAGTTGACAGTGGCATCCGGCGCAATCCGGCGCCCACGTCTGGCATGAACGTGGCACAAGCCCAAACCGGGCTTCATTCAGACGGTGCGCCCAGTGGTCCTGGCGCGTTCGCCTTGCATGAGATGGATATCGGTCCTGAAAGCCTGCGCCCAGTGCAGGGATCGAGTTCGACGATACCCGAAGCCCAGATCACTCAAAAACCGCCCCCTGCACCAATCTCACGTCAAATTGTAGATGTGGCCAGCGCCCTGAGGGAAGGGCAAATTACGGTGCGCCTTGCCCCCGAGGAACTTGGCCACGTCAAATTATCGATGACGATGAATGATGCAACACTCGTGCTGAACGTTCAGTCAGAACGCCCTGAAACACAGGATTTGATTCGCCGTCATATCGATCAACTCAAATCCGAATTGTCAGACATGGGATTGGGTAACGTCGAGGTGAACTTCGGCGGACAAGATGAAAAGAAAAATGACAACGAGGCACCACAAGGTGCAATCGATACGGACACCGCCGAGCTTCATGAAAGTGAAGGCGAGCGATCACCCACCGTCGGAAGATCCGGCATAGACCTGAGGCTTTGATCCATGGAAACCGTCACGGCGACATCGCAATCAACACAAGCATCCAAAAACACTGCGCAGCCACAGGCGGGTGACGCGGTGCTAAGCTCTGACTTCGAAACCTTTCTGACAATGCTGACCGCGCAAATGCAAAATCAAGACCCCCTGAACCCGGTCGAAGCCTCTGAATTCGCCGTACAGCTGGCGACGTTCTCATCTGTCGAGCAACAGGTGCGTACAAATGAATTGCTGGAAACCTTGACGTCACATATCGGCGGCAATTCACTGCAATCGATGGGCTCTTGGGTAGGGATGGAGGCCTTGGTCAATGGTGCCGTACCCTTTGATGGGTCGCCGGTGTCCGTGCACTACGATGCTCCTACTGCTGCGGATAAGCTGCATCTGATAGTCCGAAATGCAGATGGCGCCATTGTTGATCGGACTGAGATCGACGCGGGGCAAACACGTGTTGCTTGGGACGGAATTGGATTGGACGGAACTCTGCAAGATCCGGGCCTGTATAGGTTCTCCATCGAACCCAGCAAAGATGGTGTGGCAGAAGCTGAACAGCCAGTGCGTGCCTATGTAGAGATTGAGGAGGTCAGATTGGATGGTTCTGACACGATCCTGCGTTTGGCCAGTGGTGAAGAAATATTGTCGTCACTCGCGTCTGGCCTGCGTGCTCCCTGAAGCGGCCCACGATGCCCGAATGATGATGTCAGCTTTGGCAAAAACTCGCCTTAGCTGACAGCGTTGCAAAGCACTTCGCCAGAAATTTGACATAACCTACCGCTTTTCTTGATCAAATCTGTGTTGCAGATGACGGTATCGGCCCACGCCGGATTCTTGAACGCCGGAAAATTGGCCGTTTTGGACATCATTGTTGCGATTCTGCCGCGATCTTTGGCGACATGTCGGCAGTTTCTGCGAATGCAAAAAAACAAGGTTTGCGTGCCTCGTTTTCAGGCTGTATACACTACCCCTATAGGCGTATAGATGCGCCATATTTGGTTACGTCTGGAGAACATTATGAAAAAGCTTTCACTGTTTGCTGTTGCGGCTACCCTGGCCGTATCAACAGCTGCACCGCTTGCCGCAGAAAATGCGGAAGTAAATGACCCCTTCCTGCTGACTCAAGGAATGGAAACGATGCCATTGTTGATCATTGGTGGAACAGCAGCCACGATTGTGATTGTCGGAACGTCGTCTGGTTCTGGCTCTGGTACCTGAATTCCCCCGCTGATCGCGATCATAAATAAGACTTTCGTTGGCTGCTTTGTAAAAAGCAGCCATTTTTTTGTCTCGGATATTTGTCCCGAACGAATTTATGGTCGGTACCGCACTACGTCAGGTACAACACCACCGAGGCTGCGATCATACCAACAAGCAGCCCCACGACGAATAATGCAGCCCCCCGCCGCCAGGTTCTGCCTGCAGGAGCAGTCGTTTGGGTTTCGCGTAGAAGCGCAGTTTCAACGAGAGTTGGTAAGCGCGGACCAAAGCGCATCAACACCCTGACAGTTTTGGCCAGATCTCCGGCCAGGGCCTTTGGACCGATGGATTGGGCGATGTAGTCCTCAACCACAGGCCTGGCGACGTCCCAGATGTTCATCTGCGGATTGAGCGACCGCGATACTCCTTCGACCACCACCATGGTGCGCTGCAAAAGGATCAACTCTGTCCGCGTTTCCATCCCAAAGCGTTCCGTGACCTCAAAGAGATAGCTGAGCAGCCGACCCATCGAGATGCGTGTGGAATCCATTCCGAAAATGGGCTCGCCCACCGCGCGCAGCGCTCGTGCGAACTCATCCACGTCACGGTCTGCAGGCACATAGCCTGCTTCGAAATGCACTTCTGCAACGCGCTTGTAGTCGCGACGGATGAAACCAAACAGAATTTCCGCATAAACCCGACGGGTGTATTCGTCGATGTGGCCCATAATTCCGAAATCCAGCGCAATTATGTCGCCGTTGGGAGCAACCTTCAAATTGCCTTGATGCATGTCGGCATGAAAGTAACCATCCCGCAGCGCGTGTTTCAGGAAGAGCTGCAACACGCGCTCACTCAACTGAACTCTGTCGTGACCAGCGGCGTCGATGGCCGCATTGTCCCCCATGGGCAATCCTTCGGCCCATTCAAGTGTCATCACACGGCGTCCCGACAGTGGCCAAACCACATCGGGCAACTGAAACCCCTCGTCGTTGCGTGCGTTGGACGCAAATTCTGAGGCGGCAGCAGATTCCAGGCGCAAATCAAGTTCGCCCATGACCACGCCCTCAAAATGTTGAATCACATCAAGAGGACGCAAGCGGCGCGACGCCGGCGAAAGCAGCTCTATCGCCCGCGCTGCAAAGTAGAACGCATCGATGTCACGCTGGAAGGCGCGTTCAATGCCGGGTCTCAAAACTTTTACAGCAACGATTTGACCGTTGTCAGCTTTGCAGGCCTTGTGCACCTGCGCAATCGAGGCGGCGGCGACAGGCTCGCTGAAGTCAGAAAACAGAGTGTCGGCCTCTGCCCCGAACTCACTTGCGATCGCGGCTTTGGCTTCATCAACTGAAAAAGGGGGCAGTTTGTCCTGCAGCACCCGCAACTGCTGCGCCAGCTCATCCCCAACGACATCCGGACGGGTCGACAGGATTTGACCAAACTTGATGTAGGCTGGTCCCAATGCGGTCAGTGCGCGGGGAACGGGCGGCATCTTGGGGTCACCGCGCAGGCCCAGCCAGGCAAAGGGCCTGGCAATAATTCGCGCCGCGATCCGAAGCGGACGCGGCGCATCCATCTGCTTGAGCACCACGCCCATCGCGCCCGACCGCTCCATCGTGGCGCCAGTGCGCACAAGGCGCCAGATATTATGCGGGCCTCGCACCGTTCAGAGTTTCCAACCAGAGTGCAGGCACGCGATTCCAAGGCTCAGGTTGCGGTACTTGGCCTGTTCAAACCCTGCCTTGCGTACCATACCCAGGAACGTGTCTTGATCCGGAAACTTGCGGATTGACTCGACCAGGTACTGATAGCTGTCACGGTCCCCGGCGATGGCCTGTCCCATAGCCGGTATCACATTGAAGGAATACCGATCATAGGCCCACTGCATCGCCGGATTGGGAATTTGGCTGAATTCAAGCACCATCAATCGGCCTCCGGGGCGCAAAACGCGGAAGGCCTCGTTGATCGCATCTTGCGGCCGAGTGACGTTCCGGATGCCAAAGCTGATCGTGTAGACATCAAAACTATTATCAGGAAAAGGCAGCGCCATGGCATCACCCACAACCCAATCCAAACTGTCGGCCATGGCATCAGCCTCGGCGCGCTGACGGCCTTCGACCAGCATCGGCTCTGTCAGATCGAGAACGGTGGCGTGCCCTGAGCCAGCGCGTTTGAGAAACCTGAACGATATGTCACCCGTGCCTCCGGCCACGTCCAGCAACGTTTGGCCGGGCCGTGGCGCAAGCCAATCCATCATTGCGTCCTTCCAGAGCCTATGAATGCCCAGCGACATCGCATCGTTCATCACATCGTATTTTGAGGCCACCGAATTAAAGACCCCCTGCACACGGCCTGCCTTTTCGTTCTCGGGCACATCCTGGAAACCGAAATGTGTGGTTTTTGTCTGTTGGTCATTCATGTGTTTGACTCTTGGGGGCTTGCCGTTTTCATGCGTCTTAAATGACTTATAGTCTGCTGGGCGGCGATACAATGCGCCCCTTTGACAAGGTAACAAGATGCCCGAACTGCCAGAAGTGGAAACCGTGCGCCGAGGATTGGCCCCCGCGATGGAAGGCGCCGTCATCACACGCGCGCAAATCAATCGCCCTGACCTGCGCTGGCCGTTTCCACAGAACATGTCAGAACGTCTTACAGGCGCACGAATTCAAACGCTGGGGCGGCGGTCAAAATACATCCTGGCCTCCCTTGATACGGCCGAAACTTTGCTGATTCATCTTGGAATGTCTGGCCGCATGCTGATTTCGGGCGACCCGCTGGGACAGTTCGTGCATGAACATCCCGCCGCGGAAAAGCACGATCATGTCATTCTCGACCTCGACAATGGCAGCCGGATCACCTTCAATGACCCTCGCAGGTTTGGCGCGATGGATCTGATCGCCTCTCACAGGATTGCCGCACACACGCTGATTGCCGGCTTGGGGCCAGAACCGTTGGGCAACGCGTTCAGCGAATCTTATCTGGCGGATCAGCTAAAGGGTCGTAAGTTGCCCATGAAATCGGCGCTTCTTGATCAAAAAATAGTCTCTGGGCTAGGCAACATCTATGTCTGCGAGACACTTTTTCGTTGCGGAATTCACCCAACCCGCAAGGCCGGACAACTGTCAAAAGCGCGCATTTCACGGCTTGTGCCCGTCATACGAGACGTCCTGTCAGAGGCGATCGAAGCGGGGGGATCCAGCCTCCGCGATTTCCGCCAAGCCGATGGCGAACTTGGATATTTTCAGCACAGCTTTGATGTATACGGCCGCGAAGGCGCCCCGTGCAGAACGCCAGGATGCACAGGAACAATAAGGCGAATGGTGCAATCGGGACGATCGACGTTCTATTGTCCCCAATGTCAAAGATAGCTTGAAACACCGTTTTGAACGGATTAGCACCAAACCCTGACTGAAACATCCGGAGCCACTTACATGGCCTATGAGACGATCATCGTTGAAACCGAAGATCACGTCACAACCATAAAGCTCAACCGTCCCGACGCGTTGAACGCATTGAACTCTCAGTTGCTGACAGAATTATGCACCGCGCTTGAGGACGCTGACAAAAACGACAAAGTGCGTTGTATCGTCCTGACGGGATCCGCCAAGGCCTTCGCTGCGGGTGCTGACATCCTCGAGATGTCCGAGAAAAGCTTCGTCGAAATGTACATGACGGATTTCTTCGGGGCAGAGGCCGACCGTTTGGCCCGCGTGCGCACGCCGGTGATCGCCGCCGTGTCTGGCTATGCGCTTGGCGGTGGGTGCGAACTGGCGATGATGTGTGACTTCATCATCGCGTCTGAAACCGCAAAGTTTGGTCAGCCAGAAATCAATTTGGGCGTCGTCGCCGGGATCGGCGGAACTCAACGCCTGACCCGCTATGTTGGCAAGTCCAAAAGCATGGACATGCACTTGACCGGACGGTTCATGGACGCTGCCGAAGCCGAACGCGCGGGTTTGGTAAGTCGTGTCGTGCCTGCAAAACAGCTTATGGAGGAAGCGCAGGGCGCGGCCTCCAAGATTGCTGAAAAATCAATGCTGACAGCCCGTGTCGTCAAAGAAGCCGTGAACCGCGCCTACGAGACCACCCTGACCGAAGGCCTGTTGTTCGAGCGCCGCGTGTTCCATTCGTTGTTCGCAACTGAGGACCAGAAGGAAGGCATGGCGGCATTCGTCGAAAAGCGAGAGGCGCAATTCCGCGACAAGTGACCGCGCGGCTGCAAAAAGAATCAGCTTGGCAGCGGCGCGACTCTGTCGTAACAGGCTGCCAGACATGCGCGTGGTGCCCGCTTTGGCAGGATCGATTCGAACAGGGCAAGTTTGCTCCTGTTGGACTTAGCCTCTGGTGTGCATCACAGAACACTACGGTTAAGGAAAATCACGATGGCAAATTCGCCCCAGTCCAAGAAACGCGCCCGCCAAAACGAAAAACGCTTTGCAATCAACAAGGCACGTCGCTCGCGTATCCGCACCTATCTCCGTAAGGTTGAAGAGGCCATCGCCTCTGGTGACCCTAAGGCGGCAGCCGCTGCTTTGCAGGTAGCGCAGCCTGAGTTGATGCGCGGCGTAACCAAAGGCGTTTTTCATAAAAATACGGCCGCTCGCAAGATGTCGCGCTTGGCCGCACGGGTCAAATCCCTAGGCTAAAACCCTGAAGCAAATACGTTTTTTAGAAGCGCCCCGAGTTGGGCGCTTTTTTTGTGTGTGTTGTTTTCGCACAGGCAATCAGATTCGTTTTGAGAAAGCTCGAGTCAAGCCAGAAGATAGGTTGCGAGCCTGTGAGACGACTTGATATTTGAGTAGCTGCGAGTCACATCGCTATGGGGGGACAGGTTCGGAGCGGCGCGCTTATTTCAGCGTCTGTCGTCACGGGGGTCCGCACGGTTTTGGGTAACGGTGTCTGCGGATCCTGATCAGAGATGAAAACATCTCTGGCCAGTCCATACAGAAGTCGCGGGCTGAGTCGCGGTTGAGGCGTGTCTTTGTGCAAGGCCTTGGCCGATGGGCTGACCCCGGGGAAGGGATTTTTCCTGTCTGCGCGAGGCGTGCAGGCCCCGGCAAAGACGTGCCTCATGTCGTGATGGTTTGCACCGGCGGCTGGGCGAGCAGAGCTGCCGCGTTGGGCAATGAAAACTGGGGTAACGGATAGTGGATCAGGGACAGATGACACGGGACGATTGGGGAAAAATGCAGGATGGGATCTGCGAATCGGTCGGCGAAAACAACTATGCCAACTGGATAAAACCCCTGGCGTTTGCAGGCATCGAGGACGACATAGCGCATTTTGTTGCACCATCCGCCTTCATCGGGAGCTTTGTGTCGCAAAACTTTGGTGATGTGATCCTGTCGCGGATCGCAAAAGTCAGCGGTGGCGTGCGCCGTCTGCACTTTAATGTTTCCAAAGGCGACGCAGCCCCAATTGTTGCTGCAGAAACCAAGCGCCTTGCAGAAAGGCCTGCTACGCCAGTGAATGACACTGTGCGCAGTGCCCCTTTGGACAAGCGATTCACATTCGACACATTCGTGGTTGGAAAACCAAACGAACTGGCCCATGCCGCAGCGCGCCGCGTGGCCGAAGGTGGCCCTGTGACCTTTAATCCGTTGTTCCTTTACGGTGGCGTTGGTCTCGGCAAGACGCACCTGATGCATGCCATATCGTGGGAGCTTAAGGCACGCAGCCCAGATTTGAACGTGCTGTACCTGTCTGCGGAACAGTTCATGTACCGCTTTGTGCAAGCATTGCGGGAACGGCGCATGATGGATTTCAAGGAAATCTTCCGGTCGGTTGATGTTCTTATGGTTGACGACGTGCAGTTCATCGCCGGCAAGGACAGCACGCAAGAAGAGTTTTTCCACACCTTCAACGCCCTTGTTGACCAGAACAAGCAGATCATTATCTCGGCGGACCGGGCTCCTGACGAAATCAAGGACTTGGAAAATCGCATTCGCAGCCGCCTGCAGTCGGGCCTGGTTGTTGACCTGCATCCGACCGACTACGAACTTCGCCTTGGCATTTTGCAGTCCAAGGTAGAAGCCCAGCAAGCGCAGTATCCCGGCCTCGAGATCGAAAGCGGCGTACTTGAGTTTCTGGCACATCGCATATCGACCAATGTGCGCGTCTTGGAAGGTGCCCTGACCCGCTTGTTTGCTTTTGCCTCGTTGATCGGAAAGCCCATCAACATGGATCTGACGCAGGACTGTTTGGCGGACGTGCTGCGTGCATCAGAGCGCAAGATTTCAATTGATGAGATCCAGCGCAAAGTTGCCGAACATTACAACATCCGCCTTAGCGACATTCTGGGCCCACGTCGCGTGCGGACCTTTGCCAGACCCAGGCAAGTTGCCATGTACCTGTGCAAACAGCTGACCAGTCGGTCTTTGCCCGAAATTGGTCGACGCTTTGGTGGCCGGGATCACACCACTGTCATGCATGGTGTACGCCGCATCGAAGAGCTGAAGTTGCAAGACAGCCAGATTGCAGAAGATCTGGAGATGCTGCGCCGCGCACTCGAAGGCTGATTCCAAGGCAATTCACCGTTATTGGCTGCGCGAAGGTCACGAGGCTGCATTCCCTGCAGCCCTTGACCTTGACGGGCACCCAAAACCGTCTCACAAAACGACAAACACGCTTGGAGAACGGCCAGCGCCGGGCTAGTCTGCCCGTCCGGCCACCGGAGGGACTACGGCATGAAAATCAGTATGGAACGGGCGACGCTGCTCAAGGCGATCAGCCAGGCGCAATCGGTCGTGGAACGCCGCAACACCATTCCGATTCTCGCCAATGTCTTGATCGAAGCCGAAGGCGAAACCGTGCAGTTTCGCGCAACCGATCTGGACATAGAGGTCGTGGACAAGGCGCTCGCTCAGGTTGAGCGCGCGGGCGCAACAACCGTATCTGCGGTGACCCTGCATGAAATTGTGCGCAAGCTGCCGGATGGCGCGTTGGTGACGCTGACAGAAGAGGGCGCATCGGGGCGTCTGACAGTGGAAGCTGGGCGGTCAAACTTTTCTCTGGCGACCTTGCCAAAAGAGGACTTCCCAGTGATGGCCTCGTCTGAGTACTCATCGAATTTCTCCGCAAAATCAGACGTCTTGCGGCGCCTTTTCGACAAGTCCAAATTCGCGATTTCGACTGAGGAAACGCGCTACTATCTCAACGGCGTGTACATGCACGTTGCAGAGGGCGAAGACGGCCCAAGCCTGCGCTGTGTCGCAACCGATGGCCACAGGCTGGCACGGATCGACGCGCCATTGCCTGTAGGTGCAGAGCAGGCCCCGGGTGTCATTGTGCCACGCAAGACCGTCGGCGAGCTACGCAAGCTGCTAGACGATGATGAACAGGAAATCGCCGTTTCGGTGTCCGAAACAAAAGTTCGCTTTGCGACCCCTGACATCACCCTGACATCAAAGGTCATTGACGGAACCTTTCCTGACTACACCCGTGTCATTCCGCAGGGCAACACGCGTCGGCTTGAAGTGGACGCTTCAGAATTTGCCAAGGCCGTGGATCGGGTTGCAACGGTAAGTTCTGAACGCTCTCGCGCTGTGAAAATGGCCCTCGATGAAGATCGGCTGATCCTGTCAGTGAATGCGCCAGACAGTGGCGCCGCAGAAGAGGAGCTGGCTGTCGCCTACGGCGATGAACGTCTCGAGATTGGGTTCAATGCAAAGTATCTTCTGGAAATTGCAAGCCAGGTGGATCGCGAAAACGCCGTGTTCATGTTCAACTCGGCCGGGGACCCGACCTTGATGCGCGAAGGCAATGACACGACGGCGGTCTATGTCGTCATGCCAATGCGTGTCTGATGCCGGCATGACGGGCCGCGCCCCTTTGACCTGACATCCGATGAGCGCGCTTTTCCTCTCGTCTGTGACGCTCTCTCATTTCCGTTCACACAAGCGTATCGCGCTGGAGGCGGATGCCCGCCCTGTGGCGATCTATGGACGTAACGGCGTGGGCAAAACCAACCTGCTCGAGGCGGTTTCGCTGTTCTCGCCAGGACGAGGCATGCGCCGGGCAACAGCAGAGCAGATCGCACGCCGTCCAGAGGCACTTGGATGGAAGATCACCGGCCTTCTGAACCGTGGCAGCACCCAGCATGAGCTTGCAAGCCAATCCGAAAACACGGCAGCGCGCACTGTTCGCATTGACGGCAAGGCCGCAACCCAATCAGAGCTGGGCCATCTTTTGCGGGTACTCTGGCTTGTCCCGTCAATGGACCGACTCTGGATCGAGGGCACCGAGGGTCGGCGGCGGTTTCTTGATCGTATGACACTTAGTTTCACACCCGCGCACGCTGATGTGTCGCTGGCCTATGAAAAGGCGATGCGTGAACGCAATCGGCTTCTCAAGGACCAGGTGCGAGATTCCCATTGGTATCTGGCGCTTGAAACCCAGATGGCAGAGGCAGGCATACGCGTTCAGGCCAACCGAATGGCTGCGCTAGCGCGTCTGGCCACCGCCCAGCAGAATGCCGAAACATCCTTTCCCGCCGCAGCATTGACCCTGAGCCAACCGGAAACGCATTTGCCAGATACCGCGGCAGAGCTGCGACAGGCCTTTGCCGATGGGCGACGACAGGATCTTGCTGCAGGGAGGACGCTGATCGGACCACATCGTTGCGATTTATCCGGCGTCTACACGGCCAAGGGGGTTTCAGCCAAAGAGTGCTCAACCGGAGAGCAAAAGGCTTTGTTGATCTCTTTGATCCTCGCCAATGCACGTGCTTTGGCGGAAGATCTGGGTATGGCGCCGATCATTTTGTTGGATGAGGTGGCCGCGCACCTCGATGCCGACCGTCGCGCTGCACTTTACGACGAGATTTGCGCACTGGGGTCACAAGCCTGGATGACTGGAACCGGGACAGAGCTGTTCGAGCAATTGGGAAATCGGGCGCAATACGTCGAGGTGACCGAAACGTCGGGGATGTCCGCAGTAGCGCGGAAAGAGGCCTGATGACACTGACACTGAGCCAAATGTCACTTTATGCGGGCGCGCTTTTGATCTTGTTCCTGACGCCTGGCCCGGTTTGGGTGGCCCTGACGGCCCGGGCGTTGTCCGGCGGGTTTCATGCGGCCTGGCCCCTCGCGTTGGGTGTTGTGGTTGGTGACGTACTTTGGCCATTTCTGGCCATCATCGGTGTGAGTTGGATCCTTGGCGTTTATGGCGGGGTGCTTTCGGCCCTCAAATGGGTTGCCTGCGGGACCTTTTTGATCATGGGGGGTCTGGTCCTGCGAACCGCAGGCAAGATCATTTCCGAAGACAGCCGGCTTACCCGCCCAGGGATGTGGGCCGGCTTTCTGGCCGGTTTGGTTGTGATCATCGGGAATCCGAAAGCCATTTTGTTCTACATGGGTATGCTCCCGGGCTTTTTTGACCTAAGCGCACTTCACCTCAGCGATATGATTGCCATCGCGCTCGTGTCAGCTGTGGTGCCGCTGATCGGGAACCTGATGCTTGCGCTGTCGATCGATCGGGCAAAGCGGTTTTTGACCACGCCCCGTGCAATCAAACGCACGAATATCATTTCAGGCTGCCTGTTGATAGGCGTCGGCATTGTGATCCCCTTTATCTGAGGACCAACCACTCTCGCAGGAACGGTCCGAGTGCCTTGACCGCACGTCCCGGGTCTTTGGCGTCTGTGCAATGATGAAGAGCCAAGACATGGGATTTGAAGGCCAGAATGCCCTCGGCCAAGCGAGCGGGATCAACATCCTGGCGCACCAAACCGTGCTGCGTCATGTGGGTTGTCCAATCGGTAAAGATCTTGGTGGCACGTTCTAGAGATTGGGCAATCGCTTCATGAGCAGGTCCACGGATCGCGCCAGAGTAGGCGATGAATATGTCAAAGACGATTCTGTCGGACGCAAGAAACCCTACCAGGGGTTCAAGTCCTGTCATCATGTCATCAAGCGACTCAGGTGCTGGCCGGTTCGTCATGTCATCCAGATGGTGCGCCAGGATTTCGCCCGCAAGCACGATCAATATACCATCTTTGTCTTGAAAATGGGAAAAGAAGGTCCCCTTTGCAACTTGGGCACCCGCGACAACATCCTCTACTCGTAGCGCGGCAAATCCCTGTTTTTCAACGATTTCTCGAGCAATATCCAACATTCTACCGCGGGTTTGCACTTTGCGTTTTTGTGGGGCGCGCGTCATCACGAAACCGTTACCAAGCATTAAGTTGACCGCGGTCACTTTTATCCATTAGGAAGTGACCGCGGTCAATTTAATCCTTCGGAGATCCAAATGTCCAGTCGCAAGATCCTTGTACTGAATGGCCATCCTGGCCAATCCTCGCTCAGCAGCCTGCTCAGTCAAACCTATGCAGATGCCGCCGTAGAGGGCGGTCATGACGTGCGCCAACACAGCCTGAACGACATGGCGTTTGACATGGACAACGGAACGGGGGGGTACCAGGCGACAAAGGCGCTTGAACCCGATCTTGAGGCGTTTCTTTCTGATCTTGAATGGGCGGATCATATTGTAATCGCTACGCCTCTATGGTGGGGCGCGGTTCCTGCAAAACTCAAGGGTCTTATCGACCGCAGCTTTCTGCCAGGTCGGGCATTTGATACACGCAACACCAACCGTCTTGGTCTGCCCCGCCCCATGCTGACAGGCAAGACTGCACGGGTGCTGATGACATCGGACACCCCTGCCCTGTTCCTGCGGCTGTTCTATCACAACGCAGTGCGCAAGGTGTTGAGCCGCCAAATTCTTGGCTTTGTTGGCATCCGCCCAACCCGATTTTCACAATTTGCCCCAGCATCGCACCCAAAGGACGGCCAAGTCAGCAAGTGGACCAGACAGGTTGCGCGACTTGGCACTCAGGCCGCCTAGCGTTCACACAAACGTGGTCGGCGATCCAGCTTCAGGAAACGCAGCCTGAGTTGACCTTTCGATCCGGGGCAGCGCAGGATCTTGGCCCTTGCACCTAGTATGCGTCTTGCCTGCCGCACATCGGTTCGCTCAACAACAGAGAAACCGGGTGATATCTGCGCAAGTGTCGCCAGTGGCCAGCCCCGAAATCTTGTGTCATCTGCGTGACATTCCCCGCAATGAGGCGTATACACCTTCGGTAAATAACAAAGGAAAACGGCATGTCCGAACCCGCAGGCACACCCGAAGACTATGGTGCGGATTCCATCAAGGTTCTCAAAGGCTTAGAGGCAGTTCGCAAGCGTCCCGGTATGTATATTGGGGATACGGATGATGGCTCGGGCCTGCACCATATGGTGTATGAAGTCGTTGACAACGGCATTGATGAAGCGCTGGCCGGGCATGCCGACTTTGTGCACGTGAAAATCAACGCCGACAGCAGTGTCTCGGTGCGTGACAACGGGCGCGGAATTCCCGTCGACCTACACCCCGAAGAAGGCGTTTCAGCGGCCGAGGTCATCATGACCCAACTGCACGCCGGCGGTAAATTCGACAGCAACTCTTACAAGGTGTCGGGCGGTCTGCATGGTGTGGGCGTGTCGGTTGTGAACGCTCTTTCGGTTGAGTTGGAACTTCGGATCTGGCGGAACGGCAAAGAACACTATGCAAAGTTCGAGCACGGCGAGACAACCGAACACCTGCGCGTGGTGGGCAACGCCGAGGGCGAAAAGGGCACAGAAGTTCGTTTCCTCGCCTCTACAGACACGTTTTCAAATCTCGATTACAGCTTTGAAACATTGGAAAAACGGCTTCGGGAACTGGCGTTTCTGAATTCTGGCGTGCGGATCATCCTTGAAGATGCGCGCCCAGCCGAACCTCTTAGGACAGAGCTGTATTTCGAAGGCGGTGTGCGCGAGTTCGTCAAATACCTCGATCGATCCAAGACATCGATCATGACTGATCCGGTGTATATGGATGGCGAAAGGGATGGCATTGGCGTCGAAATCGCCATGTGGTGGAACGACAGCTACCATGAAAGCGTCCTGCCGTTTACCAACAACATACCCCAACGTGACGGCGGCACCCATCTGGCGGGGTTTCGGGGCGCGTTGACGCGTACGATCAACAGCTATGCCCAGACATCAGGCATCGCGAAGAAGGAAAAAGTCAGCTTCACGGGCGATGACGCGCGGGAAGGCTTAACAGCGGTGCTGTCGGTCAAGGTACCTGACCCCAAATTCTCGAGCCAGACCAAGGACAAACTGGTCAGCTCCGAAGTCCGTCCGGCCGTCGAAAGCCTGATGAACGAAAAACTGGCCGAGTGGTTCGAGGAACACCCCAACGAAGCCAAAACCATCGTGGGCAAGATCATCGAAGCCGCTTTGGCCCGCGAAGCCGCACGGAAAGCCCGCGAACTGACGCGGCGCAAGACCGCAATGGACGTGAACTTTCTGGCTGGCAAGCTCAAGGACTGCTCTGAAAAGGATCCATCCAAAACGGAGCTGTTCCTGGTCGAGGGTGACAGCGCCGGTGGTTCAGCCCAAACCGGTCGAGACCGTGGCACCCAGGCCGTTCTTCCTTTGCGTGGCAAGATCCTGAACGTCGAGCGGGCGCGCTTTGACCGCATGCTGTCCAGTCAGGAAATCGGCAACCTTGTCATGGCCTTGGGTACAGGTATTGGACGTGACGAGTTCAACATCTCGAAGCTGCGCTACCACAAGATTGTCATCATGACCGACGCCGATGTTGATGGCGCGCACATTCGCACCCTGCTCCTGACGTTTTTCTACCGCCAGATGCCAGAATTGATAGAGGGTGGATATTTGTACATTGCACAACCCCCGCTTTACAAAGTGGCGCGCGGCAAGTCCGAAGTCTACCTCAAGGATCAGGCAGCGCTGGACGACTACCTCGTTCAACAGGGTGTGGACGGTGCACAGCTTCTACAGGGCAATGGCGAGGTCATCGTCGGCCAAGATCTCACCCGCGTCGTGGATGAAGCGCGCCAGTTAAAGCGCGTGCTCGAGGCGTTCCCAACGCATTATCCCCGTCACATCCTAGAGCAATCGGCAATCGCAGGGGCCTTTGTACCAGGCGTTGTAGACGCGGATCTGCAGGGCGTCGCGGATCGGGTTGCAGAGCGGCTCGATTTGATCGCGCTTGAATATGAACGGGGTTGGACCGGACGCATCACCCAGGATCGCGGCGTACGCTTGGCGCGTATTCTGCGTGGCGTTGAAGAAGTGCGCACACTGGATGGCCCGTTGCTGCGCTCGGGTGAAGCACGCAAGACAGGCAGTTTCACGGAAAGCTTGCAATCGGTCTATGGTCTGCCGGCAACATTGGAACGCAAAGACCGCCGTCAGGTGATCCACGGCCCGCTTGACCTGTTGCGCGCGATCCTTGAAGAGGGCGAGAAAGGGCTTTCTTTGCAACGGTATAAGGGTTTGGGCGAAATGAACCCTGACCAGTTGTGGGAAACAACGTTGGACCCTGACGCAAGAACCCTGTTGCAAGTCAAAATCGATGATGTTGCAGAAACCGACGACCTGTTCACCAAACTCATGGGAGATGTGGTAGAGCCACGCCGCGAATTCATCCAACAGAATGCTCTGAGCGTGGAAAATTTGGATTTCTAGAGCCATTTTCGCGGCGCCGAAACGCTGCATAGCCCCATTCAGCGGGCTCGATCCCGATCTCAAGACCACATACGATACGTTTTGAGCGCCCTTTCCAGACGGCCGGCATCGGGGGCTTGTCATGATTTGGCAGAGCGTTTTCGTGACGTTTGCCTTGCTTTTAAGGCGCGGACACGGGGCCATGACCCAAGTGGTCTTGGTGCGTCTGATCCGGTTAATGCGTTCGAATGAGCCTGTTCAGAGGGGGTCGCGCCCACATGCGCGCGTCGAAAAGCCCGTCCGCTCTAGAAGACGATTGGCTCAAGTGGATCATAGGCAATGCCATCATTCCATGCAATTTCGGCGAGCGCATCAGGCTTGACATGAAGAACGGCCATCTCGTCCTGCGTAAAGAATTTGCGGCGCGTCACGATCGCCTCGGGGTCGGCCCAGTCATCCGACAACACGCCCCTTTCAAGCCTACAGCGAAAAAAGATCTCAACCTGATGAAACCCGTTTTGTGGATTGTGGAACTCGTTGACCAGGCACGGCAGGTCAACACGTATTGTCAGGCCCGTTTCTTCGTATACTTCACGCCTGAGATTGTCCGGCAGGGCGCTGCCCGGCTCAACCCCACCGCCCGGAGCACACCAAAGGTCGCTGCCTGGATTTGCCCAAGCGTTGACAAGAAGCAGGCGATTGTCATGCACAAGAACGGCGCGCGCGGCGAGACGTGGAGACATATGTTCCTCCGGTGGGATGGGGCTTTTGTCATCTTGGGAATCGACGTATCTCAACCTGCGTTGCTGGCAAGGGAATGGCATGACACTTGAACTGACGTTTGAAGGCGCCCAGGTGCTCTGGCCTGATGGTGCTGGCCCGGGGGCATTGGCGATCGCAGGCGGGATGATTGCCGACGGACCGACAGGGCGTTCTGTTGATCTGAGCGGCTATATTCTGGCACCGGGTTTGGTAGACGTACACGGCGATGGCTTTGAACGCCACATGGCACCGCGACGGGGGGCGCTTCGCGAGGCCTCGAACGGTATGGTGGCCACAGCCGCCGAGCTGGCCGCTAACGGGATCACCACTGCCGTCCTGGCCCAGTTTTTCAGCTGGGAAGGTGGGATGCGTGGCCCCGATTTCGCCGAGCACGTGTTCGAGATCTTGACAGGTGTTGCAGCGACCGTGCCTACGGATTTAAAGCTTCAGTTGCGCATGGAGATAAACCTGCTGGACGAATATGGCCGGGCCGAAGCAGCGGTTGAACGGTATGGCATTCCCTATGTTGTTTTCAACGATCATCTGCCACACGAACGTCTTGCCGCGGGACGCAAACCGCCTCGGCTGACGGGGCAGGCGCTCAAGAGTGGGCGCAGCCCCGAACGCCACCTGGCGTTGATGCAGGCCCTTCATGCCAGACGGGACGAGGTGCCGCAGGCTGTGTCGGGCATGGCTCAACGGTTGCGGGCCCGCGGAGTGCTGATGGGCAGCCATGATGATCGCACCGTCGAAGGGCGCGACGGGTGGCGCGCCCTTGGCGTCGGGATCTCGGAGTTTCCAGAAACGGTCGCCGCAGCACAGGCCGCGCGTGCCGGCGGTGACCCTATCGTGCTGGGGGCCCCGAACGTGGTACGCGGGGCCAGCCATGCCGGCAATGTGTCAGCCCTTGAGCTGGTCGAGGCCGGGCTATGTGATGCACTTGCCTCTGATTACCATTATCCAGCAATGCGCCAAGCGGTCTGGCGCCTCGTTGAGCTAGGAATTTGCGATCTTGGATCTGCCTGGAACTTGATTTCCCATGGACCTGCGCGGCTGCTAGGACTGGAGGATCGCGGACAACTGTCGCCGGGCCTGCGTGCGGATCTTGTTCTATTGACACGCGACAGCCATCGGGTTGAGGGCGTTTTTGCGGCCGGTGTGCCAAGCTATTTGACGGGAGCTCTGGCGGCGCGGCTGTTGCGTTGAATGCTATGCCGCCAGGGTATCCCAGCCCAGTTGGGCCGATGGATGGGGGCGCTGCCCCCATCGCCGAAGGCTCCCCCCCGGAGTATTTTTCGAAAGATGAAGCCCCTAAGACTTCTGGACGATGTTGGCGTGGCCCATTTTGCGGCCTGCGCGGATTTCGGACTTGCCGTAAAGGTGGAGGGCAGTGTTGGGCTTTTCAGCGAAGCTTGCAATCTTGTTCATGTCATCACCTATCAGGTTTTCCATGACGACGTCGGAGTGGCGCTGGCCATCTCCTAGGGGCCAGCCTGCGATGGCGCGTATGTGTTGTTCGAATTGGTCAACCGCGCAGCCATTCTGGGTCCAATGGCCTGAATTATGCACCCGTGGTGCGATCTCATTCACGATCAGTGTTTCTGGGGTGACGAAAAGCTCTACCCCCAGGACACCGACATAGTTCAGAGCGTTCAGAATCTTGGCAGCCAAGAGAACCGCGTCTGTGCGTTGCGACGGGCTCAGGCGGGCTGGAACAGTGGTGGTGCGAAGAATCCCATCTTGGTGGACGTTCTCACCCGGATCATAACAGGACACGGCGCCATCCGGACCGCGTGCGGCAATGACAGACACTTCGTGGGTGAACTCTACAAAACCTTCGTAGATCGCTGATGCGCCCTGCATAGCCTCGAGAGCCGAGACGGCGTCGTCAGAGCATGTCAGTCGGGCTTGCCCTTTGCCATCATAGCCAAGGCGTGTGGTCTTCAAAATGCCGGGAAGACCTATTTTTGCGATCGCGGCCTGCAGGTCGTCAGCCGTTTCCACAGCTGCAAAGGGCGCTGTTTTGAGGCCGAGGTCTTGAAGAAACTGCTTTTCGATCAGACGATCCTGACTGGTTTCCAGCGCTCCGCGTGGCGGGTGGTGTGGGACCACGTCAGCAAGTGCATCAAGCGCGGCGGCAGGGATATTCTCAAACTCATATGTCACCACGTCGACCCCGGCTGCAAAAGCGCGAATGGCGTCCAGATCGTCGAACGCGGCCGTTGTCACATTATCGGCCACCTGGGCGGCCGGGCCGTCCTTGGCGGGGTCAAAGATGTGGCATTTCAGGCCAAGACGCGCGGCGGCAAGCGCCAGCATGCGACCCAGCTGACCGCCGCCAAAAATGCCTATTGTGGCGCCCGTAGGTAGAGGCTTAGTCATCGACGGGCACCTCGGGGATCGAGGCCGCCAGATCGCGGCGCCATTGGTCAAGCCGTGCGGCGAGGGCGCTGTCATGGAGTGCCAGTATTCCTGCCGCCATCAGGCCCGCGTTCTTGGCCCCTGCAGACCCTATGGCCATTGTTGCCACCGGGAACCCACGGGGCATCTGCAGAATGGAGTAGAGGCTGTCGACACCACTGAGAGCGCGGGTCTGCACAGGCACGCCGATCACCGGCACACGGGTTTTGGAGGCCATCATTCCGGGAAGGTGAGCCGCGCCCCCGGCGCCGGCGATGATGACCTGAAGCCCACGATCCACTGCTGCCCGACCATACTCCCAGAGCCGATCCGGAGTGCGGTGGGCCGAAACGATGCGGGCCTCATGCGGGACCTCCAGTTCGTCAAGAATCTCAGCGGCTTCCTTCATCGTGGGCCAATCAGATTGACTGCCCATAATGATACCGACCCGGACTGTGCTGTGGCCTGTCATGTAACCCTCATCGGTTGACGAGCGCGCACTATATCCAGATCGTTCCTCTACGCAATGATGTCCGGTGTCAGGCGGTCCTCGATAAGGGCAATCAAGTCCTTTAGCCGCAGTTTCTTTTTCTTGAGACGTTGCACTGTCAATGCATCAGAGGTGCCACGGTCTGTCATCGCCCGGATCGCCTCATCCAAATCGCGATGTTCACGCCGAAACACCGCCAACTCCACGCGCAGGACTTCATCGGTTTTCATAGAGATGTCGCTTGGGGCATTCATGGCCATCGTTCCTGCAATTGGGGGATTTAGTCAGGTTAGCGTCTCTGGCCCGTTTCGCAAAGACCTTGCGTTCATTTGACGGTATACCCATATCTTGAGGGCGGGTCGCCCCTGAGGGGCCCGCACTGGACTGTCGCTTTGAAATAGGACGTGTCGATGACCAAACTCACGCTTGGCTCATATCCGCATATGCTGGGATTTGAGCAACTGGAGCGCCTTTTGGAGCGCACCGCAAAATCGGGAAACGAGGGATACCCGCCCTTCAATATCGAACAGACCTCTGACTGTTCTTACCGCATAACACTGGCTGTGGCAGGTTTTGGCGAATCCGACCTGTCAATCACGGTAGAAGATCGTCAACTGGTCATTCGCGGCCGTCAGCGCGAGGGCAGCTCTGAACGCGTATTTCTTCATCGCGGGATCGCCTCGCGGCAGTTTCAACGCTCATTTGTCTTGGCCGATGGCGTTGAGGTGGGCGAAGCTTTGATGGAAAACGGGCTGTTGCACGTCGACCTGTCGCTGTCACGCCCGGACACCGTGGTGCAGACCATCAACATCAGAAAGGGCTAGGACATGAATACCAAGTACAGCTTTGGACCGCGTTTGGACAATCGTTTGGTCTATGTACGGGCGGTTGATGTGGCTGACCTGCCCAAGGACCTGCAGGATCAGGCAGATGGCGCCCATCAGATTTATGCCGTCCATTCCGCCGATGGAGAGCGGCTTGCCCTTGTTCGCGACCGCGAGATGGCCTTTGTTCTTGCCCGCCAGAACGAGTACGCACCGGTAACCGTGCACTGACACCAGTTGATGGATCGCCTTCAAGCTGTCTGTTTTTTGAATTGCAGTGCCTTGTGACGCGGGCAGTCGCTTCCCGGCAGCTGCATGTGCCTGGCTGTATGCGCCCTATCAGATGCCTGTGATCACTTGCGATGCGCAGATGCACGGGCGTTTAGCCACGTAACCGCCTGTTTATAGGCTCTTGGTCTGTTGAGATCCTGCAACCCTTCAGGACCCTCGATCGGTCTGACTGCCATCCGGGCAATGGGGCTGGCGGTGATTTGCACATGTTGACCAGCGAAGCAGGAAGAAAGATATAGATCGTCGGCGAAAAGGACGGGGTTGGGCACATGGGTGGGTAGCGCCACATCAGCATCAACCCGGACGCCGGCAAAGCCCTGTGCGACCGTGACACCGGGCAGCCCAACGCGCTGTCCCTCAAAAATCGAGGCCGCCGCAACCGGTCCGGGCACATCAGACAAGGCGTCAAGCCATCCAGCGCCATAGACGCAATCGTCGTCACAATAGATAATTTGTGCCCCCGGATAGGCTGCACGTGCAGCGATCACCTTTGTCGCCGGGCCATGGTCCTCGCATGGCAGAAGTGTCACGCCCTCTGGGACCGTGGGCCACAGCCCGTCGCCTTGGAACCGGTGAAACCGTCGCGGGACTGCCAAAACAACCAAGTCGGGCGCAGGCCTTTGCGCCAAAAGACTTTCAAGAACCGGACCAAGACCGGAAAACCGCGGTGGGATCGATGTAAGTGAGACAAGGCGCATGCCAAACCCTTCTGCGTCTGGGTGGCTTATCCTTATGGCAATCGATCAAAACGACAAAGGCCGCCCTGCCGGACGGCCTTTCAATCATCTTTTGAACACGCCCCTTTACAGAGCGGCAATCAGACCCATGCTTTCGAGCTTCAAAATGACCTGATGGGCGCAGTTGTCGACATCGGTGCCCTCTGTCTCGACGCGCAGCTCGGGGTTCTCGGGCACATTGTAGGGATCCGAGATGCCCGTGAACTCCTTGATCTTGCCTTCGCGGGCCAGTTTGTACAGCCCTTTGCGGTCACGGCGTTCACACTCTTCGATCGAGGTCGCAACATGCACTTCCACAAAGGCCCCAAACGCCTCTACGTCTTCGCGCACAGCACGGCGGGTGGTGGCATAAGGCGCAATCGGAGCGCAGATTGCGATGCCGCCGTTTTTGGTGATCTCAGACGCGACATAGCCAATGCGGCGGATGTTCAAGTCACGGTGCGCTTTTGAGAAGCCGAGCTCTGACGACAGGTTCTTTCGCACCAGGTCACCGTCCAGCAAGGTCACGGGACGGCCGCCCATTTCCATCAGCTTGACCATGAGCGCGTTGGCAATGGTTGATTTGCCCGACCCCGAGAAACCGGTGAAGAACACGGTAAAGCCCTGTTGTGAACGCGGCGGCTTCGTCTTGCGCAGCTCTTTCACGACTTCGGGGAATGAGAACCAGTCCGGGATCTCAAGGCCTTCGGCCAGGCGGCGGCGCAGTTCGGTGCCCGAGATGTTCAGGATGGTGACATTGTCACGATCTTCAATCTCGTCGTTCGGTTCGTACTGGGCGCGCTCTTGCACATACACCATGTGTTTGAAGTCGACCATTTCGATGCCCATCTCTTCCTCGTGCTCGCGAAAGAGATCCTGGGCGTCGTAGGGTCCATAAAAGTCTTCACCCGCGCTGTTCTTGCCGGGGCCTGCGTGGTCGCGGCCAACGATGAAGTGAGTGCAACCATGATTGGCGCGAATGATGCCGTGCCAGACTGCTTCGCGAGGGCCGGCCATCCGCATGGCAAGCGGCAACAGCGACATCGCAGTGGTCGCAGCCGGGTATTTGTCCAAGACCGCCTCGTAGCAGCGCACACGGGTAAAGTGATCGACGTCCCCCGGTTTTGTCATTCCGACAACGGGATGAATCAACAGGTTTGCTTCGGCTTCGCGTGCAGCGCGAAATGTCAGTTCCTGGTGCGCGCGATGCAACGGGTTGCGGGTTTGAAAGGCCACAACCTTGCGCCAGCCCATCTTGCGGAAATAGGCCCGCAGTTCATTTGGCGTATCGCGGCGCGCCCGGAAGTCGTAGTGAACAGGTTGCTGTATGCCCGTGACCGGACCGCCCAGATACACCTTGCCCGCGGTGTTGTGCAGATAATTCACAGCCGGGTGCGCCTCGTCATCGGCGCCAAAGACCTTTTCGGCCTCGCGTGCCTTGTTTGGAACCCAGTTGTCGGTCACGGTCATCGTTGCCAGAATGACACCCTCCTGATCGCGCAGGGCGATGTCCTGGCCAGGCTCCAACGAACCGGCGAAGTCTTCGGTCACGTCCAGCGTGATCGGCATTGGCCACAGCGTTCCGTCAGCCAGGCGCATGTTTTCGACAACGCCGTCGTAATCAGCCTCGGTCAGGAACCCTTTCAGCGGGTTGAAACCGCCATTCATCAGCAGTTCCAGATCACAGATCTGGCGGGGTGTCAGATCCCAACTGACGAGGTCGGCGGCTTCGACCTTCAGTTTTTGCGCGCTGTCGTATGAGACATAGAGTTCGGGGATCGGGGCAAGGTTGTTCTGCATGAGTTTGGTCCTGTGTTTCAATGGATTGAGACCACTGGTTGTGCCGGTAAGTTCTGCGTGCAAGGCGTCGTATTCGGCGAATTTTCGGGCAAGAAATTGAGTGGTGAGACGGTTTTTTTCACCCGCCCCCCGTAGCGTGATCGCATAGGCGAATTTTTGGCGCTTGTCGGGGCTGTCGCGATCTACGATCTTGACAAAACCCGCATCGGTTGCGGCGCGAAGTTGCGCGTTGATCCGACCCAAAGAGACGTCCAGAGCCGCGGCAATATCGCGCTGCGACGCGTCGGGCGCCAGTTCAAGCTGACGCAGCAGTCGAAAGAGCATATCCTGCTCGTCTGCTGATGCGGGCTTCATGGACATGGGCTGCTGCCTTTTGAACTCCTAGTGTGTTCACGGATGAACGTATTGCACATAGAGTTCGTTCACAAAAGAACAAACTTTGCCCAAACGCTGCGAATCGGCCAGTTTTTGCCGCGTTGCAGCAAAAATGCGCCTGGCCGACATAGCTTTCCACACCAGACACCGCCCAGGGCAGACTGATCACCCACCACCTGCCGGGGATCCATCAAGATCATCCATGAGCTCAAGATCCGGGTCCGGCCGAACCTAGGCGCCGTACAAGCCCCATCCATCCGGAGTGAAGCCATGGGCAAGGCCCTCTTTTGTCGCGACTTCTTCGCCAATCCAGATCGACATGGCCGTTACGGCAGTCTCTGCCAACGTAGCGACGAGATATGCAGCCTCGTCCGGAGCGGCTGCCTCGATCCATTCACAGGCGTACCCGGCGTTGGACAAGGCGTCGGCCAAGGGCCGCCAGTCAGCGCTGTCTGATCCGGGAACAAGAAAATAGTCTATGTCGGCCTCGTCCGGCAGCCCATGGTCTGACGACAGTTCGGCGAAAGTTGCAAAGGTGTCTTTGCGCTGCGCGTCAAAATCATGGGCCACAGGGGTCACTCCTGTTCTGCCAGAAACCGCTCAGCCTCTAGCGCGGCCATGCATCCCATACCCGCCGACGTGACGGCCTGCCGGTACTTGTGATCGGTCAGATCCCCGGCTGCAAAAACACCCGGGATCGAGGTTTCGGTGCTGTCAGGCTTGGTCACGACGTAGCCGCCCATATGGGTTTCCAGCACATCCTTGACCAATTCGTTCGCTGGCGCATGGCCGATGGCAACAAAAACACCTTTGGCCGGAATCTCAGTGAAGTCGCCGGTTTTCACGTTCTTGACCTTTACGCCCTCGACGCCCAACGGGGAGTCAGAACCAATGACCTCTTCCAACTGATGGAACCACAAGGGTTCTATCTTTTCATTCTTGAAAAGTCGGTCTTGCAGGATCTTTTCTGCGCGCAATTCGTCGCGCCTGTGGATGAGTGTCACCTTGGAAGCAAAGTTCGTCAGGAACAGCGCCTCTTCAACCGCCGTATTGCCGCCGCCGATCACGACGATCTCTTGGCCGCGATAGAAAAAGCCATCACAGGTGGCGCAGGCCGAGACGCCAAAGCCCTTGAACTTTTCTTCCGACGGCAGCCCAAGCCACTTTGCCCGCGCGCCTGTCGCCAGAATGACAGCGTCTGCGGTGTAGGTCGTGCCACTGTCGCCATGTGCTACAAAGGGCCGCTGATTCAGCTCAAGCGAGGTGATTATGTCGCCAATGATCTCTGTGCCCATCGCGCGTGCGTGGGCCTCCATGTTGACCATCAGGTCGGGGCCCTGAATTTCTGTATTCCCAGGCCAGTTTTCCACTTCAGTGGTGGTGGTGAGCTGCCCGCCGGGCTCAATGCCCTGAACAAGAATCGGGTTCAGCATTGCACGGCTGGCGTAAACACCGGCAGTATAGCCGGCAGGGCCGGAACCGATGATCAGGACTTTGGTGTGGCGGGTCTGGGACATGGAAGCCTCCTTCAGCTTGCAGCGCATGTATAGGGCAAGCGATCCAAGTTCAATCCGCACAACGCCGACCCGCACCGAGGGATTGACACAGATCAGCACGCCAAGATTGCAGGTGTTAGCGCAACCCCATTCAGATTCTTTCACAGAGTTGAAATATTATTGCGCGCCCAGGCTTTGGTGATATAACATCCGTAAATTCTTAGGAGTGACGTATGCCTAGCAGCCGGCTAGATCCAATTGACCGAAAAATCCTTGCCGAACTTCAGGCAGACGGGCGCATGACCAATGTTGAATTGGCCAAGCGAGTCGGCATTTCAGCGCCGCCCTGCCTGCGCCGCGTTCGGACGTTGGAAGAACAAGGCTACATTCGCGGATACCACGCTGATGTCGATTCCCGCGAACTGGGATTCGAAGTTCAGGTCTTTGCCATGGTCGGCCTGCAAAGCCAGGCCGAATCAGACCTGAGTGCATTTGAAGAGCGGTGCCGGAATTGGTCACTGGTCCGCGAATGTCACATGTTGAACGGCGAGGTCGACTTTATCCTCAAATGCGTGGCCCCTGACCTGAGCACGTTTCAGACATTCCTGACGTCCGAGCTGCTGACAGCCGAAAACGTCGGCAGCGTTAAAACATCCCTGGTCATTCGCGGGGCAAAGGATGAACCAGGTGTTCCGTTCGATGTGCTTGAAGACCGCCTGAGCCGATCAGCCTGACCTTTACAGGGTCAGGTTGTCGATGACCTCTCGCCGGGTGCGCGGGAAAATCAGGCCGCCGAATTCCTCGAACATCTCAATGCCCGGGAACATCGACAGAAACAGGGCTCTTACGTTGTGGCCCAGCGTTGGGTCGGCCAGCTTTCCGGGATGATAGGTTTCCACCTCCAAGCCGCTCAAAGTCACAGTGCTGTGATTGGCAAGGGCGAAATTGTACATCTGCACTGGGCTTGGCGGCGTGATGTCAAAGATACGGTCGCCATCTGTGTAGTCCTGGATGGGCGCAAGGACTGCGCTTGCCCCAAGAAGCGAACGCAGCTTTTCGCGGCGGACAACCATGCGTGCGCCCGGCCCAATCAAAAGATCTGTCATCGGAGTGGCCGGGCCAAAAGCCTCGGCTGTGACGCGTGTCAGATGCGACAGGCAGGATACGTCCGCCGCGGTATTGGGGTAAAAAATCGTTGACCCGATCCATGTGATTTGCGCGGGACCATCACGGGTATCGACAATGTCACCGGGCAAAAGGTCTTCTATAGCCACTGGGCCACTTGGGGTCGCAACCAGAGTCCCACGTGCAAAGGCGGCTGTTGCCTCCTCGAACAGATCTATCGCAGGAGCGACAAGCTGTTCATGTGACAGGGTGCCATCGCTTTTGAGAGCGGCGGCCTCGTATCTGCGCATGAGAGAGGTTTTGCGACGAGGCCGCCCGTCAGGACGAGAAAAATGTTCCCTAGGAACGTGGAGCGCACTCGTACGTGTCACGCCTTCGGCGCGTGTATTTAGCCTAGCCATGTGATCACCCTTTCAGGTTGGTCACATCCGCGTCGGCCCCCACCAACAACTACAGAAGGACGTGTTTTTACTACAAACCAGAGGGAAATTAAGGATGCACATCGGCTGCGTCAACAATTTCAAGCAAATTTGACGCTATTTTGCACCAACGGAAACCCAATGCCGACCGAGGTCGGGCATTGTGTCCCAGGTGTGCACAGGGCATGCCAGTGTATACCGGCATGCCCCGAATCAGGTCGTTAGAGCAGAGGTGTCAGGCTGTCCGTTTCCAGGGATAAGCCACCCGCGTTTTCCGCGACGTGCCTACAACAGCTTTGATGAATCTGGCGCGTGATTGCATCGTTTTGTCCTCGTTTGCCAAGCTCCACGCCCTGCGGCGTTAATGTATTTATCCCAAACAACTTGGGCCAAGATTTGGCATTTGATTAAAAAACGACCTTTGTTCCCGAACGGCAGAAATAGCCGCGGGATTGTCCGGTATCACATTGTTTTTGTTTGATTTTCAGGACGATTATAGACACCGCCTGTCCTGAGGTCTGCTTGGATTTATGTCATAAATATGGCAGACGGTTCCCCGTCTGCCTGGGTTTTTGTCCGGTGATCCGAAAAGGATCGATGTTTAGTGCTGAACGAGTCGCTCCTGGCGATTCCCTCCATCCCTTACCCATCACCGGAAGACTGCCGGTCATAGGCTGGGTATCAGGCGCGCTTCAGTTCCAGAGGCTTCACGGTGCGCGCTGCAACAAAGGCTGCACGACGGGCGCCGCGTTCCCAAGGCATCGCCACGTGGGTGGTCTTGGCAGTTTTAACGACGGACTTCAGAAAGCGGTTACGCGTCTTCATCATCTTGCTCCTTGTTAGGCGACCGCCACTCTTTTCGGCGCGGACAGGATTAAGATGAAATAACTTTGAGGCGAGTTCTGGGCAAATTTCCGAAAACTTTGGGAAAATTCTTGGCATTTCGTGGCAGCTGCAGGATCCACATCCAAAGTTATGATTCACTTAAATAATATCGAAAACCATGCAGCGCAGAACGCTGCTTCTGGGCAAATTTGGTCAAAATGAGGCGCGCAGATGCCGCAATTGCTCTACAGTCGGATCATCGAGATCAGGCGCCCATAATCGACTTCACCCAAATGGGTGGAGCGTCGGAATGAATAAAACCGGTCGGGCTCTGAATAGGTGCAGTGACGGGTCCACTCTGCATCGACCCCGGCCCTCTCCAGACGATGCAATCCATAGGCGGGCAGATCAAAATGCAGACGGTCTTCGCGACCTCTCGTAAAAAAGCGGAGGTTCTCACCGTCATTGGTCAGAAAGTCCTGCATGAACTCCGGTCCAACCTCATAGGCACGTTGGCTGATAGATGGACCAATGGTGACCTTGATTGCACGGCGGTCAGCGCCCAGCGCTTCCATGGCCTCAAGGGTGTGTTCCAACACCCCCGTCAGCGCCCCGCGCCAACCCGCATGCGCTGCCCCGATCACACGATTTTCCAAATCAGCAAACAAAACGGGCTGACAGTCTGCCGTCAAAATGGCAAGCGCCACCCCGGGTGTGCGTGTCACCAGGGCATCCGCTTTGGGGCGCTGGCCGGCCACCGGGGCATCGACTGTCAGAACCTCGGCTGAATGGATCTGGTGCACGCTGGCCATGTCCTCGGCCGTTACGCCCAGGGCTTGCGCCGCGCGGCTGCGATTTATGGCAACCATTTCGGCCTGGTCAGAGGATCCAAGTCCACAGTTCAACCCTGCAAACACGCCCGAGGATGCGCCGCCGCGCCGGGTAAAGAACCCGTGCTTCAGCGGGGCCAGCTGATCAGAGGTGATAATTTCGAGTGTCATGCCTCAAGCCCAGGTGGTGGAGTTTGACCGTTCTGGTACAGGCCCAGAACCTTGAACAAGGTCCCCATTTCGTCGGGGTGGGTCAACCGACGATGTGCCGCGATATGTGACTTCAGCGCCTCACCGGTCAAACCTTTGGCCAGAGAGCTGGCCCGCTGCACAATGCCCAAACGTTCAAGAAAGACACCCTGCGTCGTCAGGCGCGTATGGGCGCACTGCGCGGCCTTCGCGACAGCCTCAAAGTCGACATGGGCTGTCAGGTCGGCTTGGCCCGGCGCGGCAAGCGGATCGACGCGGGTGTGACCCTGCAGAGCCTGAAAGGTATCGCCGAGGCTATGCCAATCACCGTAATCGATGATCAGCGCCGCGCCGCCGTCCGTATCGATCCGCTGCGACAGGGTTTGAACCAGACCCGGCACTTGCGAAGAGATCTCGATCACGTCCCCCTCGCGGGTTGTCGCCAACCGGGTCGCAAGCAGCGCTTGCGGAATCGGATCGGCCAGGCCGAAGCACAGCGCTTGATCATGCAGCCCAATGACCTTTTCGCGCCATTGGTCCCCGCTGCGGACAAACTGCCGGATGGGCAGCGCATCCAGAAATTCATTGGCGACCAAAAACAACGGGCCCTCGGGCAACGCGGAAACCGTATCATGCCAGGTCACCGGCATATCTTTCAAAGTTTGGGCTTGTATTGCCCTTAGATGGTCTGATGCCTCCACCAGATGCACCTCTGAAGATGCAAGAAATCCGGGCACGGCCCGGGTCGCACGCAGGATGTCCGCCATCAGGGTTCCGCGGCCGGGGCCAAGCTCGGCCAGAACAATTCGGTTCGGGGCGCCGGCGTTCATCCAGCTTTGTGCCAGGCACAGGCCAACCAGTTCGCCGAACATCTGACTGATTTCTGGGGCGGTGGTGAAATCACCCGCCACGCCAAAGGGGTCGCGTGTGGCATAGTAGCCGTGATCTGAATGCAACAGGCATTGTGTCATGTAATCGGCGATGGAAATCGGACCAGACTGCGCAATCTGCCTTGCGAGTATTTGGCGCAGCGCTGTCATGCAACAGCAGAGCGCGACCAGCGCATCGCCCAAAGAATGGCCAGCACACCGCCCATGATCATCGGCAAGTTCAAGAGTTGCCCCATGGTCAGACCATACCCGTCAACTTGCAGCGCAAGCCCCAACGGATTGCCCGGGGACTGAAACTGAATATCGGGCTGCCGAAAGAACTCGACGACAAACCGCCCGATTCCGTACCCGGCAAAGAACACACCCGCCACAAGGGCCGGGCGCTTGAAGGCGCTGCGTCGGAAGGCCAGCCATAACAGAACAAGGCCAAGAAGCAGCCCCTCCAGAAGCGCCTCGTACAGCTGCGAGGGGTGACGCGCGCAGAGCTCACCAAGCGGCTGACCGCAGTCTTGTGCAAGCCCGCCAGGGAAAATCACGCCCCATGGGACATCGGTTGGCCGCCCCCAAAGCTCGGCGTTCACAAAGTTCGCAATCCGTCCCAGAAACAACCCAACTGGCGTGGCCATAGCCAGCATGTCCGCGGTTGATATCTCCGGCAGATGATGTCGGCGACAATACAACAGCGTTGCAAGAACCACCCCCAGCAGACCACCATGAAAGGCCATGCCACCATTCCAGATCTGGATGATCTGCCCCGGATTGGCAAAGTAATAGCCCGGATGATAAAACAGAACGGCGCCCAGCCGCCCTCCAACAACCACACCAAGGATGATCCAGGTCAGAAGGTCTTCAACTTGACGAGGCGTCATCGGCGGCGTGTCATCTGGCCAAAGCGCAGGGCGCCTGACCGCCGCAACAGCCAGCCTCCAGCCGATCAAAAGTCCTGCGATATAAGCCAGCGCATACCAGCGCAGCGCAAACTCTATACCAAAGAGCGAGATCGAAAAGATCTCGGGTGAGATGTCGGGGAATGGAATGCCGGACTGCATTGCGTCTCTGTGCCTCGGGTTTTGGGGTGAAGTCAACCTTGTGGCCCGGGCCTTTGCTGCCCATATAGAAAGAGAGCGAAACTGCGGAGAGACCCATGCAAACGCGCAACAAGTTTTTTGATGACATGTCGCAGCTGATGACCAATGCCATGGGCGTTGCACAAGGCGCGCGGGAAGAGGCGGAAACAGCGCTGAAGTCCATGATGGATCGCTGGCTGGCGGACCGTGATTTCGTCACGCGCGAAGAATTCGATGCCGTCCGTGCCATGGCCCAAAAAGCCCGCGAAGAGAACGAAGCTCTGAAAGCACGCATCGCAGCCTTGGAAGACAAATAGCCATGCCACAGCTGCCCACGCCAACACCGCGTGGGCACCGGTTCGATACACAGCCGGGACACCCTGCGGACAGTTCGGCCACGTACAAGTAGGGCATGCGCAGGATGTTGCCTGCTTCGCGGCCTTGTCCACAACAAATTGCGGCATTCCCGAAAATATTGCTTTACACGGGGACTCTAACACAGGCACCATATATCGTAAGGGGGGGCGGCAACCTCCGCACCTCCTAGAGCAGGCACCTAGCGCTTGGGCGCTGCCATGACCCAGGCGCTACATAACAAATGAGGTGGCGCCATGACCCTGTCAGAGCAATATCTGGACGACGATCTTCACCCTATAGACATCGTCGAACACATCGCAGAACACCACGAATGGGATTTTGATCGCGTCGGTGAGGACCAGATCGCAATGGCCGTAGACGCCCAATGGCGTACCTATTCCATTACACTGGCGTGGTCGGGCTACGATGAAACCCTGCGCATGATCTGTACCTTCGAAATGGAGCCCCCCGAGGATCGCTTGCCAGAAATCTACGAGGGCTTGAACCTGGTCAATGACCAGTGCTGGGCCGGGGCATTCAGCTATTGGAAGGCGCAAAAGCTGATGGTTTACAAGTATGGCCTTGTTCTGACCGGAGGGCAGGTGGCCAGTCCCGAGCAGATCAACACGATGATTTCTGCCGCCGTTCTCAGCGCCGAGCGCTACTACCCGGCGTTTCAATTGATGGCCTGGGCGGATCGCACCCCCGCTGATGCGTTGCAGGTCGCCATTGCCGAGGCCTTTGGACGGGCGTAACACGTCCCCATCACTGTAAAGGGGGGACCTATGAACTTTTCACAGATCAAACATCGGGGTCTGGTTCTTCTGGGCTGCGGGAAAATGGGTTCAGCCATGTTGGCTGGCTGGCTGGACGGCGGCTTGCCTGCTGCCTCAGTCTGGGTAACGGACCCTCACCCGTCCGACTGGTTGCTGGCGCAGGGTGTGCATCTGAACGAAGATCTGCCCCCTGATCCCGCAATTGTTCTGGTCGCCGTGAAGCCGCAAATGATGACAGAGGCCTTGCCGACACTTCGGACCCTGGGCAACGGCACAACGATTTTCCTGTCAGTGGCCGCAGGCATCACAATCGCCACCTACGAAGATCTGCTTGGGTCAAAGACCCCGATCGTGCGGGCCATGCCCAACACGCCAGCGGCCGTAGGCAAGGGCATCACGGCCATTGTGGGCAACACACATACGGATGCCGACGCTCTTGCCATGGCAGAGGCACTGCTGCGCGCCGTGGGGCAAGTGGTCTGCCTTGAGAGCGAAGCGCAGATGGATGCAGTCACTGGGGTCAGCGGCTCGGGGCCGGCTTATGTGTTCCACATGATCGAATGCCTTGCAGCTGCAGGACAGGCACAGGGATTGACAGCCGATCTTGCGATGGCTCTGGCAAAGGCGACAGTTGCCGGCGCAGGTGCACTGGCCGAAACCGCGCAGGAAGACCCCGCCCAACTGCGGCGCAATGTGACCAGTCCGAACGGCACCACGCAGGCCGGTCTAGACGTCTTGATGCATGCCGACACCGGATTGCCATCCTTGATGGGTCGGACCGTGGCCGCCGCCACAAGACGCTCCAAGGATCTTGCCCGTGGCTGAGATTTCGTTCGATGACTTTATGAAAGTCGATGTCAGGGTCGGGACGGTACTGCGCGCCGAACCCTTCCCCGAGGCGCGCAAGCCTGCGATCAAAGTGTGGATCGATTTCGGGCCCGAGATCGGTGAACGTAAAAGCTCAGCTCAGATCACGGGACATTATCAACCTCAGGACCTGGTTGGAAAGCAGGTGATTGGCGTGGTCAATTTTCCACCACGCCAGATCGGTCCGTTTATGTCAGAGGTTCTGGTTTTGGGCCTGCATGACGCGACCGACGCGGTCGTTTTGCTATCACCCGATCATCCTGCCCCAAACGGAGCACGCATGTGTTGAAACGCGTATTGATCACCCAAAGGCTGCCTGAACGCGTGATTGATGCTGCCCGTGACCGATTTGACGTTACCACGCGCGCGGCCCAAGGCGGGTTGTCTGCTGATGAATTGCGCTGGGCGCTGCGGGACTTTGATGCGGTTCTGCCCACACTTGGGGATATGTTCACTGCCGAAGTCTTTGACGATGTGCCGAAACCCAGGGCGAGGATGCTTGCCAATTTTGGCGTGGGGTACAATCACATTGATGTCGCAGCAGCGGGGCGCGCGGGGATTGTGGTCTCAAATACGCCCGGCGCGGTCACGGACGCCACTGCCGACATTGCCATGACGCTGATCCTGATGTCCTGCCGTCGTGCCGCCGAGGGCGAACGGCTGGTACGGTCAGGCAGATGGCAGGGGTGGACGCCTGTGCAGATGCTTGGCCTTCACGTGACAGGCCGAACCTTGGGTATTGTCGGCATGGGACGCATTGGGCAGGCCATTGCGCGCCGATGCCATTTTGGCTTTGGGATGTCGATTGGCTTTGTCAATCGGTCGGCACGCACGCTTGAGTTCCCGGCCACGCGTTTCAACACCATCCAGGACCTCGCTGCCGAGGTTGACATTCTTGTCATTGCCACCCCCGGAGGCGACGAAACGCGGCATTTGGTGGATGCCTCGGTCTTTGCTGCAATGAAGCCAACCGCCCATTTCGTGAACATTTCACGCGGCGAAGTGGTGGACGAAGCCGCCTTGGTCCTTGCGCTTGAAAACGGAGCGATTGCGGGGGCGGGCCTTGACGTCTATGAACATGAGCCGCATGTGCCCGACGCCCTGAGGGCGCTCGATAACGTGACGCTCTTGCCGCATCTTGGCACAGCGACATTGGAGGTACGAGAAAACATGGGAATGATGGCTGTCGACAACCTGCAGGCGTTCTTTGACGGAAAACCTCCCCCCAATCGTCTGTAAGTCATGTGATTCCACCTGCGTCATGACTTGACCTTGGGGCACGGATGGGGAACCCTCATGTACCTGCCCGGGAGTTCCAATGTACCAACCAGCCATCACCGGAAGCGGTGTTTTCACGCCCACTCAGGTCATCACCAACGACGAGTTGGTCCTGTCCTTCAACGCCTATGCCGACCGCTTCAATTCTCAGCACGCCGAGGCGATCGCCGCCGGCGAAGTTCAGGCCAAAGCCCATTCCAGTTCTGAATTCATCATGAATGCGAGTGGGATCATGCAACGCCACGTCATGGACAAGGATGGAGTGCTTGATCCAGAGGTGATGCATCCGTTGCTGCGGCAGCGCACAGATGACGAACCCGGGATCATGGCCGAGATGGCGATGGACGCCTGCTCCAAGGCGCTGGCGCAGGCCGGACGCGCACCGGACGAGGTCGACCTGGTGATCTGCGCCGCGTCAAACCATGAACGTGCCTATCCCGCGATCGCCATCGAAGTGCAGCAGCTTTTGGGTGCGGGTGGCTTTGCCTTTGACATGAATGTCGCCTGTTCTTCGGCCACTTTCGGGCTTCAGGCCGCGGCGGACATGATCCGCTCTGGCTCGGTTCGCTGTGCTGTCGTTGTGAACCCCGAGATCTGCTCTGGGCACCTTGAGTGGCGTGACAGGGATTGTCATTTCATCTTTGGCGATGTTTGCACGGCCACCGTTCTTGAACGAGCCGAAGACGCACAAGGCGCCCATTTTCTTGTGACATCGACCCGCTGCGCCACCCAGTTTTCAAACAACATTCGCAACAACAACGGCTTCTTGCGCCGCAGCCGCCCAGCGGGCACGGTTGATCGCCGCGACATGCAGTTCATGCAGAACGGGCGCAAGGTCTTCAAAGAGGTTTTGCCTCTGGTTGTCTCACATATCAGTGGCCATCTGGCTGACAGTGGCGTCGGAGCAGATGACCTCAGACGTCTCTGGTTGCATCAGGCGAACAAGACGATGAATGATTTTATAGGCCGCAAGGTTCTGGGCCGTGTGCCAGAAGCAGATGAGCAACCCAATATCCTGCAAGATTACGCCAATACGTCGTCTGCCGGGTCAATCATCGCGTTCTCACAGTACTCTGACGACATGGTGCCAGGGGACAAGGGCGTGATCTGTTCTTTCGGGGCGGGCTATTCCGTCGGGTCGGTCTTGCTCGAACGCGCCTAAGCCCGGCGCCAGCGCTGGACCACATGTACACCACCGCCGGCGATCAAGCCCCAAACAGCGGCACCGAGACCAAGAAACGTTACCCCTGATGCGGTCATCAAAAAAGTGATTACAGCGGCCTCACGCGTGGTGCCATCTTGCCAGGCCTCACTGGCAGAGGCCATGAAGACAGGTAAAAGTGCAAGACCGGCAAGGACGGGCAGCACTGCATCGGGGGCCACGGATGCGACATGGGTCATCACCCCGGCAAACAGGCCCAGCAGGCAATAAAAAACCCCCGCCCAAACCGCGGCGAGATAACGTTGTGCCGGGTCTGGATGGGCGTCGTCACTTGTGCACATGGCGGCCGTGATCGCGGCGACGCATGTGGCGGCGGCGCCAAACGGGGCTGACAGGATGCTGAAAACACCCACGGTTCCAAACATGGACTTGGTGTTTGGCCGGTACCCGTTGGCCTTGAGTACCGAGAGGCCCGGAATATTCTGCGTGGCCATCGTCACGATGAACAAGGGCAGACCCAAACCAATCAATGCCGGCCAAGACAACACTGGCCACACCAGAACGGGTCGCGTCACGATATGTTCGGGGGCCGACAGGGCGCCACCGTTAACGATCAAGATCAACGCCACTGCCACCACCACCGTGGCCGGAACCGCCATCAACCGGGTGAAGCGGCCAACGAGGAACCACGTCAGCAAAAGTGGCAATGCGATCTGTGGTGCATCCTGCAAAGCGCGGAATGGACCAATACAAATTGAAAAAAGAACACCTGCCAACATCGCTTGCGTCAGCGCGGTGGGGATTGCATGGGCAAGTCGCCCAAGCGGAGGCCAGAGGCCAGCAACAACCGTCAGCGCCCCGGCAAACATAAAGGCACCCACAGCGGCAGGAAAGCCGGCAGGATCAGGGGACGAAATGGCCAAAAGCGCCACCCCGGGCGTGGACCATGCAACGCTGGCCGGGATCTTGAACCAAAGGCTGAGCCCCAGTCCCGCGAGGCCCATGGATACGGCACCAGACATCAGCGCCGAGGCCGCCATATCGCCCTCGGCCCCCATGGCCGACACCCCTGCCAAAAAGATCGGAAAGGAGCTGAAAAAACCCACGATGGCCACAACAAGCCCGGTCCAAAAGGGCTGCCAAATCATATGTCAGTCCTCGGTTTCGCGGTCTCCGACTGCCTCGCGCCAGTGCTTGCGGCACAACGAGACATAGGTCTCATTGCCACCTATTTGCACTTGCTCGCCGCCTGTCAGAACAGTGCCTTCACCGTCAAGGCGCACCACCATGGTGGCCTTTTTTCCGCAATGACAGATTGTGCGCACCTCGCGCATTTCGTCTGCAAGTGCCAGCAACGCAGCAGAGCCAGGAAACAACTCGCCCCGGAAATCGACGCGCAGACCATAACACATGACTGGAATGTTCAGGTCGTCGACCACACGGGCCAGCTGCCAGACCTGCGCCTTGGTCAGGAATTGCGCTTCATCCACAAAAATGCAGTTCGGGGGGGGCAGGCTCGCGATCCGATCAAACAGATCGGTGTCCGCAGCGAACGTGTCTGCCGGTTTGCGGATCCCGATACGCGAGCCGATTTGCCCTTCACCCGCGCGTTTGTCCATCCGGGCGGTGAACAGATAGGGGTGCATCCCACGCTCTTCATAGTTGTAGGCGGCCTGCAACAGCATCGTCGATTTGCCGGCATTCATCGTCGAGTAGTGAAAAAAAAGCTTGGCCATTCTGTCCCTATGCAATGGGCAGGCCGTCTTGGCAAGAGACTGTAGACTGTGGCCCGGTTCGGCATCGTGAGTGGTGACGTGCCTTGTGTTCCGCACATCCGAACCGGGCCCAAAACCGATGGTGGCTGCACCGCAATTGCGGCATCCCAGAGCGAACGCAGCCAACGCCACCGACTTGATGTTT
>JAKVCP010000002.1:69949-75305 GCA_022448925.1 Paracoccaceae bacterium
CCACCCACCCCCCGTGGTTGGTGGGGGGGGGGGCGGCTGGGGGGGGGGGCGCCCCCCCCGGGGGGCGGGGGGGGGGCCGCGCGCCCCCCCCCGACACTAAAACCGGTTTTCACACACCGGCCACTCGTTATCCCAAGACTTGAGGATGGTTTCTAAATGACATTCGGTTTCAAACAGCTTAATGGGATCGAGGTTAAAGTGATCCCTTTGCTGCGGCTTCGCACAGGGTAAGAGGGTAAATGCGATATATGTCGGCAGCCAAAGGATATCTCAAAAAGCACAGTGAGGCGCTTGTGAAGGACGTCGGCATAGAGCCCGCCTGCGCATTGACCGGCAAATCAAAGGCGACCCTGGGGCGTTATTACTCTGATCATGAAGAGCACGCCGATCGGTTCATGCCGATTGATGCAGTGGCCAAACTGGAAGCGGCCGCCCCCTATCCGCACGTCACGGCGGCTTTGGCCGAGCTACAGGGCATCTCATTGTCTTTCAGCACGCGGCGACGGGGTGCCAATAGAAAGGGCGGCGTGAACTCTGACGTAATCGCCTTGAGCCATCGGTTTGCTGTCTTGATGGCCGAATACAATCAATCCATCGAGGATGGCGTGATCACCGTCAATGAAGCCAAACGCCTGCTTAAGGAAACCGTCGCTTTGCAGCAGGTGTTGATAGACATAAAGCTGCACCTCGAGGAAGAAACTGCCTGAGATCCCCACCATACCCCGACGCGAGCTTGTCCCGGCGGAGCGTGTGTCACCGGACAGGCTACAGCGCTTCATTCTGGACCTCGAGGCCACCAAAAAGTCTGACGATGTCTGGCATCTTCTGGTTCGGCTCGGTCGGGATCTGGAGCTCCCATGCATTGACTTCGTAAGCGCCAGCGGCTTTCGCGATTGGCGCAAAACGCGGTTTGTGCGCACATCTTACGATTCAACTTTCATCGCTGATCTCAATCAGGACCCAGAGGTTGAAGACTGGTCGAACTTCCGGCTGCATGTCGGCCAGCGTTTGACGCCGATCGCTGTCGGGATCGAATTTCTTGAGGACAGCTATCAGGTGCCGAAAAAGCGCAAGGCACTCTTACGCGTGATGGCTGAGCATGGTTTGCGCGCAGGACTATGCATTCCACTGCGTGAGGTCACACCGCCAGAGGTTGGCATGATCACGTTTTTTGGGGATCACAATCGACGTGACATGCAGACCATCATCCGGGCGCATGGCTGGACATTGCATGCGGCCGCCATGATGGGACATCAGCGCTATCTGCTGCATTTTGCCCATGAGTTTCGCGATCGGAACCACATTACGAAAAAGCAAATCGAACTGGTCCGCCTGATTGGCTTGGGTATGAAGGACAAAACCATTGCCGAAACGCTTTGCATCTCCGTTTCAGCCGTGCGCCAAAGAATGCAAGCGCTTTTGACCAACACCGGCTTGTCATCACGTGCCGAATTGGCAGTTCTTGCGATGCGATTGGGGTTATTGCCGGATCCTTTCCACAGTTCCCACGATGACGTCGAAACTGTGGTCGAAATGGACAATGCCGGCACCCGCACCCGACCCAAGATGTAGTACAACAACAAAGGGTGCCCTGTTTCCTGGGGCACCCTTCGAAGAGCAATACATTTTGAAAATTATCTCGCGAACTACGATCACGAAGGTCTAAAATGGTCAGGCCTCGACCACATGACTTGTTCGCCGCCATATGACCTTGCCTTATTACGATCTCGGCGCAGCCGTTGTTGGGATACGGCCTCACCGTGAACGTTATGATATTACAACATTGGTCTCCTGCATGTCCAAAGTGAATTGCATTCTGCTGGTGAGTTTTAAACGAATTCCTTCGTAAGACTCACCGTTAACCTGCTATAAATTACAGGCCACCGCCCCGATTTGAGGCGATTTGGCGTCAATTCATTAACTGATTCCCTGTGCGGTTGGGGCAAGACCTCCCCACAGATCGTAGTCGCCCGCTTCGTCGACAATCACCTTGACCTTTTGCCCCGGCTGCAAATCCTCAAAACCTTCGTCAATGAACAGGTTTCCGTCAATCTCGGGGGCATCTGCCATGGTACGGCAGGTTGCACCGTCTTCATCGACCTCATCCACTATGACCTCAAGTGTCGTACCCACCTTCTCCGCGAGACGCGCCGCGGAAATTGTCATTGATTTTTCCATGAAGCGATTCCAGCGGTCCTGCTTGACGTCATCAGCAACGTGATCGGGCAGGGTGTTTGACCGCGCGCCTGCGACGTCTTCGTATTTGAAGCAGCCCACCCGATCGAGTTGGGCTTCGTCCAACCAGTCCAGCAGCGTCTGGAACTCCTGTTCCGTTTCTCCGGGATAGCCGACAATAAAGGTCGAGCGCAGCACAATGTCGGGGCACGTTTCTCGCCATGCGGCAATTTCGTCAAGCGTGCGCGCGGCGGCTGCCGGGCGCGCCATGCGCCTCAGCGTATCGGGGTGGGCATGCTGGAAGGGGATATCCAGATAGGGCAAGATCAGACCCTCTGCCATCAGTGGTATCAGTTCTCGAACGTGGGGGTAGGGATACACGTAATGCATGCGCACCCAGGCACCCAGGCTGCCAAGATCCCTGGCCAAGGACAGAATCGGGAACTTTTCGTCTCTGTCCTTCCAGTCAGTGCCATAGGCGCTGGTGTCCTGACTGATCACCAAGAGTTCCTGCACACCGTTTTCGACCAGCTTTTCAGCTTCGCGCAAGACCGCCCGAGCCGGGCGTGAGTTCAGCTTGCCGCGCATGTCGGGAATGATGCAGAACTTGCAGCTGTGATTGCACCCTTCTGAAATCTTCAGATAGCTGTAATGGCGGGGTGTCAGTTTGACCCCACTGGCTGGAAGAAGATCGACAAAAGGATCAGGGTCTGGGGGGACTGCGCTGTGGACGGCGTCAAGAACCTGTTCATATTGATGTGGACCCGTCACTGCCAGCACCTTGGGGTGCGCACCTGTGATAAAGTCTGGTTCCGCACCCAAACAGCCGGTCACGATCACGCGCCCGTTTTCCGTGATTGCTTCGCCAATCGCATCAAGGCTTTCAGCCTTCGCACTGTCAAGAAATCCGCAGGTGTTCACAATCACCGCATCAGCGCCGGCGTAATCGCGCGAAATGCCATAGCCCTCGGCGCGAAGACGGGTCAGGATACGCTCACTGTCGACAAGGGCCTTGGGACAGCCGAGGCTGACCATGCCGATGGTGGGTTGGCCTTGGCGACCTGTGTCGGACAGCTGGGCGCGGGCTAGATCGGGGCGAAGGTCTGGCGGATTTTGCGTCATTCCCCCCATTTAGCTTGTGTGCCCGGTGCGGGAAAGCTGATCTTTGTGCGAAAACACGCCTGTCTGGTTGCAGCCCCTCGGTCTACAGGTCAGTTTCACACCAAAGCAGTGCAGGAGTTTCTGATGAAGTGGGTGATACGTTTGATTGGCCTTGCAACGTTTGCTGTTGCCGCGGGCATTGGGGCGCTTTTTCTGATTCCATCCGAAACACTGGCCAGGATCGTCTCGGGTCAACTCAGCACCCAGTTGGGGCGCGATGTGACTTTGCAGGATGTGTCAATTTCGGTCTTTCCGATTGCAGGAGTGCGAACCGAGGGTGTGTCGGTGGCCAATGCGGAATGGTCCGACGACGGCCCATTTTTGCAAGCTGGGTTTGCCAGAATCGGCGTTGACACGCTTGCGATGCTGGGCGGATCCTTGAGGATCCGGACGGTTGAGCTGCACTCCCCAAATATCTTGCTGCAGGACTCTGGTGACGGATCCGGCAACTGGGAGATCAGCGCCAGGGCAGACAGCACCAGCACGGATCCAACGCCTTTGCCGCTGTTTACCCTCGATGAGCTGATCATTCGCAATGGCACCTTTCGCTACGAAGCCGTGGGCGCTGACCCGCTAGAGGTCCGGGACATTGACCTGAACCTGGAATGGCCTGACGCCGATAGCCCTGCGAGCTTTACTGCCAATGTGACCCCCTATGGCGGGGTTTTGACTGTGACTGGCCATCTGGATGCCCCACTTGCGCTGTTTGACGGCGGTACGGTAGGCGGATCTCTCGCCGTCACAGGACCTGGCGGCGGCGCCACCTTTGATGGCGAACTGGGGCTTGCCCCAGAGTTCGGTGGCGCGGTCACCATTGATCTGAATGACACGGCTGCGTTTTTGGCAAGCCTGGGCATACCCGATGTAGAGGTGCCGTACGGTTTGGGCCGCAGGGGCACTGTTGCAGGTGATTTTCGTTTGAATCGCGATGGTCTGTTCACTGCGGACACATTGCGTTTGGATCTCGATGAACATCAGATGGTGGCCAACATCACGGTGGACACCGCCGGCAAACCCAAGGTCAATGCCCGGATTGAAGCCGGACATCTGGATTTTGCCGACATGAGCTCGGATGCTGAGCCGACAGAGCCGACCTCAGCGGGGTGGTCGCAAGAACGGCTTGACGCCTCGGCGCTTGCGATCTTGGACGGCGAAATCGTCCTCATGGCAGACAGTGTGACGCTCGGTGGGCTTAAGCTGGACGCGTCCCGGATAGATATGAACCTCACGAATTCTCGTGCCGTTTTTGGTTTGAACCCGATCTCTGCCTATGGCGGAACCGCAACTGGCCAATTTGTGGTGAACAACCGCAATGGCTTGTCAGTGGGTGGCAAAATGTCGGTAGAGGGCGTTGAGTTAAACGATCTGCTGCGTGATGCAGCGGGTATTTCCCGGCTGTCCGGGCCTGCGGACCTTGTGTTTGATTTCCTGGGATCGGGGTCCTCTTTGCATGCGATCATGAATTCGCTGAGCGGGTCTGGGTCCTTGGCGGCAGGGCCGGGTGTGATTTCAGGCATTGATCTGGATCGATTGATGCAAACCGGCGACGGGACGGGCGGAACAACTGTGTTCAAAACGCTCAACGGCACATTTTCGATGGTGGATGGCGTCATGCGTAATGACGATCTGAGCCTGCAAACGCCCCTGTTCCAGATCGCCGGGGAAGGCACCGTCGGTCTGGGCGCACAAGAAATAGACTATTTGTTTCTACCCGGAGTTGCTGCAGCCCGCGAGGGTCGCGGGATCACCATACCGGTGGGAATCACCGGGCCTTGGAGTGCGCCCTCGATTCGCCCACGCCTTGACGAAGCGATCGAGCGCAATCTGGAAGAGGAGAAACAGGAGCTGGAGACAAAAGCCAAAGAAGTGATCAAGCAGAAACTTGAAGACGGTTTGGGCAGCAAGATTGAGGACAAACTTGGGGGTGGGCTACTTAAGCTTTTGGACGAGTAAAGCATTCGGAGCACGGGGGGGGGCCGCCCCCCCCCCCCCCCCCCCGGTTTTTTTGGTAGGGGAGAGC
>JAKVCP010000002.1:75315-106523 GCA_022448925.1 Paracoccaceae bacterium
GAGTAAAGCATTCGGCGCACGCGAGGGGCCAGCCCCTCGCACTCCCCGGAGTATTTTGGGAAACGTGAAGAGCCGCAATCAGCGTCGCCGGTCGCGTCGCGAGCTCATCGGTTGGAACGCAACGCCCACATGGGCTTCGCAATAGGGCTTGCCCTGTTGCACAGGCAGGCCACAGAACCAGAAATCATCAGTGGCGGGATCGCCGACGGGCCATTTACAGGTCCGTTCAGTCAGCTCCATCAAGGTCAATTTCTTGGCCTTCTTCTCAACTTCGTTGACTTTGGCGAGTGCCTCAGGGCTGATTTCGTTTGCCGAGGGCTGAGGCGGCAAAGGTTGTCCAGCGGGAATGATGGCCTTGCGGGCCGGGATTGGCCTTGCTTCGGCCACGGGTTCGGGTTTGGGCTCTCGCGCGGGTTCGGTCTTTGGTTGCGGCTTGGGCTTTGCCTCGGCCTTGGCCGGTTTCGCTTCGGCCTTGGCAGGCGTCGCACCGGCGCGGTTGGACAGCCCCAAACGATGCACCTTTCCGATTACGGCGTTACGTGTGACGCCGCCCAATTCTTTGGCGATCTGACTGGCCGATTGTCCTTCGGTCCACATCTTCTTGAGCAACTCGACGCGTTCATCGGTCCACGACATGGCACTTCCTTACGTAAAAAGCGGCCCGCGCACTGGGCCGCCTGAAAAATCTCCTGAACCTCTATTCTAATCACTCCTGCACGAGTTACAAGCAGCGCCAGCAGAGGGAGCGGGCAAATGAGCAACACCGGGTATCAGATTGGCACACGTCGGTTCGGCCGAATGAATTGGTTGGGACTTTATACCCTGGCCCGCCGCGAGGTTTTGCGATTCATCGCGGTCTGGACACAGACACTTTTGGCCCCATTGGTCACGGCCGGTCTGTTCCTGTTGATTTTCTCCATCGCTATTGGCGCTCGCCGGGGCGACGTCATGGGCGTTCCGTTTACCACGTTCATCGCGCCGGGGATTTTGATGATGACGGTCATTCAGAATGCGTTTGCCAATACTTCTTCCTCGATCATGATCTCAAAGGTGCAGGGCAACATTGTAGATACACTGATGCCGCCCTTGTCGGCCATCGAACTGGTGGTCGGCTATCTTGTTGGCGGTGTTGTTCGGGGCGTGGCGGTTGCCATCTGTATCGTGCTGGCGCTTTGGGTTGTGCTGGGTCTTGTGCCGATCCATCCAGGCTGGATGTTTGTGTTCGTGGTTTTGGGCGCCGTATTCTTGGGTGGCTTGGGTATGATTGCAGCAATTTTCGCCCAAAAGTTCGATCAGATGGCCGCGATCACAAATTTTATCGTCACCCCATTGGCCTTTTTATCGGGCACGTTTTACTCGGTCGAGGCATTGCCACCTGTCTTGTGGGTGGTCAGCCACGTGAACCCGGTATTCTACCTGATTGACGGTGTTCGCTATGGCATGATCGGAGTGTCTGATAGTGCTCCGATGCTTGGGCTATTGGTCTCTTTTGGATCCGTTTCTGCCGTCGTGGTCGTGGCATGGTGGATGTTTCGAACGGGCTATCGCCTCAAGTCTTGAGCCGCGCCTCGCGCCAGGCAAGCAGGCCCCCACCGCTTAGGATGGTTGCCATACCGATCAGCGAGAGTTGGTCTGGAGCCACACCAAAGGCTGCAAAATCATAGAGCGCGGCGAAAATCAGCGTGGCGTAGAAGAATGGCGCCACAAAGCTGGCATCACCGCGCATCATGGCGTTGGTAAAGCTGTACTGTGCGGCCGCCATAAGAAAACCAATGCCGGCAAGGGCGACCCATTGCGGTGCCGTTGGGCTGTGCCAGACAAAGCTTGCTGCGGCAGAGGCGATCAGTAGACCGATCAGGTTATTAATCAGCAAGATTTGCAATGGCTTTTCCCGATGGGTCAGTATCTTGATAAAAATCAGCTCGCAGCCCAGCATAAGTGCAGCGCCGAGTGCCAGAAGGGCTGCGGGCTGAAAACTGCTTGGGGTCGGGCGCAACAGGATCAGGGCGCCGACAATGGCAACTGCAGCAGCGCTCCAACGTACCGGCCCAACACGTTCAGATAGAAAGACCACTGCAAGAATCATACCGAAAACGGGGTTGAGAAAACTGATCGCGGTAGCGTCTGACAGTGGAATGAACGCGGCCGCCGCAAACATCAGTGTGACCCCACCCCAGCCAAAGGCTGACCGAGCAGCATGGAAGCGCAGATCCGGGCGACTGATAGGCATTCTGAGCAACGTTGTGACGGTTGCGATCGCCATGAAGGCGAACATGAAGCGCCCATGGCTGATTTGCAGCGGGTGCAGAGACGGGCCGAGCGTGTCAGTGCCCAGCATCTTGGCCAGAAGCGTTGTCCCTGCTGCAAAGCCTGATGCGAGGATGGTCAGAAGCGCAGCATGCGCATTATGTGATGTGGATCGGATCATATTCGGACCTCTGCGCCGAATTTTTCAGTCTCGCAAGTCCCTTTGCAAATTTGGACTCAAAGAAGGAACAAAAGGTGAATAGAATGTGATTCTCATGTTTGCTGAACTGTCGATCACTTCAAACTTCACGTTTCTCACCGGGGCCTCGCACCCCGAGGAGTACATGCAGCGCGCGGCACTTATGGGCTTGAGCGCGATTGCGATTGCCGATGACAACTCGGTGGCGGGGATTGTACGCGCCTATACCGAGGCCAAGGATATTGCGCGCCGGGTCAAAGAGCGTCAGGCCTTTGACACCGCACACGGCCTGATCGGCCCACCAGCGCCTGATGGGCTGCCGTCCATGCCCTCCTCGGCCAAGATTTATTGTATCCCTCGTTTGATCCCTGCAGCGCGCTTGATCTTTGCTGACGGCATTGAAATCACTGCCCTGGCAGCCACCCGAACGGGCTGGTCACGGCTCTGCCGCCTGATTTCCAAGGGACGCTTGCGCGCTGAAAAAGGCAGCTGCCATCTGCGCATCGATGATCTGATGGAAGGAGGAGCCACAGGTCTTCATTTGCTCCTGCACGGCCCACCAAAGGAAAATCCGTTGCCGCGCGGCGCGGGCACCTGGGGTGCAAAGGCGCAACGGTTGGCGCGCCGCTTTGCCAAGCAAATGTACCTGGTGCTTAGCCCTGCCTATGATGGGCAGGATGCGGCGCGTTTTGACGCGCTTGCTGTGCTGGCCCGTGATCTGGGATTGGCCACCATCGCGTCATCTGCTCCCCTGATGCACCACGGCCGCCGTCGCCGCCTCGCTGATGTGCTTTCGGCTGTGCGACTGGGGTGCCGTGTCGATCAGCTTGGCCGCGCTGCCCTTTCGAATGGCGAACAACGGTTGCGGGGCGCGTCTGACATGCGTCGCCTGCTTGGCCCTCATGCGGAAGCCGTTGATCGCGCGGTGACACTGGCTGAAGACTGCAGTTTTTGCCTTGGCGCCCTGCGCTACGAATATCCGTCCGAGATTGCCGAAGGCGAAACTGCCGCAGGCCGGTTGGCGCGGCTGGCCCGCGCGGGGTTGAAGTGGCGGTATCCCTATGGTGCGCCTGATCGGGTGCGCGACATGATGGAACATGAACTCGCCCTGATTTCCAAGCTGCAATATGAGCCCTATTTCCTCACAGTTCGTGATATCGTCGATTTTGCGCGATCCCGGGGCATTCTGTGCCAGGGGCGCGGGTCGGCCGCCAACTCGGTTGTGTGTTATTGCCTGGGCGTAACCTCTGTCAGCCCCGAGATTGGCACCATGGTCTTTGAACGTTTCGTCTCAGAGGCACGGGACGAACCGCCCGATATCGATGTCGATTTCGAACATGAACGGCGCGAAGAGGTGATCCAGCATATTTACGAACGCTATGGCCGCCATCGCGCCGGGCTGTGCGCCACGGTCATTCATTATCGTGGCAAACGAGCAATCCGCGAGGTGGGCGCCGCCATGGGCCTCAGCCGTGATACCATCGGTGCGCTTTCTTCACAGCTTTGGGGGGGCTTTGGCCGTGAAGGCATTCCCGAAAACCGTCTGCGCGAGATAGGTCTTGACCCCGATGATCGAAAGCTGCGCCAGACCCTCTCGCTGATCTACGAGGTGGTCGGCTTTCCCCGCCACCTCAGCCAGCATGTTGGTGGCTTCATCGTGACCGAAGGGCGTTTGGATGAGCTGGTTCCAATTGAAAATGCCACGATGGAGGATCGTACGGTCATCTGCTGGGACAAGGATGACATTGACAGTCTTGGCATCCTCAAAGTCGATGTTCTGGCGCTGGGTATGCTGACCTGCATTCGCAAGGCCTTTGACCTTTTGCACATGCACCACCATCAAACCCACACGCTGGCCAGCCTGCCACCTGAAGACCCGGCCGTGTACGATATGCTGTGCAAAGCAGACAGTGTCGGGGTGTTTCAGGTCGAAAGCCGGGCGCAGATGAACTTTCTGCCGCGGATGAAGCCCCGGTGCTTTTATGATCTGGTTATCGAAGTGGCCATTATTCGCCCCGGCCCCATTCAGGGCGATATGGTGCATCCCTATATCCGCCGGCGCAACGGCGAAGAACCGGTGACCTTTCCCTCAGATGAACTGGGCACTGTGTTGGGCAAGACCATGGGCGTGCCACTGTTTCAAGAGCAGGCGATGCAGATCGCCATCATTGGCGCGGGGTTCACACCTGACGAGGCTGACCGGCTTCGGCGCTCGCTCGCGACCTTCAAGAAACATGGGAACGTCAGCGAATTTCATGACCGTTTCATGAAAGGCATGGCAAGGAACGGCTATGATACGGAATTTGCGGCGCGCTGTTTTTCACAGATCGAAGGGTTCGGTGCTTACGGGTTCCCGGAAAGCCACGCGGCTTCGTTCGCGCTTTTGGTTTATGCCTCGGCCTGGATCAAGTGCCATCACCCGGGGATCTTTGCCTGTGCCTTGCTGAACGCACAGCCGATGGGCTTTTATGCGCCGGCACAGATCGTGCGGGATGCGCGCGAACACGGAGTAGAGGTGCGCCCCGTCTGCGTGCAGTCCAGTTTCTGGGACAATGTCATGGAAGCTGACGGCCAAGGAGGTCTGGCACTGCGGTTGGGGTTCCGGCAGATCAAGGGCATCAGCGAAGACGACGCCACCTGGCTGACAGCGGCGCGGGGCAACGGATACCGCGAGGTGCGCGACATCTGGCGCCGTGCAGGGGTGTCACCTAGCGTGGTGGCGCGACTGGCTGAGGCAGATGTCTTTGCCGCATTGGGGGTTCCGCGGCGCGAAGCTCTCTGGGCCGCCAAGGCTCTGGTAGGTGATAAACCACTGCCACTTTTTGCCGGCGACATTGAGGGGGACGCCATTGATGAACCAATGGCGGTGCTGCCCGCGATGACCGAAGCAGAGCAGGTGGTCGAGGACTACGTTGCAATGCGTCTGACCCTGCGACGGCACCCTCTGGCCCTGTTGCGCGATCAGCTGACACCCCAAAAAACGCAGCCCCGAATGGGACGTGACGCCAAGAATGCGGCGCCCCCTGCAGGCTCTGTAGGGGGCGGGGGCGCACCTTCAATTCATTGACAGCGCCCCCGGATTTGGTTGGTCAGTACAAAACTGACTATCCCCCCGCCTTGATTATCGCCTCTGCCAAAACTGGCACGGTGGTCTTGTTCAGCCCTGCAATGTTCATGCGTGAATCGCCTACCATGTACACACCAAAGTCTGCGCGCAGGGTCTCGACCAGCTCAGGTGACACACCCAGCCGCGAGAACATGCCACGGTGCTGGGCCAGGAACCCAAAGCGATCGGAACCGGACAGGCGCTGCAACTCCTGGGCCATTTGCTCTCGCAGGCCAAGCATCGATAGGCGCACCTCTTCCAATTCAGCCGCCCAGTCAGCACGAAGCTGTGGGTCTGTCAGCACCATCGTGACAAGCCGGGCACCGTGATCCGGCGGAAAACTGAAATTCTGACGATTCAGATAGTTCAGCGTGCCCTGGTTCAGCGCCTGAGCCCCGGAGTCCGCGGCAACCGCCATCAAAATTCCAGTGCGCTCCCGGTAAATGCCGAAATTCTTCGAGCAACTGGCCGCGATCAACGTTTCAGGCAAAGCTGCTGCAATCATCCGTGTTGCCGCGGCGTCTTCTTCCAGACCATCGCCGAACCCCTGATAGGCGATGTCTATCATCGCCGTAGCCCCGGTTTTCAGCAGCAGGTCGATCACGGCTTGCCACTGCGTCAGGTTCAGATTGGCGCCTGTGGGATTGTGACAGCAGCCATGCAACAGAACCAGGTCGCCTTTGCGCGCCTGCGCCAGATCCGTCATCATGGCATCAAAATCCACGCCGCATGTTGCGTCATCGAAGTAGCGGTAGGGAACCATCTCAAGTGCCATATGCTTGAGAATGGACAGATGATTGGGCCAGGTCGGATTCGACACAAAGACCCGCAGATCAGGATTTGCCAATTTGGCCATATCAAAGGCCTGCCGCACAGCTCCGGTCCCGCCGGGGGTCGCAACAGCCGCCACATTGGCGCGTGGCACAGCGGCTCCAAGCACCAGCTCGATCATCGCATCCGAGAACGCCGGATCCCCAGCAAGGCCCGTATAGGACTTTGTTGTTTCAGCCTCCCAAAGCTGTTTTTCAGCAGTCTTGATGGCCCGCATGATTGGCGTGACGCCGTCCGCGTTCTTGTAGACGCCCACGCCCAGATCAATCTTGTCTGGGCGCGGATCGTTTTTGAAGGCTTGAACCAGGGCAAGAATCTTGTCGGCAGGCTGTTTCTGGATGGTTTCGAACATCAGGTGTCTCCGGTGGAAATCGGCACGGTCGGGAACATGCCCCACTCCGCCCACGAGCCGTCATAAAGCGCATGGTCGGTCTTGCCAATCCGCTCAAGCGCAAGGCTTAGAACAGCGGCGGTGACGCCCGAACCGCAGGTGGTGATGGCAGGTTTGGACAGGTCGACACCGGCGGCTTCAAAGATCGCTTGCAACTGCGCGGCCCCCTTCATCGTCGCATCCGCATTCAAAAGCGACTTGAAGGGCACATTCCTCGAGTTTGGAATGTGGCCCGCCCGCAGACCGGGCCTGGGTTCTTGCACGTCTCCGCGGAACCGATCTGCCGCGCGGGCATCTATGATTTCATGGTCTCTCAACTTCGAGGCCGCCGCCACCTGCGTGATATCACGCACCATTTGCGCCTGACGACGCACCGTCATGTGACGGTCGCGTACGATAGGGGCCATATCTTCGACGGGGCGCTCTTCTGACATCCATTTTGGCAGGCCTCCATCCAACACTGCGACATTCATCTGCCCCATGAGGCGAAATAGCCACCAGACCCGTGCAGCCGAAAACAGACCGACGCTGTCATATACCACCACATGGTGCCCATCGCCAACGCCCATGGCCCGCAAGCGAGACATGAATTTTTCAACCGGTGGCGCCATATGCGGCAAATCCGAGCGATGGTCAGAGATGTCTTCGATGTCAAAAAAACGCGCGCCGGGAATATGCTGTTTTTCATAATCTGCGCGTGCATCGCGATTTTCTGAGGGCAGGTGCCATGATGCATCCAGCACTCGGAGGTCTGGATCCTTGAGGTGCTGCGCCAGCCACGCGGTAGAGACCAGTGTTTTCGGATCATCCTGCATGCTTTGAACCTCCGTTATGGGCCTGACCTTTTGCCTACTACCGAGCAAAGACAGAGGCAAGCCATAGGCCTGCTGGCCAAGGTCATTGCCCAGCCCATTTGGTCCAAGAAACCGCGCTTTCCTATTGGAGATGCCAGTTTCCGACCTATCTGTCGTCGATGAATTTCTGGTGGCGCGAAATCGGAGCCGTTGCATGACCAATGAAACAGACGTTGTCCTGATTTTGGGCAGCGGTCCAAATGCAGTAAAGGCGCAGGACATGCCACGGCCTGCCCTCGGCCAGGTGGTGGCGATCAATAATGCCTGGCGGGTTTTGAAAGACTGGGATTTCTGTATCCACCCCGAGGATTTTCCAGCTGAACGCCATCCGCCCACAGAGCACGGTGCCGGCAAAATGGTGACCTACGAAAGCTATGTGCCGATCCAGAACACCTATGGCGGATTTGTTTACGCTGGCGGAACCATGGCCTTTACCGCAGCCTATTGGGCATTGGGCGCCCTAAGGCCCAAGGTCATGGCCTTTCTGGGCTGTGACATGGTCTATGCGGCGTCCGGCAATACCCATTTTTATGGAACCGGAGAAGCAGACCCATTGCGTGCCGACGTGACGTTGCAAAGCCTGGAAGGCAAGTCCGCGCGCCTTGGTGTGATGGCGGCACGACAGGGGTGTCACTGCGTGAACCTCAGCCAGGACGAAAGCCGCCTGGTCTTTCCTCGCCATGCTCCGGATGCATTGGCAGCTCTCATGTCAAAGAACGCTCCTGCCACGACACAGGCCGATGTGCGTGAAGCCGATCTTGGTTACATGGTCACCTCGGGGCGGTATTGGAATATTCAGGACCGGTTCGATGCAGCGGCCCTGCGCGAGATAGATGCGCTATGGCTGGAAGCCTACCATGGCCTGATGGCCTGATCATTCTCCGTGGCGAAGCAGACGCTGCTTTTGTCGCCCCCAATCCCGTTTGGCTTCTGATGCGCGTTTGTCGTGGTTTTTCTTGCCTTTGGCGATGCCGATCTTCAGCTTCACCTTGCCCCGATGGTTGAAATACATCACCAGCGGCACCAAGGTCATACCCTTGCGCTGCGTGTCTGCCCAAAGGCGCGCAAGCTCTTTTCGACTGACCAGAAGCTTGCGCTTGCGACGCTCTTCATGGCTGAACATAGCCCTGTCGTAGGGGGCAATATAGCTGTTGGTCAGCCACAATTCCCCTTCATCCACCGACGCATAGCTTTCGGCGATATTGGCGGAATTCTCGCGCAGGGATTTCACTTCGGATCCATGCAGGACCACGCCACATTCGAGGTCATCCTCAATGGCGTAGTCAAACCGGGCGCGGCGGTTTTCGGCAATTACCTTGTAATTCGGATCGGTCTTCTGTTTGGCCATAAGGTGGTCTGGTTACACGGGGTGAACGGGTCTGTCGAGCGCCGTTAGTTAAGCATTGTGCCCTTGTGTCACAAGGCCTACACAAGTCGGCGGGCGCAGGCTATGCAACATCATGGCAAAGTTGACTGACCTTTACCTTCAGAGGGTTGCTTCGGGCGAATTGGATCCTGACCCAGCGCAAGAAGCCGCGCTGCCCGAGTTCGAGCGGATTCGCGCTGCGCTGGCCGAACCGACAAAACGTGGTTTTTTTCGAAAAGCGCCAGAGTCTCCCAAAGGGCTGTATCTCTGGGGTGGTGTCGGCCGTGGCAAATCGATGTTGATGGACATGTTTGTCGACAGCCTGGCGGTTCCGGCGCGGCGTGTGCATTTCCATGCTTTCATGCAAGAAATACACGCCGGCATGCATGCCGCCCGCAGCGAAGGAGTAGAGGATGCGATCGCACCAGTGGCTAAGGCAGTTGCGGAGCAGGTTCGGCTATTGGCATTTGATGAGATGCAGATCACGGATATCACCGATGCCATGATCGTAGGACGGCTGTTTGAACAGCTTTTTACGGCGGGCGTGGTTGTGGTGACGACGTCCAATCGGGTTCCTGACGCCCTCTACGAGCATGGATTGAACCGACAACTCTTCCTTCCGTTCATCGCCCTGCTTAAAACACAGATGGTCGTGCACGAACTGGCCTCTGCCACGGACTATCGACAAAATCGCCTGACCGGAGAACGTGTCTATTTTTCTCCTGTCGATGCGGAGGCCCGGGCATCCATTGATAAAATCTGGACAGATTTGACCGGGGGTCGGCAAGAGCCGCTGACCTTGGTTGTAAAAGGACGCAATCTGGTGGTGCCCCGCTACTGGAACGGTGTGGCGAGGGCGAGCTTTTATGATCTCTGCGGCCAGATGCTTGGACCCGCCGACTACCTGAGTTTAGCCGAGGCACTGCGCGTGCTGGTGCTTGAGGACATTCCTTGTCTAAGCCGCGACAATTTCAATGAAGCGAAACGCTTCGTAACTCTTGTTGATGCCCTATATGAAGCAAAAGTGCGTATCATAGCGTCGGCCGCCACAGACCCGGAAATGTTGTATTTGGAGGGAACAGGCGCATTTGAGTTTGAACGCACTGCAAGCCGCCTGCGTGAGATGCAAAGCGACGCTTGGAGCGCCTGACCCGTCGAAAATGCCTCTGTGGTGGGCACTGATTGTGAGTATTTATTGGAAAGATGAAGACATTTGCTGCTCTTCATCTTTCTCCAAATACTCAAAAATGGCCCTGAATGTCTGAAAATGCTGTGGTTGCCAAGATCAGCGGATCAACATAAGCGGTGACCCATCTGTGCTAAGTAAAGTCGCCTTAACCAATCACGATGGTTTGCCCTGCCACGACGCCCATACTCCATATGCACTGCAATAGACGTCCTTTAACGTTGGGAAACGACAGAACGATACCAGCATCCTTGCCCAGATGGACCTGCGCTGCCCGCAGAGCATTGCAAGAGAAAGACTGTCACGTTCGTCGAAACCTATCTCAAAAGCCATCGCCCCGCGACCGGCATGAGTGTCAAAAGGGGAAGTCTGAGCGCCAGCTCATTGCCTGAAGGCCTATCGCATCAAGGGTTGAATGAACACCGCCCTGAATGCGGTTTGCAGTGCCCAAGGCCCAACGAATAACCTCATTTATCGACGCAAACTGGGCAAGTGACAAAATAGACGTGCGAACGTTGCTGAAAGGCTTGCACGCAGGGCACTGGTGGCTCGGGGATAGCGGTTATGATGACGATCAGTTCAAAGCCCTCTTTTCAGGACTGCGGGAGAGGCACCGGCATCACTTGAAAGAAACAGATGCAGCGATATCGCCTTCGCCATCATACACAGCGAAGCCGGATCGCGATCATGTTCGGCCGTCTGAAGTTCTAAAATGCGTCACAACCCGGTGCGACAGATGTCAAAAGGTCTTTACTCACGAAATCGCAGAGGAAATGGCTGTCATTTTTGCGAGGTAAGTCCAGGCCAAAAATTTGCGAAATTCGCTGTTAAACAACGCGGTTTATAGAGAATACCAAAAAGGAAAGGGGCCGCTCGTGGCGACCCCTTCCGTAGATCCTTATGGATCGACGTGATTACATCATGCCGCCCATGCCGCCCATGTCGGGCATGCCGCCTGCAGCAGGCGCGTCTTTTTGTGGCAGGTCTGCAACCATCGCCTCGGTGGTGATCAGCAGACCAGCGACCGATGCTGCGTCTTCCAACGCAGTACGGACCACCTTGGCCGGATCGATCACGCCGAATGAGAACATGTCGCCATACTCTTCGGTCTGGGCGTTGAAGCCAAACGCGTTGTCGTCGCTTTCACGCACTTTGCCTGCAACAACTGCACCGTCTACGCCAGCGTTTTCAGCGATCTGGCGCAGAGGCGCCTCGATGGCTTTACGAACGATGGTGATACCGGCGTCCTGATCGGCATTTTCACCCTTCAGCGCTTCCAAAGCCTTGCCACCCTGAACCAGAGCAACGCCGCCACCGACGACAACGCCTTCTTGAACGGCTGCGCGAGTCGCGTTCAACGCATCGTCAACGCGGTCCTTGCGCTCTTTGACTTCAACCTCGGTCATGCCACCGACGCGGATCACAGCAACACCGCCTGCCAGTTTGGCAACGCGCTCTTGCAGCTTTTCGCGGTCATAATCGCTGGTGGTTTCTTCGATCTGGGTGCGGATCTGGCCAACACGTGCTTCGATCTCGGCCTTTTCGCCGGAACCGTCAACAACAGTGGTTTCGTCCTTTGTGATCTGAACCTTCTTGGCGTTGCCAAGCATGTCCATGGTCACATTTTCCAGTTTCATGCCCAGATCTTCGCTGATGACCTGACCACCGGTCAGGATCGCGATGTCCTGCAGCATGGCTTTGCGGCGATCACCGAAGCCGGGGGCTTTGACGGCAGCAATCTTTAGACCGCCACGCAGCTTGTTGACAACCAAGGTCGCCAGCGCTTCGCCTTCGACGTCTTCTGCAATGATCAGCAGCGGTTTGGTGGACTGGATGACCGACTCAAGCAGAGGTACCATTGGCTGCAGCGACGACAGCTTCTTTTCGTGCAGCAAAATCATGCAGTCGTCCAACTCTGCAATCATCTTGTCGCTGTTGGTCACGAAGTAGGGGCTCAGGTAGCCGCGGTCGAACTGCATGCCTTCGACGACATCGGTCTCTGTATCCAGACCTTTGTTCTCTTCAACGGTGATCACGCCTTCGTTGCCGACTTTCTGCATTGCGTCTGCGATCTGCGAGCCGATTTCCGCTTCGCCGTTGGCCGAGATTGTGCCAACCTGCGCAACTTCATCGCTATCTTTCACTTCGCGTGCAGCAGCTTTGATCTCTGCGACGACCTTCGAAGTCGCGAGGTCGATGCCACGCTTCAGATCCATCGGGTTCAGGCCGGCAGCAACCTGCTTGAGACCTTCCTTGACGATGGCTTGGGCCAGAACGGTCGCAGTGGTGGTGCCATCACCGGCTTCGTCGTTGGTGCGGGAAGCAACTTCCTTCACCATCTGGGCGCCCATGTTTTCGAACTTGTCTTCCAGTTCGATCTCTTTGGCAACCGACACACCGTCTTTGGTGATGCGCGGCGCGCCGAACGACTTGTCCAGGACCACGTTGCGGCCTTTGGGGCCGAGGGTCACTTTGACCGCGTCTGCGAGGATGTTGACACCCTTCAGCATACGGTTGCGGGCATCGGTGTCGAATTTGACGTCCTTAGCAGCCATATTCGTTTCTCCTTGAATTCGTTTGTATGGGGATCAAATCGCCGCTCAGGCGATGACGCCCATGATGTCGCTTTCTTTCATGATCAGCAGCTCTTCGCCGTCCAGCGTGACCTCGGTGCCCGACCATTTGCCGAACAGGATCTTGTCGCCTTCAGACACGGCCATCGCGATCAACTCGCCCGAATCCTTGCGGGCGCCTTCGCCACATGCGACGACGACCCCCTCTGCGGGCTTCTCTTTTGCGCTGTCTGGGATGATCAGGCCACCGGCGGTTTTTTCGTCGCTTTCAACACGGCGGACCAGAACACGGTCATGAAGCGGTTTGAATGCCATCTTTGCAGCTCCTTGGCTCAAAGGGTTAATACGTGCCCCTCCGGAGCGCCCGAAGGGTCGTTATCACTCGATCCGGTCGAGTGCTAACGCCGCATAGCTAGGGACACCGCCTTGATGAGTCAACACAGCTTCGTAAAAAAATACGCCAGAGCTGTTCACGGACTTTACCCGGGGGCGCCCCCTTGACCGGGATAGCGCGTCAGGCTGCGCGCACCCGACCCGAAATCCTGTTCACATCCAGCGCGAAGTGAACCTCACTCGGCATTCCAGCTGCCGGCCCAATGCACCAACCCCACGCGACCAGCGTCGGTCAGCTCATAGACCCCTGTCTCGACTTTTGCGAACCAACCGTAGTGATTGTCACGCATCACCGTCGTCGCCCGCTGCACCCCTGTTGCCCGCGCCACATCCCGCCCACGCGAGGCGCCAACCTCGGCCAGACGTGCCGCACATCGCAAAGCGTCCTGACGATAGGCTGTCACCAATCCGTGCCGTGTCGAGCCACCATCATTGGGGTCCCCCTGCAGGCGATCGAACTCTCGCAGCAGACGTTGCTGTGCAACCTTGGATCTGCGCGGTGTATAGGGCCCTGGATCACAATGCACTTCAACGCGTCCATCGGCGCGCACAGTGATGAACCCCAGACCAAGACGACGACACAAAGCCAGGTTGTCTTTCATGGTGCGGCGTGTGGTGACACCTGTTGGCTTGGGTACGGCAATGTAAACGTGGTCGGTGATCTTCAGTCGCGCCACCGCCTGGTGAAACAAGGCCAGCGTGATGCGCAGCTTCAACTCGACGATGACAGGCGGCTCTTGATTGCGCCGCGCGACGACATCAGCTGCCCCCACCTCTCCTTTGACGGTATAGCCCTGCCGTTGCAGAAACGCCTTGACCGGCGCATAGAGTTCCCGTTCACGATCCATTCTTACGTGGTGCGCAACCTTTGAACTCTTGTCCAGCCCCAAGCGCTGGCCTAGCGTGGCCCCTGCACCTATCGGAGGCTTTTTATGCGTATCCTCGCCCTTGTTCTCTCGCTCCTGATCGCTCTGTCGTCCCCTGTCTTCGCCACCTGCGCGGGGGCCGACCTTCGGGCGCAACTTGCCCCCGATGTTCTGGACCGCATTGAGGCCCGCGCCGCCCGGATTCCCTATGCCGAGGGCAATCTCTGGCGTGCACAAAAGGGCGCAGCGGTGATCCACATCCTGGGCACGGTTCACCTTGGCGATCGGCGCATCACCCCATCAATCGAGCGGCTGCGTCCCTTGGTGGAAGGTGCAGAGCTTGTATTGCTGGAAATCACTCAGGCGGAACAGATCCGGATGCAAAACGACCCTGGTTTGATCCTGATGCCCGGATCCCGCACCCTGCCCTCCATGATGAGCGATGAAGCCTGGGATGAGATCGCCGAAGCTCTGAAAGACCGGGGGTTTCCGCCGATCATGGCCGCACGGATGAAGCCATTCTTTCTATCGGGAATCTTGTCTATTCCGCCCTGCGCCATGACCGGCTTGCACAGCAATGAGGGCGTGGACGCCACGATTGAGTCCATGGCCCTGGCCAAGGGCATTCCATCGCGATCACTGGAATCCCTGGACGAAGTCATACAGATCATCGATGCCTTCCCAATGGATCTGCAAATAGCGATGCTGTCAGGATCGCTGCCCCGTCCCGACCTGCCCGATGACATGCTGGAAACGCTTATTGCAGCCTATCTGCGCGAAATGGTGGCCGATGGCTGGTTGGTGATGCGCGAGTTGGGCAAAGACGCGGCGTTCGGCGGCAAACCGGAATTCGCCGCCATCATGGACGAGATCGACACACGCCTGCTGGTCGAGCGCAACCGCCTTTGGATTCCACGCCTGCTGGCCGCTGCCGGTCCAAAGCCGATTTTTGCCGCTGTGGGTGCCGCGCATCTGTCAGGCGATCAGGGCGTGCTGAATCTTTTGGCGCAAGAGGGGTATACGCTGACCCGCCTGCCTTTTTGACCTGTGCCCGCCCTAGGCCGTACAGCGCGCGGCGTCATGCGGCCAGGCCGCGGCCCTTCAGCAAGGCACCAACGCCGGGCATTCGGCCGCGGAACTTCTTGTAAAGATCCTCGGCCTCTTCCGATCCACCCGCAGACAGAATGAACCTTTCAAGCCGCCTTGCCGTATCAGGGTCAAAGGCGCTGCCGGTTTCGGTAAAGGCCTCAAAGGCATCGGCGTCCATGACCTCGGACCACATGTAGCTGTAATAGCCGCTGGAATAGCCGTCACCTGCGAAGACATGCGCGAAATGGGGTGTGCCATGACGCATGGGAATCGCCTCGGGCATGCCTAACCCTGCGAGCACTTCGGCCTGCCTGGCCATTGGATCGGCCGGGGCAGGCCCGTCATGAAAGTCCAGATCGACCACGGCCGAGGCCACAAATTCGACAGTCTGAAATCCCATGTCAAAGGTCGCAGCGGCCAGCACCTTGTTCAGCATCGCCCGCGGCATTGCGGCGCCCGTCTCGGCATGGGTGGCGAATTCCTCAAGCACTTCAGGCACCTCAAGCCAGTGTTCGTAGAGCTGGCTGGGCAGTTCGACAAAATCACGCGCCACCGACGTGCCCGCGATCGAGCCAAAGTCGACGTCTGATAGAATCTGGTGCAGCGCATGGCCGAATTCATGGAACAGCGTGCGCGCATCATCATAGCTGAGCAAAGCCGGCGCGCCGGCCTCGGGTTTGGCAAAGTTGCACACGTTTATGACGATGGGCGTCTTGCGGACTGGCCGTTTTGCCTGCATCTGCATCGCCGAACACCATGCACCCGAACGCTTTGAAGGCCGCGCGAAATAGTCGCCGATGAACAGCGCCACGTGCTGACCGTCCCGCGTGACCTCCCACACTCGGCAGTCGGCATGGTAAAGCGGCAGCTCCAGCGGCGTGAAAGCCAGGCCGAATAGCCGCGTTGCACAGGCGAAACTGGCCTCGATCATCTTGTCAAGCTGCAGGTAAGGTTTCAGTTCTGCTTCATCAAGATCGTGCAGCGCCTTGCGCCGTTTCTCGGAATAATAGCGCCAGTCCCAGCCCTTTAACGGACCATCAACACCATCGGCCTGCAACATCTCCTGCATGTCCCTTGCATCCGCCATGGCCGAGGCCCGCGCCGGCTCCCAGACTTGCATCAGCAAATCGCGGACCTTGTCGGGGCTGCCGGCCATCTCGGTCTCAAGCTTGAATGCGGCAAAGGTATCATATCCCAGCAATTTCGCGCGCTCTTCCCGCAGCGCCAGAATTTCCTTTGCAATCATGCGGTTGTCAGTTTCACCGCCATTCGCGCCGCGGGCTGTCCAGGCATGCCACGCGGTTTTGCGCAGATCGCGACGCGGCGAGAACTGCAAAAACGGCACCACCAACGACCGCGACAGCGTGATCACCGGGCCGTCCTGTCCCATGTCCTTGCCCGCGGACCGTGCTGCAGCCACCAGGAAATCGGGCAGCCCCTCAAGATCGCCGTCCTCCAATGCCATCGACCACCCGGCCTCGTCCGCCAAAAGGTTCTGCGTGAACTGTGTCCCAAGTACGGCCAATCGGGATTTGACCTCGGTCATGCGCAGTGCTGCATCGCCCTCAAGCGCTGCGCCGGCGCGAAGAAAACCACGATGGGTCAGCTTCAACACCCGCGCTTCCTGATCGCTCAGCCCCAAACTGTCCCGCGCGTTCCACAGCGCGCGCACCCGGTCAAACAGGGCTCGGTTCTGGTGGATCCTAGAGGAGTGATCAGCAAGCTTCGGAGAAAACGTTCGCTGCAGTTCCTGCCGCTTGTCATTGCTATCGGCCCCCGCGACCGCAAAGAACACCGACAATACCTTGTCCATTGCCTGACCCGCGCCTTCCATCGCTTCGATCGTGTTGGCAAAACTGGGGGCCTCGGCTGCCGACGCAATGGTGTCGATCTCGGCCATATGCTGGGCCAGCGCGGCGTCAAAGGCAGGTTCGAAATCACCGTCTGCGATATCGTCAAACGGCGCAAGGCCAAACGGGGTGGTCCAATTGGCCAACAGGGGATTGGTCATCAAAAGTCTCCTTTCAGCGAAAGCTAGAGCCCTTCGGGTGCAGGTTCAATCACTCACCGATGCAAATCACAGCTGGACGTGAACATGTTCGTCATGACGCGCCGCGCGGCAGCCATGGAAACCCGTCGAGGAAAGGAAACCTGCCGTCCAGCGCAAACGTTGTTGTACCCGGAAACTATGCAGCGACCTGCTGGGCAGCGGTTTCGGCAAGAGCGGCCATTTCGGGCGCCACGTCAGGCGACACAAAAGGTTGTAACATCACGCAGCACATCGGCGACTGCAAACGCAGTGTCTCATCCGTGCACCCCTCCGCAGACCGGGCAAGCCTCTCGCCGTTTCAATCCGATCTTCCGCGTCTCGCCGTAAAGTGCGTCATAAATCAGCATCTCACCCTTCAGCGTCACCCCGGCCCCAGTGATCACTTTGATTGCCTCTACCGCCATCATTGCACCAACCACACCGGGCAAAGGCCCCAGCACCCCAGCCTCGGCACAACTGGGTGCCAACCCCAGAGCAGGCGCCTCGGGGAAGATACACTGATAGCAAGGCGTTCCATCAGCAGGATGAAAGACCGATATCTGCCCCTCCCATTGGCTAAGGGCCCCGGAAATCAGAGGCTTGCCAGCCTCGGCACAGATCAGGTTCACCAGGTATCGGGTGTCAAAGTTATCCGTCCCATCCAGGACAAGATCGTACTCAGCCACCAGTTCGGCGGCCACGTCTTCATCCAGCCGACGATGATAGGGTTTGACTGTCACGAAAGGATTCTGCGCCACCATCGCAGCCTGAGCGCTAAAGACCTTTGGCATGCCGATGTCCGCATCCCGGTGGATGACCTGGCGCTGCAAGTTGGCATTTTCGACCCTGTCATCGTCGATCACTCCAATGGTGCCAACCCCAGCCGCGGCAAGATACTGCAACGCCGGGGCGCCAAGACCGCCAGCTCCAATGACCAAAACCCCGGCCTGTTGCAGCCGCTTCTGTCCGGGCCCACCTAGTTCGCGTAATACGATGTGGCGTGCATAACGTTGCAACTCGACTTCACCCAAAGGCCCGTCAGATAGCGCCTCACCCTCTTTTGGCGCCGCGCGATCTCGGATCCGCTTCAGACCCTGCCGGTACAACATGATCACCACAAACGCGCCGGCCAACAACAACCAAGGGGCAGCGCTACCCCCGGTGCTTTCGCGCAATGGTGCCCCATCAGGCAACAGCACATGCAGCAACAGGACGCCCATGAAGATCACGGCCAACAAGGCGCTTCGCGCGATGACCGAGGCTCCCATGCGCGCGCCCAAAATCCAAAAGCCCACCATCAAAAGAAGAACCAAAAACATCAGCGCACTCCAGTGGACCCAAAACCGCCCGACCCGCGGACAGTCTGTTCCAAGCCGTCAACCTCGGTGAACTCCGCCTGGACCACCGGCGCCACCACCATCTGCGCAATTCGATCCCCATGAGAGATGACAAAGGGTTTGTCGCCAGAGTTCATAAGGATCACTCCCAGCGGACCACGATAATCACTGTCAATCGTTCCAGGCGCGTTCGGTAATATAATCCCATGTCTTAACGCCAAACCGGACCGGGGTCGGATCTGCACTTCAAATCCTGCCGGCACGGCAATCCGCAGCCCGGTTGGAACAAGGACGCGCCCACCCGGATCCAACGACACAGTCTGACGATCGCCAAAATTGGCCCGCAAATCCGCCCCCGCAGCCCCCGGAGTTTCATACGTCGGCAAGCCCAAAGCCCGATCCGCACCCGCATCCCACATGACCTGCAAAAGTGCGCCCGTCATCTCTTCATCTTTCCAAAAATACTCAAAGCCACCCGCCTTCAGTCCGAACCGAGGGCCTGTGCAACACGCGCCGCAAGCCGCTGGGCGACCTCAGTCTTTGTCATACGGGGCCACGTCTCTGCACCCGCTTCTGAAATAAGCACAACCGCATTTTCAACCCCACCCATGATCCCGGTTTCTGGGCTGACATCATTGGCCAAGATCCAATCACACCCCTTGCGATCGCGCTTGGCCGTCGCATGCGCAACAACATCATCGGTTTCCGCCGCAAAGCCCACAACCAGCTCGGGCCGATCCCCCCCAAGGGACGATACCTCTGCAAGGATATCGGGGTTCTCCGAGAACGTCAGTACAGGCAGCGATCCATCACCGATCTTCTTGATCTTCGATCGACTCTCACGTGCGACACGCCAATCTGCGACCGCCGCCGCGAATACCGCCGCATCCGCGGGCAAAGCTGCGTGAACCGCCTCCCGCATTTCGCGCGCTGTCTTTACCTTCACAACCTGGACACCCGGCGGCGGCGGAACATCTGCGGGACCAGTGACAAAGACCACCTCAGCCCCCAATGCCGCGAGCGCGGCACCAATGGCCGTTCCCTGTGCGCCCGAACTCCGGTTGGCAATATAGCGCACCGGATCAATCGGCTCATGGGTCGGTCCAGAGGTCACAACAACCCGCTTGCCAACCAGGGGGCCCGCCCCCAACGATCGCGTGACGGCATCGACAATCTCCAGCGGCTCTGCCATGCGGCCGGGACCGAACTCGCCACACGCCATGTCCCCGTCGTTTGGCCCCACAAAAGACACCCCATCCAGCCTTAGCGTTGACAGGTTTCGCTGGGTCGCAGGGTGCTGCCACATGCGCACGTTCATGGCAGGCGCCACCAGCACTGGCGTGTCGGTAGCCAACAGCAGGGTCGAGGCCAGGTCATCCGCCCGCCCCTGCACCATTTTGGCCATCAGATCAGCAGTGGCAGGTGCCACCACCAGCAGATCCGCGACGCGGCTCAGCTGAATGTGTCCCATTTCCGCTTCTGCGGTAAGATCAAAAAGATCCGAGTGCACCTTTTCACCAGCCAGCGCCGCAACTGACAAAGGCGTTACGAACTCATGCCCCGCAGCTGTCAAGACCGGCGTGACCAAGGCCCCGCGTTCTTTCAACCGGCGGATCAGATCCAACGACTTGTAGGCGGCTATCCCGCCTCCGATGATCAGAAGAATGCGCTTGCCGCTCAGCATGGTCATGTCCCGTATTGTCAGCTGATGTCAGTGTTACGCAGCCCGGGCCCAGAACTCAATTGTTGCGGCTCTTGAGAAACGCTTCACAGGGGTCCGGGCGCGCGGCCGGATCGGACCAGCCGATTTCATCAAAACCGCCCTCGGGTGCACCGGCCCCCAGTTCACCCTGCCCAAGGCTGTGCAAACCAAGCTCAGGCGCCGCCAGATGCAACAAGGCAGGTGCGCCCCAATCACGTCGTGCATGCCCATTGCCCGTGATCACAGCAACCGGACCGCCCGTGTCGCGGTACGCGCGCAGCGCTGCACGCGCAAGCTGCGCATCGCGCAAGCGCTGGATCGACACCATAACGGGCAGCATCTCGGCTGGCATCGCGTCACAGTGAGCCGCCAGCTGTAGCGCCTCTCGCTGGCGCTGTTGTTCGTCGCCCAATGATGCGGTCAGTCCGAACTCGGCAGCATCCGGACCAAAGGTGGCCGCCAAACCCGCCTGCATGGCACCAAAAGCCTGATCCCGCGACACCTCTGCGCCGTAGTGTTGGGCGGATGGAGCGGCAGCAAAAATCGGATAATACATGGAAAAGTCCGGCCACCCCGACCCTGACCAATCGAGGGCGGCCTGCAGCGCGTCTTGATCCGCCACAAGCGCGGGCGTCACCCGCTTTGCGTCATCAACTGAGAGCATCTCCCAGACTATGGCTGCAGGCTGCAGCTCCTGTACCCGCTTTGCCTGCCGGGCATGATGACCGGCGTTATCGTGAACCTCGCCCAGAAACACGATGTCCACATTTGTCTCTGCCTGCGCGACGGCTGCGCAGGCCATGAGAACCGCTATTGCAAAATACCTCATGCGAGGAAGTTTTGAACCTCATGTGACTGGGCTTCAAGCGATTTCCGCATCTTCACGAACGCAGCCGCTTCGAGTTGGCGCACCCGTTCTTTGGACAGGCCCAGCTCTGTGCCCAGGCTTTCCAGGGTCCGGGGGGCATCGCGCAGCTTGCGTTCACGTACGATAAAGCGCTCTCGGTCGCTAAGATCATTCAACGCAGCCAGCAGCCAACCGCGCAACTGTTCATTGTCGAGGTCTGCCTCAACCGTTTCTGCGGCCTGTGCACCTTCGTCTTCCAGCGCGTCGATCCACTCGCGCCCCTCGTCATCAACGGATTGGGTGGCGTTGAGGGAAAAGTCAGACCCCGACAAGCGGCCTTCCATCATTTCGACGTCTGCCAAGGGCACGCCGATCTCGGTCGAAATCATCTGTCGCAACTGATGTTTGTCGAGCCCTCCACCAGCCGAAGCCGCTTCACGCTCCAGTCGTGCTTGCACACGACGCATGTTGAAAAACAAAGACTTTTGCGATGACGTCGAACCCGTCCTGACCATGGACCAGTTGCGCATCACATAGTCCTGGATGGAGGCCTTGATCCACCAAACGGCATAGGTACTGAAGCGCACGCCACGGTCTGGATCGAATTTGTCTGCGGCCTTCATCAAGCCAAGACCAGCCTCTTGGATCAGATCGTTCATCGGCGCCCCATACCGTTTGAACTTGGACGCCATTGAAATTGCCAACCGCATATACGCCGTGATCAACCGATGCAGCGCGGCTTCATCACGCTGGTCTCTCCAGGCGTAGGCAAGTTTCAATTCAGTCTCGGCGTCCAGCAGCTCGGCCTTCATGGCGCGGCGGGACAACGTTTGATCGTTTAAACCGTCTAATGGCATGGTCGCTCCCCTGATCTACTGACCACTTGTGGGCCTTTGACAGAGAGTACGGGCGGCAACCGGTATCGGATCACCAAAGCATCAAAATTGCGCCCCCATCTGCGATACTGTCGGGACGAAACATCACGATCCGTGATGGGCTGGCGCAGGAAAGACCATTTCACGCAAAGACTTGGGCAGGCCATAATCACGACATGACAGAGATGCTTTTTATTGGTGATCACACCTACTCCAGCTGGTCGCTGCGGGCCTGGCTGCTGTTTGAAAGGTTCGGCATTTCGGTGCCGCACCAGATCGTAGAGTTCAGCAAAGCCCCGGTCGCCGAGCAAATGGCCCCCTTTGCCCCGGCGCGCACGGTGCCGACCTGGATCACGCCCGAAAGGATCGCGCTTTCGGATTCACTGGCCATCGCCGAAGAGCTGGCGACACGTCACCCCGACGCAGGCCTCTGGCCGAACGATCCCTCTGCCCGTGCCGTGGCCCGGACATTGGCCTGTGAAATGCACTCGGGCTTTCAGGCCCTGCGCTCGCAATGTCCGATGAACCTGCGCGCCGCGTTCCGGGATGTTCCCGTGAACGACGCGCTTGGCGCGGATCTGAACCGGATCGAGGTCATCTGGGCCGACGCCCGCGCCAGGTTTGGCGGAACCGGCCCCTGGCTCTGTGGCACCTATTCTGTCGCCGATGCCTTCTTTGCGCCTGTGGCGGCACGGGTTGCGGGATATGATTTGCCTGTCAGTGATGCAGCCCGCACCTATGTAGACAGCCATCTGCAAGACCCCGCATTTCGGCGCTGGCGCGCAATGGCGTCTGCACATGGGACTGTCCTGCAACGGTATGCGCAGCCCCATGCCACGACGCCCTGGCCGGGGCCGCAACCTCTGGCTGCACAGCCGGTTGCCACCGGCACACCGGAAAATGAGGTGTGCCCGTATTCGGGCGGTGCAGCGACGCACCTGCTAACCCTTGAGGGACGGATCTTTGGATTTTGTAACGCCGCATGCCGCGACAAAACCGTTGCCGACCCAGAAGCCTGGCCCGCCTTCATGGCCCTGCTCTGACGCCCAGATCCGTGGGCATTAACCATTGATCAACCTTAACGCTTGCAATCTGACCCCCGGGAGCTTTTGGGGTCATGGTTTCACACGCCTACACAGTCGCATTTCAGGGCATTGAGGCCCGCTCTGTCGAGGTTCAATGTGCGGTCACGCCAGGCATTCCGGCCTTTTCGATCGTCGGCCTGCCGGACAAGGCCGTCTCTGAAGCGCGCGATCGGATCCGCGCTGCGCTGACCTCGATGTCCATTGCCCTTCCGGCCAAACGGATCACGATCAACCTGTCCCCCGCCGATCTGCCCAAAGAGGGGTCGCATTTTGACCTGCCCATTGCGCTTGGCCTGTTGGCCGCGCTCGACATCATACCCAATGACATGGTCGCCGAAACTGTGGCCCTGGGTGAGCTTTCGTTGAACGGAACGCTGATGCCTGTCATTGGCGCGCTCCCGGCTGCGATGGCCGCAGCCGAGGACAGCCGGTCACTTGTCTGCGCCCGCGCCTCGGGTTCCGAGGCGGCATGGGTTGGAGGATGTGAGGTGATTGGCGCACGCACTTTGCTGGATGTCGTTCGGCATTTTTCGGGACAGGCTGTGCTGGCACCCTGCACCCCCGGTAAGGTGGTGCCGGATACTTCAGGGCGGGATCTGCGGGACGTCAAAGGACAAGAGCGCGCCAAACGCGCGTTGGAAATTGCTGCAGCCGGGCGCCATCACCTGATGCTTGTCGGACCGCCGGGGTCAGGCAAGTCCATGCTTGCCGCTCGCCTGCCCGGCATCTTGCCATCGCTGAGCCCATCAGAGGCACTGGAAACCTCAATCATCCACTCGCTGGCCGGACTTCTGGACGAAGGCGGCATTTCGCCTGCACGCCCATTTCGCGAACCACATCACACCGCGAGCATGCCTGCGATCGTTGGGGGCGGGCGCGGGGCAAAACCCGGCGAAATCAGCTTAGCACACAACGGGGTGTTGTTCATGGATGAACTTCCAGAATTTCCTCGGAGCGTTCTCGAAACGCTGCGCCAACCAATCGAAACAAGCCAGATCATGATCGCCCGCGCCAATGCACACATACGCTATCCCTGTCGGTTCATGTTGGTTGCAGCGGCAAACCCCTGCAAATGCGGGCACCTCAGCGACGCCGCGCGCGCCTGCAGCCGCGCCCCAGCCTGTGGCGCAGATTACCTTGGTCGCCTCTCCGGCCCGTTGATGGACCGCTTTGACTTGAGAATCGAGGTGCCCCCGGTGGCCTTCACCGATCTTGACCTACCTGCAGGCGGGGACAGCTCGGCGACTGTCGCCGCCCGTGTGGCCTGTGCCCGCGACGTGCAGGCCAAGCGCTTTGACGGCATGGAAAACATGCGCACAAATGCAGATGCAGAAGGGCAAAAACTGGAAGAAATCGCCCAGACCGATGCGGAAAGCCGCGATTTGCTTTTGCGCGCTGCTGACCGGTTTGGCTTGTCAGCCCGCGGCTATCACCGTGTCTTGCGCGTCGCACGCACCATCGCCGATCTGGACGGAGCGCGTGACCTGCGACGCCCGCATGTAGCCGAGGCCCTGAGTTACCGTTTGGTATCGTCAAAACAATCCTGAATGAACTCCGCAGCCGCACGAATCGACGCCCGCGCCTCGGGGAACCAGCCGTCAAAAAGCGGCCAGGCATGGGGAGCACGTTCGTGCTGCTGCAAGATCACCCGCCCGCCCTGCTCTTGCAGTCTGGCACCAATGCGAACCGAATCATCACGCAAGATCTCTGTCTGGCTGTACTGCAAGAGGACCGGTGGCGGCGCGTCGAACCGCGCATAAAGCGGCGAAACACGCGGGTCGCGTGGTGAAACACCCTGCAAGATCATGCCGACAATTTCATCCATCCGATCAGATGGCAGGACCGGGTCAACCAATGCGTTGGTGCGCAAACTGACACCCGTCATGTCCAGATCGGTCCAAGGCGAAAACGCCACCAACCCGCGCGGACGCAGCCCTTCATCACACAACCGTGCCAAAACCGCGAGAGCCGCTCCTGCACCGGCGCTGTCACCCGCGAGGATGATGTGCTCCGGTCGGTAGCCGCGATTCAAAACAGAGTGAAAGGCCGCCAACACATCCTCGAATGCGGCAGGCGCCGGATGCTCGGGGGCGAGGCGGTATGCGGGCGTACAGACCTCTATTCCAGAGCAACGGGACAGTTGGGCCAGCAGACCACGATGGGTGCACGGGCTTCCGAACACATAGGCGCCGCCATGCACGTAGAAAACCAGGCGGCGTGGGGCAACCGGACCCGTCCGGATCCACGTCAGCTGCGGATTCTCTGGGTCCCGCGACATCATGTGGCTCGGGCCACGCAAAAAGACCTTTGCAGCGCGCTCAAATGACTGCCGTGCCGCGGCCACATCGGTTGCCCGGCGCAGCCGCGGTTTTACCAGCAGCTTCAAACCCCGGTTGACCAATGCAAGTCGGCGGCTCATGCGCGCTTGGCCTCGATCGCTTCCCAGATGCGTGCAGCGACATTGATGCCGTCGAAGCGCTCAAGCTCTTGGATGCCCGTGGGCGAGGTTACATTGATCTCGGTCAGATAGGTGCCAATCACGTCAATCCCCACAAAAACCTGACCTTTTTCGCGCAACAAAGGCCCAATGGCAGCACAAATTTCGTGATCACGGTCCGTCAGCCTGCTTTTTTCGGGCCGTCCGCCAACATGCATGTTTGACCGGGTTTCCCCGGCAGCGGGCACCCGATTGATCACACCCACAGGCGCACCGTCAACAAGGATCACCCTTTTGTCGCCAGCGCTGACATCGGGCAGGAATTTCTGGACGATCAGCGGCTCGCGCGAAAACCCCGTAAACAGCTCATGCAATGAGCTGAGATTGCGGTCCTCGGCCGTCAGCTTGAAAACCCCGGCACCGCCATTTCCGTAAAGCGGCTTGAGGATCACGTCGCCATGAAGATCCTTGAAAGCGCGGAGCGTCTCCAGATCCCGGGCAATGGTGGTCGGAGGCGTGAGGTCCGGAAAATCGAGCACCAGAAGTTTCTCAGGATAGTTGCGGACCCAGAAGGGATCATTCACCACCAAAGTACCCGGCGCCAAACGGTCCAGAAGATGGGTGGTCGTGATGTAGAACATGTCAAAAGGCGGATCCTGTCGCAGCCAAACCACATCAAAGTCAGACAGATCAACTTCGCGAATTTCGCCCAGAATGGCGTGGTTCCCCTGCACACGCTGCACCGTCAGGTCCTGGCCGCGGGCGGTCACCCGGCCGTCTTGGAACGCAAGCTGATCAGGCGTGTAGTAGAACAGCTGGTGCCCCCGGGCCTGGGCCTCTTCAGCGATGCGAAAGGTGCTGTCAGCGGTGATGTCAATTGGACCAATTGGGTCCATCTGGAATGCGATTTTCATACTCCCCCCGAGGAAACGGCTGCACAGGCCTTACATGGCGTATGGATGCCCGGGGTTCAATGCATGGTCAGAGCGCCTGAAAGGCGTTTTCAATAATTTGCGTCGCTCCGCTGGCATCGACCAAGGCGACATCAAAGCGGCTGTCAGTCAAGGTGCCCATGGGTTGTGTTTCAAGAAACTCCTCTGCGGCGCGACAAATGCGGCGCGCCTGTCGCCCCGCCAGGCGCTGCGCGGCATGATCGAAAGAGCGACTTTTCTTGACCTCGACAAAAGCCATTTCATGCCTAGGGCCTACCGCGATCAGATCCACCTCGCCCGACTGCCCGCGCCAACGGCGATGCAGAATTCGATAGCCCCGGCGTTCATAGTCCCGCGCGACACTGGCTTCGGCACTGAGGCCGGCGTGAAAACCGGTTTGCGATCTGAAAAATTTGGCAGACATGTAGAACCCCTATTTGCGCCCCGCGAGTTGCATGGCCTGTTGATATACCGGCCTGCGCGCAACACCAAACAGCCCGGAAACATGATCCGCGGCGTCCCGCACGGACATCTCGGTCAGCGCCAATTCTAACGCGGTGGTTATTTCGGTTTCGCTAACATTGCCGGGCACACCCCGATCGATCAGAATCACGATTTCGCCCTTGATGGGCGCATCGGCAAGACCAGCAGAAAGTTCAGCCAGGGTGCCTCTGCGACATTCCTCAAACTTCTTTGTCAACTCCCGGCACAGGGCGGCGCGGCGATCAGAGCCAAGGACCGCTGCGGCATCCTTCAACATAGCCGCGACACGCTTGGGTGATTCGTAAAAAGCCAGGGTCGCTGGAACATCCCTAAGCGCAGTCAGGGCTGACATCCGCTGCCCTTTGGCATTGGGCAAAAACCCCGCAAACAGAAATTTGTCAGTCGGCAAACCCGCGATGCTCAGCGCCGTCACCACGGCCGAGGCGCCCGGCGCACTGGTGACCGAAAACCCCTGCTCGGTCGCTTCACGCGCCAAGTCAAAGCCCGGGTCGGCAATCAGCGGCGTTCCCGCCTCTGACGCGTAGACAACGGTCTTGCCGGCCTCAAGTTCCGCCAAAAGTCGCGGCCGGGCCCGGGCGCCATTGTGATCATGGTATGAAATCATCGGTCGATCCTTGGGCGCGATTCCGTGAATCTCCATCAGGCGGCGCAGGGTGCGGGTGTCCTCGGCTGCAAGCACATCTGCCGAAGCCAGCAGATCGAGGGCTCGCAGTGTGATGTCACGGGCATTCCCGATGGGTGTGGCCACAAGGTACAGCCCAGGCATCAGTTTTTTTGTTTCGGGATTCACGTCTGGACCGCTCCTTCGGGACCGTTATTATTGCGTGCACACACCAACGCGGTTCGATCCGCACCGCAACGAGGGAGCTCACTCCATTATGTTTGCCGTTTTGACCTCTGCCCGCAAGGCAGTCTTCCGCGCAACGGCGGTTATCGCCCTCGGTGCGCTGGCTGCCTGTCAGACAACGATCGGTCCAGGCCTTGGCGGTGGTCCGCGCATCGATACATCAAAGCCGGTCCCTGTCGCGTTGCTTGTTCCCAAAACAGACGAGGGTGCGGCCAGCGTGGCAGCCAGTCTTGAAAACGCCGCCCGAATGGCCGCAGCCGCGATCGAGGGCGCGACGATTGATTTGCGCGTTTACGATACCGGTGGGGATGCCACAGTCGCCGCCGCCCAAGCTCAGAAAGCGGTGGATGACGGTGCCAAGATCATCCTCGGCCCTCTGTTTGGCGCCGCCGCGAATGCAGCCGCTTTGGCAGTGGTCGATGACGGCATCAACGTCGTCAGTTTTTCGAACAATGCCTCGATTGCAGGCGGAAACCTCTTTGTACTGGGCGCAACCTTTGAAAACACTGCAAACCGGATCATGGGTTACGCAGCCAGCCAGGGCTCACAGGCAGTGACTGTGGTTTATCCCGAAAATGACGAAGGCAATGTCGCGCGGGCTGCTGTTGCGCAGGCCGCAGTCCAAAACGGTCTGCCAGTCGCCGCGACTGGCTTCGCCTTTTCACAAACAGGAGCGATCAACGCCGTTGTTCCGGCCCGCGATGCCATTCGTGACAGCGGATCGGATGCGATTGTGCTGACATCCAACGCGGCGGGCGCCTTGCCGCTGTTCCTGCAGCTGATGCCCGAGGGCGGCATTGATCCGGCAGAAACGCAGTTCATCGGCCTGACAAACTGGGGGCAAGATCCACAGATTGCACGTCTTCCCGGCGCCCAGGGCGCCTGGTTCGCGATCCCCGACACCAATGCAGTCGAACGCTTTTCAAGCCGGTACAGCGCCGAATTCGGAACGCCTCCGCATGCGCTGGCAGGTCTTGCGTTTGACGGGGTTGCCATGGTGGGCGCTTTGGCAAGCGCGGGACGCGGCGACGCCCTGACCGTCGAGGCGCTTACTCAAACCGCTGGTTTCAGCGGCGCCAGCGGTGTATTCCGGTTGTTGCCGGACGGGACAAACCAACGCGGTTTGGCCGTGGCGACAATTGAAGACAACCAGGTGGTGACCCTTGACCCTGCCCCAACAAGCTTCGGCGCAGCCGGCTTCTGACCTGACGATGACGCACACCGGCGCTGCAGCGCCGGACGTGCCGCCGTTTTTTGACGTAGACGCCATTCGTCTTGAAATCTGGGATGCGTTGAAAGACGGGGTTGATGAGCGCGTGAACCGGGCCAAAGCCGTCACAGTGCTTGGCAAGCATCGCGACCATGCGCGAAACGCAATCGCGCACATGTTGCAGGACGCGCCGTTCCAATCGCGTGGCGTGACACAGGCCTACACCATGCTGACTGATGGGCTGATCACGCTGACATGGGAACTGGCCGCAAACGTGTTTCATCCTCGGCCGACCCCTACAGAGGGCGAGCGGCTGTCTGTTCTGGCGGTTGGTGGCTATGGCCGAGGAGAGATGGCACCGCAGTCCGATGTCGATTTGCTGTTCCTGACACCGTACAAAATCACCCCCTGGGCTGAAAGCGTCATCGAATCGATGCTGTACCTGCTGTGGGATCTGAAACTGAAGGTCGGACATTCGTCGCGCACCGTGAAAGACTGTCTCCGCCTTGGCGGCGAGGATTTCACCATCCGCACGTCAATGCTGGAAAATCGCTATGTGGTGGGACACAAGCCGCTCGCCGATGACCTGAATGCGCGTCTCTGGAGCGAGCTTTTCAAAGGGACAGAGCGCGAATTCATCGCGGCCAAGCTGGAAGAACGCGACCTGCGCCACCGCAAACAGGGCCAGCGCTACATGGTCGAGCCGAATGTAAAAGAGGGCAAGGGCGGCTTGCGCGACCTGCAATCTCTGTATTGGATCATGAAATACGTCTACGCCACAGGCGACACCGGGGAACTGTTGCGGCGCGGCGTCTTTCGCGAAGAAGAATACGACAGTTTTTTGCGCGCCGAGGAGTTTCTGTGGGCCGTTCGGTGCCATCTGCACCTGATCGCCAACAGGGCAACAGAACAACTGACGTTCGACATGCAGGTCGCAGTGGCCAACGCCATGGGCTATGTCGACAAGGGCGGGCGACGCGATGTCGAGTGGTTCATGCAGGATTACTTCCGCCATGCAACCGAAGTGGGGGAGGTGACGCGCATCTTCCTGACCTCGCTTGAGGCGGATCATACCAAGGACGCCCCTCTTTTGGCGCGGATCTTCAAGCGCCAAAGGTCAGTGCGGGAAAAATTCGAGGTGGTGAACAACCGTCTTGGAATTCAGGATGATACGAATTTCCTGTCCGACAAGATGAACTTACTGCGTCTCTTCGAAGAGGCTTTGCGGACCGGGCTGCTGATCCACCCTGATGCCATGCGTCTGGTCAAGGCGAACCTGCATTTGATCGACGACGACATGCGAAACGACGCCAACACCGGGCGGATTTTCCTTGATCTGCTGATCAGGCACGGCAACCCGGAGCGCGCCTTGCGACGCATGAACGAACTGGGCGTTCTGTCAGCGCTTATCCCCGAGTTCGAACCCGTCAGGGCATTGATGCAGTTCAACATGTATCATCACTACACGGTAGACGAACACACGATCCAGTGCCTGTGGCACCTCTCCGAGATCGAGCACGAAAACCTGATCGAGGCGCTGCCGGTTGCCAGCTCGATCCTGAAAGAGGGCGTGAACCGCAAGGTGCTTTACGTTGCGCTCTTGCTGCATGACATCGGCAAAGGGCGGGACGAAGATCACTCGATCCTTGGAGCCCGAATCGCGCGCAAGATCGCCCCACGCCTGGGACTGAACAAGAAGGAATGCGAGACTGTCGAATGGTTGATCCGCTATCACCTTCTGATGTCGGACATGGCACAAAAACGCGACATCGCCGACCCGCGGACCGTGCGCGACTTTGCCAAGGCCGTGCAAACCAAGGAACGGTTGGACCTGCTGTGCGTGCTGACCGTCTGTGACATTCGCGGCGTCGGACCCGGCACATGGAACAACTGGAAGGCCGCGCTGCTGCGCGCGCTGTACCGGCAAACCCGCCGGGCGCTTGAAAATGGCATGGAAGCTCTCAACCGCGAGAACCGGGGCTCGCAGGCCAAAAAGACGCTGCGCGCGGTGCTGTCAGACTGGTCAGCCAAGGAATTGCGGACCGAGACAAACCGCCATTACCCGCCCTACTGGCAGGGGTTGCACATCACCGCGCACAAGGTGTTCGCCGAACTGCTGCGCGATGAGATCGGCCCGAATGACATCCGCGTCGACATCCACCTAGACGACGACCGCGACGCAACCCGCGCCTGCTTTGCCCTGTCCGATCACCCCGGCATCTTTTCGCGGCTGGCCGGTGCACTTGCGCTGGTCGGGGCCAATGTGGTCGATGCCCGCACCTACACCTCAAAGGATGGCTAT
>JAKVCP010000020.1:0-33032 GCA_022448925.1 Paracoccaceae bacterium
TCAAACCTTGGCCGAAGGGGTCCGCATCAGAGACACCCAGACCGAGCGGTTCTGGTTCAACTACAGCGCTGTACCGGTGACGATCGAAGGACGGACGTTGCCGCCCGCTGGGGTATTGCGCGAAACGCGCTGACCCGAATCTGCCGGGTCGGGGTCGGGGTCCTTGGACAAGGCACCGGTCCCTTTTGTGCAGCGAAGCTCATTGGAACATGACGTCGTTGGCAGAGTAGCCAAATCCAATACCCAGATCGGAAAAGGCGACGCTCTTAAGCAAGATCGAATTGTTGCCTTCGTTGAACTGGGCAGACCCGTCGTTGCAGGGCAGGTGATTGGGAACCAGATTGTTGAAGTCAGTGATCTCGGAGAGTTCGGAAAGATTGATGCCTGGACATTGCGGGCGCTGTAATCGGTGATCACATCGTTGCCAAACCTGGCCGTAGGGACAAAGTAATCGTTCCCATGACTGCCGATCAGTTTGTTGCGCCCGCTGTCCGTGCTGAGACAGTCGTTGTCGCTGTCCGCATTGAACTGGTCGTGTCTCGCGCTGTTTGGCAAGGTGTTGTCATCGGTGTCGTGGTTGCAGGCCGAAGGATTTGTGACAGTGAAAATCGTGTCACCTACTGATCCGATGACACAGATATTGTCTCTCCGCTGTATGTGCCTGCGATTCGCGCCAGCCAGTTGCGGTCTGTCGGCGGTGCAAACAAACGGCGACCCTCAAAAAAAATCCCCGGCACGGATCACAGGTCTTGCCGCCCCCCATGATGTGCGCTTCGCGCGGCCCGGTCGCCTTTAGGGGGGCGAGCCATTTTCCTCGGTGTAGTTGCGCACAGTCAGGACCGGCTCAAGCCGTTGCAGGGCGACCGAGTTACGTGTGGCCCAGTTTGCGATGACCTTCATCAACCTTCATCAAACCGTCTGTCAGAGTGGCCCCTCGACGACCAGCCCCCTTTTTGTGGGCACGGAAACGCGTCACGCTAGCCGGCTTGACGGATCTTTTGGTCGCGATACTTTGGATTTGACGTGATCTTGTCAAACACGCTCATGCGCAAAGTCACCTATCTCCGAGCCGATGATCGAGCCATATCACCACATGTCTTTTGTGGCGCTCCTGGTACTTCGTACAGGCTGGGCAGATGCTGGCGCACGACTTTCTTGACTTCGTCGGGCAAACCCGAATGCATTTCCGTTACGGCACCCGGATGCGGGGCGCTTCACCCAGTGGGACGGGCCCTAGCCAAACCTTGCCCGCCTTGAACTTCAACGGCAGATCCAACCTGCGCTGGTCTCCGCTGAGTGCAGCGATCAGTGTCAGACCATCTTCAAGCGCATCGGCAACAGACAGCGGGAGTTCGCCAGCCGCACGCAGACGGTCCAGCATGTCGCGCCAGTTCACCGCCTTGACCGTCAACGCGCCATCAAGCCGCCCCGTGGTATCGACCCTCACCTTCCCGGCCATTTTCAGTGTCAGCGTGCCCAATGTGTACTCGGCCAGTTTCAGGTCGATGCGCATTGGTTGGGGGCGGGATGTGCCCAATGCATTCCTGTGCCAGGGGCGATCGAAAGTGACATCAGCATCCAGGCGCAATGCTGCCAGGTTGGCGGGCAAAAACTCTCCGCTTATCTTTTTGCGGCTGCGGGCAAACCCCTGCGCTGTCAGACCCACACGATAGGTCGTTTCGGCCCCTTCGACCCGCATCAGCGCTGCATTCAGATCAGTCAGAACAGTCGCGCCGCCCGGACCTGTGATATTGAGAACCGCAGCTTCAAGATTGGCGCGCCTGACCGCGCTGTCGCCCCTGTCAAAGACAAGACTGGCACGCAGCCCGTCACTGCGCACCTGATGTGATCGCCGATCGATGCGCAGCACTTGTGTCTCGGGCCAGGCCGCAATCACATGGCCCGGCTGATAGGTCAATGACAGGAGTTCGAAAAACGGTGCGTCCCAACCCAGCCCGGTTGCGGGGTCCTGCACTTCTATATTGGTCAGGCGTGTGTCAAGCCGGTTGGGAAACCCGCGCACACTGAGGTCTGTATAGCGCGCTGTCCAACCCGCAGTCACCCGGTCCGCAAACCAGTGTTCAATCGCGGCCGAGCGGTTGTGCCAGGACCAGAGCCAAAACGCCGACCATGCCACTGCGACGGTCACTACCAAAATGATCAGCCGTTTCACATGTCGCCCCTTTTCTGCGCTTTCGGGATGGTGTTTACAGCCCCAAACAAAGAAGGACCAGCCAATGACGATGTGGGTTTTCGGATACGGATCGCTGCTGTGGAACCCCGGGTTTGAGGTCGCCGAAACTGTGCGGGCCGTATTGCGGGGCTATCAACGCAGCTTTTGCATGCGTTCGATCCATCATCGTGGCACCGAAGACCACCCTGGCTTGGTGCTGGCCCTGGATGCCGCCGACGCCAGCTGTACGGGCTTGGCGCTTCGGGTCGCTGATGAACACGAAGACGCGACCTTGGCGTACCTGCGCGAGCGGGAATTGGTGTCCTCGGCCTATCTTGAACGCCAGGTCGAGGTTGAACTCGACGATGGCCGTACAGTGACGTCGGTGACATATCTTGTCGATCGCGAACACGTTCAGTACTGTGGTGCGCTCCCCCTGGAGGAGCAGGCCCAGATCATTGCAGGGGCGCATGGCGGACGTGGGCCGAACAGCGAATATTTGTACAACACTGCCGAACTCTTGACCGAGATGGGAATAGAAGATGCCGAACTGCAATGGTTGTCGGCACGAGTCCGTACCCTTTTGGCCTAACGGCTTTGCCAAGCTTGACTTTACCGGTACTCTTGGCACTTAAACGACAACGCAAATTTTTTCGTCAGGAGCTGTCCGTATGGACCAGCCGGACTTTGAGGCACCACCTCAGTTTTCCCGCCCACGCAGCCAAGCGTTCGCAATGTTGTGCGTGCTTGGCATGGTCGGTGTCATGGCCGTACTGGGTATGCCGCGTGTTTTGCCGGTATTCCTCAGCAACCCCTACCTGAACGGGTTCATTCTGTTTGTCTTTGCTTTGGGTGTGATCACCTGTCTTTGGCAAGTATGGCAACTGCGGACGCTTGTGCGCTGGATTGAGGGATTTGCCAGCGGTACGGACCAGGGCGCGACCCCGCCACAGCTGTTGGCCCCCCTCGCCACGTTGTTGCGGAATCGGTCAAAGCGATTGCAGATGACCACAGGGTCGGCGCGGTCGATCCTCGAATCTGTCGCGCAGCGCATCGACGAAGGGCGCGAGATCACGCGCTACATCGTGAATTTGCTGATTTTCCTCGGGCTGTTGGGGACGTTCTATGGCCTCGCCACAACCGTACCGGCGTTGGTTGAGACGATCCGGGGACTGGCACCGGAAGAAGGCGAAAGCGGGACCGAAGTGTTCGCCCGCCTGATGAATGGGCTCGACAGTCAGCTCACGGGTATGGGCGTCGCCTTTGCGTCGTCTTTGCTTGGCCTCGCCGGGTCTTTGGTTGTTGGCCTGCTTGAGGTCTTTGCAGGCCGTGGCCAGAACCGGTTCTACCGCGAGCTGGAAGAGTGGCTGTCGTCAATGACAAAGCTCAGCTTTTCCAGCGGTGAAAGCGAAGGCGATGGTGTTGGCGCGGGCCTAGGGGGATCGGCAATGATCCTAGACACCATGGCCGACCAGATGGAGGCCCTGCAAAACATGTTCGCCCGGTCTGATGAAACCCGGGCCGAAGTTGATGCACGTCTCAGCCAGTTGGCCGGCGCGGTTGAGCGGATGACCGAGCGCATCGAGGCGACCTCACCCAGTGCCAGCGCGCTGATGCGCATCGCCGAGGGCCAAGAGCGGCTGGCGGATGCGATCATGACACGTGAAGCCAGCGAAGGCATTGATGCCGAAAGCCGGATGCGTCTGCGCTCTATCGATGTGCAGATGCTTCGCATTCTCGAAGAAATCTCGGCCGGTCGTCAGGAAAGCATGGCTGAACTGCGAACCGATCTGGCGACCTTGGTCCGCACCTTGCAACAGATGCAACGCACGCCGCGGCCGGCGGCGCCGGGCCAACCAGCAACCGTTCAGCCACAAAGACCAATACGCGCCACAGGAGGCGGCGCCAAGGAGGAGTAAACCATGGCGCTTTCACGGCGAACGGGACAACGGTTCCAGAACTCGATCTGGCCCGGATTTGTGGACGCCATGACAGGGCTGTTATTGGTCCTGATGTTCGTGTTGACCATCTTCATGGTTGTGCAGTTCGTCCTGCGCGAAACGATTTCGGGCCAGGAAACCGAACTTGACACGCTCTCATCTGAAATTGCGGCCCTGGCCGAGGCTCTGGGGCTTGAACAGCGCAAGAACACCTCGCTTGAGAACCGCCTGGGCGAGCTGACCAGCACAGTCGATCTTGCTCAGGGCAGGCTGGAAGAGCAAGAAGCGATTATCGTTGCGCTGTCGGCGCAGCGGGATGCGCAGGCTGTCGAGATTGAGGCGGCACGCGCCGAGGTTGCCAGTTTTGAAGCGCAGGTCGCGTCCCTGTTGGCAGAACGTGAATCTGCGGTTGCAGCCGTTGCCGAGCTGCGCGCCTCTGAGGCAGACCTGCAAGCGGCCCGCGATGCGCTGATCACGGAACGCGAGGCGCTGAACCTTGCGTTGGTGCAGGCGCGCACTGAGGTCGACGCCCAAGCAGAGGCCGCCCGGTTGGCGGCGGCGCAGCGCGAAGCCATGGAGGCATTGATCGCCGACCTAAGAGCACAGGGGGCTGCTGCCGAAGGACAGAACCTGGCGCTTTCCGCCTCGATCACCGAACTCGAAGCCAAACTGACAGAACAAGAAGCTATCCGCGCCGCCGAGGCTGCCGCCGCAGCCGCGTTGCGGGACAGGTTGGAAAACGCGGGTGCGGAACTGACAGCGATGGCGCTTGCGCTTGAAGCAGAACGGCAAAAAGCAGAAGAGACCCTGGTTCTTCTGGCCGCCGCGCGCGAAGCTGAGGCTGACCTGAACACCCGTCTGGCCGCCGCCTTGATCGCCAATGAACAGTCCTCGGTTGCATTCCAGGCGCAACTTCAGGCCGCTGATGCGGCCAATGCGGACGCCTCTGCCGAACTGGCACGCCTGACGGCGCTGCTGCAGTCCGAATCTGTTGCCGCTGTTGCCGCCTCGGAAGAGCTTGCGCAGCTGCGTGAAGCCCTGGCTGCGGAAGACGCCGCCAAAGCGCTGGCTGCGGCCGAACTGGCACGCCTGCGCCAAACGCTGGAAACTGAGAGCTCGGCCCGGATGGCCACTGCGGCTGAGCTGGCGCAATTGCGCGAAGCGCTTTCTGCGGAAACGGCGGCCAGTGCCGCAACGGCCCAGGAACTGGTGGCGCTTGCCCAGAATCTGGCGGTTGAGCGGAAACTGCGCGAAGATCTTGAACTGGCTTTGGCGCAAGAGCGACAGAACCGAGAGGCCGCAGGATCAGAACTGACAGCTTTGCAAGCCCAGTTGGTCCAAGCGCTTTTGCGGATCGAAGAAGCCGAGGCCGGGCTAAGCGATGCCGACCGATTGCGCAGCGATTTGCAGCGTAGATCGAGCGAGCTGGACGCGGCGCGTGCCAGTGATGTGCAGAAAGCACAGGCGATTGCCACACTGCGTGGGCAATTGGCCGAAACCGAAGCCGCGCTGGCGGCTGAAACCTCGAATGGTCTGGCGCGGATCGGTGAGCTGACATCAGAGATTGACGCCCGCCAGTCAACGATCGCCGATCTGCAGGATCAGATCGCGGACCAGAAAGCACAGATTGCGACCTACCAAGATACGCTCTTGTCCACCCGCGCAGACCTGTCGTCCACCCGCCAGGCGCTTTTGGATCTGCAAACCCGGATTGAACAGCGAGACGTTGAGCTGGCCGAGGGACAAGATGCAACCTCTGCTCTGCAAGCAGAACTGCGCGATCGGGATGACCTGATCGCCAACTTGCGCCAGCAGGTCACTCAGAGTGAGGGCCAGCGCCAAATCCTCGCGCAGCGCTTCGCAGAGGCAGAACAGGCGCTTGCCGACCAAACCGCCGATCTTGGGGCATTACGCAGTGTTGCGGACGCCAATGACCGTCTGAGGGCGGATCTGGAAAGACAGGTGTCTGGGCAATTGGCGCAGCTGGCCTCGTTGCGTGATGAACTTGCCTCTCGGGGGGGCGTGGTGTCAGATCTCGAAGGACAGCTGGTTGGTCGAACGGCAACGATTGACGAGCTGCGCGCAGAGTTGGCTCGTGTGGAACAGGAGCTGCAGCGGGCGCGGGCAGAGGCACTGGCAGGCGCGCAATCCTTGCAGGATGACAACCGCTCGCTCGAGGAAAAGTTGGCATCGGCGCTTGCCGCGCGGATGGAGGTGGATGCCTCGGTCGCGGAAACCCGCGAGCGGCTGGCCGCCGCACTGGCAGCCAAAAAGGCGGCGGACACTGATCTGACCGCTTTGCGGACGCAGGCAGAGATTCGCGAAGCGCTTTTGGCAAGCGCCAATCGCGAACTCAGCTCTGAACAAGAGCGTTCGGCGGCAGCGGTGAAGCAATCGGAGCTTTTGAATCAACAGGTCGCAGCGCTGAGGCGGCAGCTCAGTTCTGTGCAGGCCTTGTTGGATGATTTCAAGGAACGTGACGCCGACGCACAGGTCGTGTTGCAAAACCTTGGATCTGAACTGAACGCTGCATTGGCGCGGGCGGCCTCAGAAGAGCGCAGGCGCCGGCAGCTGGAAGAACTGGCACGTCAGCAGGCCGAGATAGAGGCCGCGCGGCTGGCAAAGGAAAAGGACAGCGCTGTCGCCGAAGCCGAAGAATTGGCGCGTTACCGATCTGAATTCTTTGGTCGGCTGCGTGATGTGTTGGGCACGCAACAGGGGGTCCGGATCGAGGGTGACCGCTTTGTCTTTTCTTCCGAAGTCCTATTCCCGCCCGGCGGTGCCGAACTGTCCAGCAAAGGCATGACAGAGGTGGAGAAGGTCGCAACAATCCTGCGGTCAGTGGCAGATGACATTCCAGAAGAGATTGACTGGGTGGTCCGTGTCGACGGCCATACAGACAACGTGCCTCTGTCGGGGCAAGGGGAATTCCGCGACAACTGGGAGCTTAGCCAGGCACGGGCTTTGTCGGTCGTGCGCTTTATGATCGATGCGCTGGCAATTCGGCCGGATCGCCTGTCGGCCAATGGTTTCGGGGAACATCAACCGGTAAACACTGCAGACAGCGACGCAGCCCGGGCACAAAACAGGCGAATCGAATTGAAATTCACTGAAAAGTAGCCCGGTCTAGCGCACCGTGACATCGGCATGTCGTACGGCCAGAATTGTCCCGTCGTCTCGAGCCAGAGTGATGTAGCCTCGGTACAGGCCGGTGGGCCAGCCCCCTGCCGGGGCCTTTTTACCGTATGCCCGAAACATTTGTGCCCTGGTCTGTTTGACCCGGGCGAAATGCTCAAAGATCATACCATTGGGACCCATGGCGCGAAAGCTGAGCGTGTCGCCGGTTTGGGGGTAAAACAGATGCCCATACAGCACAAGTGGCGCCTGCCTGGCGCTGTCGGTGACGCGCGCCTTGCCTGACTTCACGTCAGCAAACTCCGGTACAGCGTTTGAAAATCCGGCGGTAAACAGACCGGTGCGCGCATATGGAAGCGCAGTTTGCCAAAGGCCTTTTACATCCGCGCCGCACTCCGTACCGCCTGCGGGTGAAAAGGGATCGATTGTTTGACTGTCTTTCAAGACGGTCACGTGGACATGAGGATAGTTGGACTGACCGCTCATCCCTACCTTGCCCAGCGGTTCACCCAGTGAGATGGGGTCCCCGCGGGCAACTGAAACGCTGCCATGTTTGAGGTGGCAATAGAGCGTCTGATACCCGCCGGCGTGTTTGATACGGACAGCGTTGCCGCATTCGCGCCCCTTTAGTAGATCGGCATCCGAGGGGTCATATGGTGTGTCAGGCATCCCATCGCGGGTTGCATCCACCACACCTGGCGCTGCTGCCAACACATCGACGCCATGCTCCATCGCGGCGTGGTCGAGCAATGCAAAATCGGTCCCCGTATGCCCGTCGCGTGACTTCAGCCCACAAGCGTAATCGCCCTGACCGGGTCCGGGTTTAACGTCAACATAGTCTTCGATGAAACAGGTCTGACCAATGGTGCAATCCAGTGGCAACCCAAGAGAGGGCGTCTCTGCAAAAAGTGGCAATGCAGAGACGCTTGCAAGGGCGGCCAAGACGCCGCCCCGCATCAGTCCGCTGTCAAAAGCGGGGGCTTCTTGCTGCCCAGCTGCGGTTTTGCAGGGCCCTCAAGATCAAGTTTCAGAGCGCCATCCTCCACATGAACCCTGACGATACCGCCCTTCATCAGCTTGCCGAACAACAGCTCTTCGGCGAGTGGCTTCTTGATGTACTCTTGTATCACACGCCCAAGCGGCCGCGCGCCCATCTTGTCATCATAGCCCTTGTCGGCCAGCCACTCTGCCGCGGGGCGGGTCAACTCGATCGTGACGTTGCGATCCATGAGTTGGGCCTCAAGCTGCAGCACGAATTTTTCGACCACGGAAAGGATGGTCTCTTTGCCCAGAGGTGCAAAACTGATGATTGCGTCCAGTCGGTTGCGGAATTCTGGCGTGAACGTCCGCTCGATCGCTGCGGTGTCTTCGCCCTCGCGCCGATCGCGACCAAATCCAATCGCTGATTTTGCCAGCTCCGAAGCGCCCGCGTTCGACGTCATGATCAAGATCACGTTTCTGAAGTCCGTTGTACGTCCATTGTGATCTGTTAGCTTTCCATGGTCCATGACCTGAAGCAGGATGTTGTAGACATCCGGATGCGCTTTTTCGATTTCATCGAGCAGCAGAACACAGTGCGGGTTCTGATCCACGCCGTCGGTCAAAAGCCCTCCCTGATCGAACCCAACGTAGCCCGGAGGCGCACCAATCAGGCGACTGATGGCGTGCTTTTCCATATATTCAGACATATCAAAACGCATCAGCTCCACACCCAGCGTATCCGCCAACTGCTTTGCAACTTCTGTTTTGCCAACACCTGTGGGCCCCGCAAACAAATAGTTGCCAATGGGCTTTTCCGGCTCTCTCAGGCCTGCTCGCGCCAGTTTGATCGCGCTTGACAGGGCCTCGATGGCGGGGTCCTGGCCAAAAACAACGCGCTTGAGGCTAACCTCAAGGTCTTTCAGAACTTCGGCATCGTCCTTCGACACATTCTTTGGTGGAATGCGGGCGATTTTGGCGACAACAGCCTCAATTTCCTTTGTCCCAATGGTTTTGCGGCGTTTGCTTTCAGCGACAAGATGCTGGGCTGCACCGGCCTCGTCGATGACGTCGATGGCCTTGTCTGGCAGCTTGCGGTCGTTGATATAGCGCGCCGACAGCTCGACCGAGGTCTTGATCGCGTCAGCGGTATACTTGACGGCGTGATGCTCTTCGAAATACGGCTTCAGCCCTTTCAGGATTTTGATCGAATCCTCAACAGACGGTTCGTTTACATCGATTTTCTGGAAACGGCGGCTGAGCGCGCGATCTTTTTCAAAATGCTGACGGAACTCTTTGTAGGTTGTCGAGCCCATGGTCCGCAACTTACCACCCTGAAGCGCGGGCTTCAGCAGGTTAGAGGCATCCATTGCACCGCCAGATGTCGCACCAGCACCGATAACGGTGTGGATTTCGTCGATGAACAACACTGCGTCGGGATGGTCTTCGAGTTCGGTTACCACCGATTTCAGTCGTTCTTCGAAGTCACCGCGATACCGTGTGCCGGCCAGCAAGGCCCCCATGTCCAACGAGAATATCGTGGTGCTGGCAAGCACTTCAGGGGTTTCGCCGGCGACGATTTTGCGCGCCAAGCCTTCTGCAATTGCCGTTTTACCAACACCCGGGTCGCCCACCAGCAAAGGGTTGTTCTTGCGCCGACGGCACAGCACTTGAATGCACCGCTCGACTTCGTGATCGCGGCCAATCAAGGGGTCTATATCGCCCTCACGCGACTTGGCGTTCAGATCCACGCAGTACTTGGCCAAGGCCGATTCTTTTTGATCGCCTGGATCTGGCGTGGCTTGTGTCTCTTCTTCTTCGTCTGAGCCTGACACAGTGCGGCTTTCCCCGTAGGCCGGGTCCTTGGCAACGCCATGCGCAATGAAATTAACAGCGTCGTAGCGCGTCATCTCCTGTTCTTGCAGGAAATACGCAGCGTTTGATTCGCGTTCGGCGAAGATCGCAACCAGCACATTGGCGCCGGATACTTCTGTTCGGCCAGAGGACTGCACGTGGATCGCGGCGCGTTGGATCACGCGTTGGAACGCCGCGGTCGGGACGGCCTCGGATCCTTCAATGTCGGTCACAAGGTTTGACAGATCGTCGTCGATAAACTCAACAAGTGTCGTCCGAAGTTCCTCTGTGTCGACGCTGCAGGCCTTCATCACGCGCACAGCATCGGGTTCGTCGATCAGGGCCAACAGCAGATGCTCTAGCGTTGCAAATTCATGACTCCGCGAGTTTGCCAGCGCCAGCGCTGAGTGGATCGCCTGCTCAAGTGTTGTCGAGAATGAAGGCACGGCTGTGCTCCTCTTCGTTATTGTGCCGGTTTGGCATGCCGGGCCAGCATGGCCTCTTGTCTTTAAAGTTTGGTCTATTGCGGGCGGTCTTCAAGTTATTTTTGACCCTCGGGCGCTCACATTTTTCCAACACCATACAATATCCCGCAGAAACCAGCTCAGAAATTGTCCTTTCTGGCGCGAATTTCAGCAAAAACTTCAGCGTCGCTGGCAGTTTCCATCCCGAGGTGCGCGCGAATGCCGGGATCGGCAGCGCGCAGAAACGGATTGGTGGCGAGCTCGTCCGAAAGGATCGAGGGAACGGTCGGTGCGCCCTTTGCACGCAATTTCGAAACTTCGTCTGCTCTCGATGTAAGTAGCAGATTGCCGGGATCAACCGTCAGCGCAAATTTCATGTTGCCGGTGGTATATTCGTGGCCAGAGCAGACGGTCGTTTCCGCTGGCAACGCTGCGAGCTTTGACAGGCTTTGCCACATCTGCTCAGCGGTGCCCTCGAACAAGCGACCGCAGCCCATGGCCATCAGGCTGTCCGCGGTGAACACGATGGCCGAGTCGGGCAGGTAGAAAGCGACGTGCCCAACAGTGTGGCCTGATACATCCAGAACCTGAACAACCTCGCCGCCAAAACTGAAAGTTTCGCCGTCCGTGACCTGCCTGTCCAGTGCTGGAAGGCGGTGCGCGTCGGCTGCCGCGCCCGTGACCTGGGCCGGATGTCTGGCCAGCAGGTCCGGCAAGCCGTCGACATGATCATAATGGTGGTGGGTGAGCCAGACGTCTGTCAATGTCCAGCCACGTGCGGTCAGAGCGGCTGAAATCGGGGCTGCCTCTGGCACGTCGATGACGGCCGTGCTGCCCGATTGGGGATCATGCACCAGGTAGGTATAGTTGTCAGCAAGGGCTGGCAGCGTGACAAGTTCAAGAGGCATGGCGTTTCCCATCGCAAAAGGTACACTGCCCCTAGCTAAGCCGATCCCGGAGGTAGCCGCAATGCACCTTGATGTGCAGACCTTGCGTGATTTCTATTACCGCAGCCCGCTGGGGCGCGCGGCTCAAAAAGTCGTGCGTGATCAGGTTTTGCGTTACTGGCCAGAGGCCAAGGGCCAGACGGTCGCAGGCTATGGCTTTGCTGTGCCTCTGCTGAGGCCCTACCTGAAAGATGCACGCCGTGTAATCGGGCTTATGCCCGGTCCTCAGGGTGTGATGCCATGGCCTGCGGGGATGCCGAATGTCTCGGTGCTGTGCGAAGAAACACGCTGGCCGATCGAAACAGGCCATGTTGACAAACTGGTCTTGATGCACGGGCTGGAAACGTCAGATCAACCATCGGCACTGCTGGACGAAGCATACCGTGTGTTGGGCCCGGGTGGTCGGGTCCTGTTCATTGTGCCGAATCGGTCGGGACTGTGGGCCCGAAGCGACCGCACACCGTTTGGGTTCGGCCGCCCGTTTTCAGCGGGGCAGCTTGAAATACAGTTGCGCACCCACGACTTCGTGCCCGAAGCTCATGTCTCGGTGCTTTACTCGCCACCGTCATCTGGGCGCTTTTGGATGCGGACTTCGGGACTGTGGGAAAAGACGGGCCGGTCAGTGCCGGCGGTTGCGGCAGGCGGGGTTTTGATGGTCATGGCGGCCAAGCGCTATCCGCCCCGGCGGCGTGGCCTAGAAGAGGCCGCCAAGGTGCTTAGCCCGATCGAGGTTCTGGCCCCTGCGCCCGGGAAAGTTGCAGACCCTGCCTAATGGTATCCGTCGCATGTGCCGCTGCTCTGTGCGTATGGGCGTATGGGCGTATGGCAGGCTGGTGTCCCGCGCTCTTTGGCGGTCGGTCCCGGGCAGGCCGCCCCGCATTGTCAAACGCGTCCACTCTGTCATCTAGCGGCGCTTCTAAGGCTGTTCCAACGGTCGCTTGAGCACGGTGTTCAGCGGCAACATGGCCTGCAAAAGTGACCAAACGTCTGTTCTGAGACAAGATGCGCCTGTTTCTAGACCAAGAAAGTATCAAAAAAGCGACCAGGCGCAACGCGGCTTGAAACCAGCCTTTGCCGGTGCAGGGAATCACGAATTCCTTACAATTTCGTGTGTTTATCCACCGCGCCGGGACGGCGCAGAAGGTCGCAGGTGCAGCGCGGCCCTAAAAACAAGGCGATCCGGCATCATACAAATATGACCAAGCATGTTGCGAGGGGGGAACGCCTCTGCTACATCCGCGCTGATTTTGATGCCCCAAACGATTTGGGGTGCAAGGAACGCTTTTGCGTCATCACCCGAACGGGGACGTGAGAGCCAGACATTCGGAAGGGTGGACGTGTCAGAGTCAGCTTCGATTTCCTCAGGCATCGCCGAGCGTTATGCGTCGGCAGTGTTCGATATTGCCAAAGAGAGCGACAGCATTGCTGAATTGGAAAGCAATATCGACGATCTTACCGCAGCCTTGGCCGACAGCGCCGAACTGGGTGACCTGATCAATTCGCCCATTTACAGCCGCGACGCACAAGGCAAAGCCATTGCCGCCGTTGCCGAGAAAATGGCGCTGCGTCCCGTGATGCAGAATGCGCTGGGCCTGATGGCCCAGAAACGTCGTCTCTTTGTGCTGCCCGCGCTGCTGGCGCAGCTGCGATCGATGATCGCAGACGAAAAAGGCGAAGTCACTGCCGAGGTCGTTTCGGCCCAGGCCCTTAGCGATGCGCAGGTGGATGCGCTGGCCAAGACGCTGACCTCCAGCGTCGGCAAAGAAGTAAAGATCAAGGCGACCGTCGATGCAACGCTCATCGGTGGTCTTGTTGTTAAGGTGGGCTCGAAGATGATCGACACCTCGATCCGTTCGAAGCTCAACTCCCTCCAGAATGCTATGAAAGAGGTCGGATAAATGGGTATCCAAGCAGCAGAAATTTCTGCGATCCTGAAGGACCAGATCGAAAACTTCGGAAAGGAAGCCGAAGTTGCAGAAGTGGGCCGCGTGCTCAGCGTCGGGGACGGCATCGCACGTGTCTACGGCCTCGACAATGTTCAGGCCGGTGAAATGGTCGAGTTTCCAGGCGGCATTCAGGGCATGGCCCTGAACCTTGAAAGCGACAACGTTGGTGTGGTTATCTTTGGCACCGACCGCGACATCAAGGAAGGCGATACCGTCAAGCGCACGAATTCGATCGTTGACGTGCCTGCTGGCGACAAACTTCTGGGCCGCGTTGTTGACGCGCTCGGCAACCCGCTGGACGGCAAGGGCCCGATCGAGTTTTCCGAGCGTCGCGTTGCGGACGTCAAGGCGCCGGGCATCATCCCGCGTAAATCGGTACACGAACCCATGGCAACCGGCCTCAAGTCGGTTGACGCGATGATCCCGATCGGCCGCGGCCAGCGTGAGCTGATCATTGGTGACCGCCAGACCGGAAAAACCGCTGTCGCTCTGGACACGATCCTCAATCAGAAGGTCTACAACGAAGCTGCAGGCGACGACGAAAGCAAAAAGCTGTACTGCGTGTATGTGGCGGTTGGGCAGAAACGCTCGACTGTTGCGCAGCTGGTGAAGAAGTTGGAAGAAAACGGCGCGATGGAATACTCGATCGTTGTTGCCGCGACCGCCTCTGACCCAGCACCGATGCAGTTCCTGGCACCCTATGCCGCGACCGCAATGGCAGAGTACTTCCGCGACAACGGCCGCCACGCGCTGATCATCTATGATGACCTGTCCAAGCAGGCTGTGTCCTACCGCCAGATGTCGCTGTTGCTGCGCCGCCCGCCGGGACGTGAAGCCTATCCTGGCGACGTTTTCTACCTTCACTCGCGCCTGTTGGAGCGTTCGGCCAAGTTGAACGAAGACAATGGCGCAGGTTCGCTGACAGCATTGCCGATCATTGAAACCCAGGGTGGCGACGTTTCGGCATTCATTCCAACCAACGTGATTTCGATCACCGACGGTCAGATCTTCCTGGAAACGGAGCTGTTTTACCAGGGCATCCGCCCTGCCGTAAACACCGGTCTGTCGGTCAGCCGCGTGGGCTCTTCGGCCCAGACCAACGCCATGAAATCGGTTGCTGGTCCGGTCAAGCTGAGCCTTGCACAGTATCGCGAAATGGCGGCGTTTGCACAGTTCGGGTCGGATCTTGACGCTGCAACCCAGCAGTTGCTGAACCGTGGTGCCCGCCTGACAGAGCTGATGAAGCAGCCGCAGTATTCGCCGCTGACCAACGCAGAAATCGTGTGCATGATCTATGCCGGCGTGAACGGCTACCTTGACAAGATCGAGGTCAAGGATGTGGGTCGCTTTGAGGCAGGCCTGCTGGCGCATCTGCGTGGCAAGAACGCCGACCTGCTGGATTGGATCACAACCGAAGATCCCAAGGTCAAGGGCGAAGCCGCTGACAAGATCAAGGCAGCGCTGGACGATTTCGCCGCCGATTTCGCGTAAGGGGGAGCACGGCTTATGCCTAACCTCAAGGACCTAAAAACCAGGATCGAGTCGGTCAAGTCGACCCGCAAGATCACCAAGGCCATGCAGATGGTCGCGGCTGCGAAACTGCGCCGCGCCCAAGATGCAGCCGAACAGGCCCGCCCCTACACCGAGCGGTTCAACGCCGTGCTGGGGGCGCTTGCGGCCTCGGTCGGTGGCTCGGACAGCGCGCCAAAGCTTCTGTCGGGCACCGGCAGCGATCAGACCCACCTGTTGGTGGTGATGACCGCTGAACGGGGTCTGTGCGGTGGGTTCAATAGCAACATCGCCAAGCTGGCTCGTATCAAAGCGGCCGAGCTGATCGCGGCGGGCAAGACTGTCAAGATCCTGACCGTCGGCAAGAAGGGCCGGGATGCGATCAAGCGCGATTTTGGCGATCACTTTGTCGGGCACGTCGACATGAGTGAGGTCAAAAACGTCGCCTACAGTGACGCTCAGGGCGTTGCCAAGGACGTGCTCGAACGCTTTGACGCGGGTGAGTTCGACGTCGCCACGATCTTTTACTCGAAGTTCGTGAACGTCGTCAGCCAGATCCCGACGGCTCAGCAAATCATTCCGGCCGACTTTGACGCACCGGAAGAGGATGGGGCAACCACCCTCTATGATTACGAGCCCGACGAAGAGGCGATCCTGGCTGATCTGCTGCCACGCGGTGTCGCGACACAGATCTTCTCGGCGCTGCTGGAAAACGGTGCGTCCGAGCAAGGCGCACGGATGTCCGCAATGGACAACGCAACCCGCAACGCAGGCGACATGATCGACCGGCTGACAATCGAGTTCAACCGCTCACGTCAGGCTGTCATCACCAACGAACTGATCGAAATTATCTCGGGCGCGGAAGCGCTCTAAGACCCGGAGACGAAACATGGCAAACGCAAAAGGCAAAGTGACTCAGGTCATCGGCGCCGTGGTCGACGTTCAGTTCGACGACCACCTGCCGGCGATTCTGAACTCGCTGACCACCGACAACAATGGCAAGACACTGATCCTCGAAGTGGCTCAGCACCTTGGCGAAAACACCGTCCGCACCATCGCGATGGACGCGTCAGAAGGCCTCGTTCGTGGTCAGGAAGTTGTCGACACTGGCAACCCGATCTCGGTTCCCGTTGGTCCCGCCACCCTGGGCCGTATCCTGAACGTCGTGGGCGAGCCAGTCGACGAAGGTGGACCGGTCGAGGCATCGGAATTCCGTGCCATTCACCAGCCTGCACCTGAATTCAGTGAACAGGCGACCGAATCAGAGATCCTTGTGACCGGCATCAAGGTCATCGACCTGCTGGCCCCCTACGCCAAGGGCGGTAAGATCGGCCTCTTCGGCGGTGCCGGTGTTGGCAAGACCGTTCTGATCATGGAACTGATCAACAACATCGCGAAGGTGCACTCGGGCTACTCGGTGTTCGCGGGCGTTGGCGAACGGACCCGTGAAGGCAACGATCTGTATCACGAGATGATCGAATCGAACGTCATCAAGCCCGATAACCTGGAAGATTCGCAGGTTGCTTTGGTGTACGGTCAGATGAACGAACCTCCCGGAGCGCGTGCACGTGTGGCTCTGACCGGTCTGACACTGGCGGAACAGTTCCGCGATGCATCTGGCACCGACGTTCTGTTCTTTGTGGACAACATCTTCCGCTTTACGCAGGCGGGTTCCGAGGTTTCGGCTCTGCTCGGTCGTATTCCTTCGGCGGTGGGCTATCAGCCGACCCTGGCAACCGACATGGGCGCCATGCAGGAACGCATCACCTCGACCAAGTCGGGCTCGATCACCTCAATCCAGGCCGTCTACGTTCCAGCGGACGACCTGACCGACCCGGCACCTGCGACCACCTTTGCGCACCTCGATGCAACAACCGTTCTGAGCCGTGCAATCTCAGAGCTGGGTATCTATCCGGCGGTGGATCCGCTCGATTCAAGCTCGCGCCTGATGGACCCGGCCGTGGTGGGCGAAGAGCACTACGGCGTTGCACGTGAGGTTCAGGGGATCCTTCAGCGCTACAAGTCGCTGCAGGACATCATCGCGATCCTGGGCATGGACGAACTGTCGGAAGAAGACAAACTGACCGTTGCCCGTGCGCGCAAGATCCAGCGTTTCCTGTCGCAGCCTTTCGACGTTGCAAAGGTCTTTACTGGCTCGGATGGTGTTCAGGTGCCACTGGAAGATACGATCTCGTCGTTCAAGGCGGTTGTCGCCGGTGAATATGACCACCTGCCCGAGGGCGCCTTCTACATGGTTGGCGGCATCGAAGAGGTGATCGCCAAAGCCGAGAAGATGGCTGCTGAGGCAGCCTGAGGAGTGGCGGGGGAAACCCCGCCCTAAGGCAATCACCGAAGGGCAAGACGGACCCTGTTCCGTGCCCTTGAAAGGAGAGGAAAATGGCTGAGACAATGCAATTTGACCTGGTCAGCCCCGAGCGCAGCCTGATGTCTGGCTCTGTGACCTCGGTCCAGATCCCGGGTGCCGACGGCGACATGACAGCCATGCCGAACCACGCACCAGTGATCACCACGTTGCGTCCTGGCATTCTGAAGGTCGAAGGTGAGAGCGGCACAACGGAATACGTTGTGACTGGCGGTTTTGCTGAATTGGGCGAAGGCCTGTCGGTTCTGGCCGAACGCGCGCTGCCCAAGGCGGATGTGACAACCGAGGTCCTGACCGGTCTGGTCGACGAGGCGAAAGCCGCGCTGGAAACCGTCAAGGCGAACAACGGCGCCGTGGACGATGCCGCCAAGCTGGTTGCGGACATGATCGCCGTCGGAAACGAGATCGGCGTTTCGGTTAGCTGACCCGGATTGCAAACGGATTAGAAAGGCGCTCTTTGGAGCGCCTTTTTTTATGGGTAGAGAGAAGAACTGTCGTCGTGTTCCGTGAGGTTTCAGAGTGATCTGGAACAACAACGAAACAATCCCAATTTAGAAGAGCACCGCGAAGGGAATTTCTGGTCTTTCAGCAGATCGCTTTCTTAGATCTTGCCATAGGATCTTCAGCACCTGCCGTCCAAGCTCCTATCGTTTGTGCCCATGCGTAACTTTTCCACCGAAAAGTGAGCGGACAACACCGTTTCCAAACGCAAGCGGCGACGTCGCGCATTTCAATTGAGCCCGATCGCTTTGGAAACGGACAGTTCGTGTCTCCAGACACCATACAGTCCGGTATTCCCGGTTGCGGAAAAGCTTCGCCCGCGCAATAGCTTGGGCCATGAAACGTCCCCGCGCCATATACTTCATCCTGATCACCCTGATGATCGATGCCATTGGCGTCGGAATTGTCTTTCCGATCATGCCCGATCTGATGGAACGAGTGGGCGCGGGCTCGACCGGGCAGGGCGCGTTCTGGGGCGGCATCATGATGGCGGCCTATGCGGCTGCGCAGTTCATCTGTGCGCCGGCTGTGGGCAGCATTTCGGATGCGATGGGGCGCAAGCCTGTGCTTCTGGCTTCGTTGGTGATGTTGTCGTTGGACTATGTGATCATGGCCCTGGCCGGCGCCTATTGGGTTTTGCTGGTTGGACGTCTTCTTGCCGGAGTGGCAGGGGCCACCTACATCACGGCGACGGCTTTCATTTCTGATATTTCCGATCCCAAGGAGCGCGCGGCCAATTTTGGCCTTGTTGGTGCAGCCTTTGGCATCGGTTTTGTCTTGGGTCCTGCAATCGGAGGTGCAGTGGGGACTATCCATGTCACCGCGCCTTTCTGGTTTGCGGCGGGCATTTCGGCTGTGAATGTGATCTTTGGATTCTTTGTCTTGCCCGAGTCACTGCCGCCGGAAAAACGCCGAAAATTCGGTGCCCGGGATTTGAACCCTTTCAGCGCCATCTTAAGTGCCTTTAAACTGCCTGGTGTTGGCATCCCATTGATTTGTATCGCAGTTTTTGAATTCTCCAATATGGTTTACCCGACTCTTTGGGCCTTTTGGACACGCGAGGTCTTTGGTTGGGGGGCGCTGTATATCGGTGTCAGTCTGGCGGCCTACGGCGTTCTGGTGGCGTTTTCACAAGCGGTTATCATGCCGCGTGCGATCCGGCATCTGGGCGACTATCGCACCCTTGTCCTGGGCTTGGTGGCAGGAATTGTCGCATTGATGGGGTTTGGCCTCACGGCGTCGGTGCTGGCCGTATTCCTGCTGATGCCGTTAGCAGCCCTGTCGGATCTGGCTCCGCCGACGATGACAGCTATGGCTGCCAACACGGTCGGAGAGGATCGGCAAGGGCTGGTGCAGGGCGTTATATCGTCCTTGTCCTCGGTTGCCGCGGTAGGCGCTCCGCTTGTGATGACACCTCTTTTTCGATCTTTTGTCGCCGAGGATCGTCTGCCCTATCTGCCCTACTTGCCCGGAGTTCCCTTCCTGTTCGCGGCGCTTTTGGTGATTGCCATTTTGCCACTGGTTAGCCGGCTGAGATAGGTGCGGGCAAAGTCAGACCAAGGAAAGACTGTACCGGCGTCACAAAACTGGGCAAGCTGGGTGCCTGGTCAGGTGATATGGGATCACAGTATGAAGGAATTGAATGCCAGACAGATTGGAATCGCTCAGGGCAACGAAGACGTCTTTTCCGAATTTGAAACTGGTGGCGACATGTGGACCGGATCGGGTGACCGGGAAAGGCGAAAAACGGTCATGTTCGAACGCGCCTATCGCCGGCCACCCAATGTTCAGGTGACGCTGTCCCTTTGGGACATGGACACAACGGCCTTTGTTCGGGCAGATCTGCGTGCCGAAAAGATCACATGCGACGGCTTTGATCTGGTGTTTCGCACCTGGGCTGACACGCGTATTGCACGCGTCCGCATGGCATGGATGGCGATTGGTGAACTGCCGAGCGATGACGATTGGCAGGTCTGAGGCGCGCCAAGAAATCACTTTTCACAGGGGCGCCTGTCCGTACATTGGTTCTCGATTTTTACCGTCGGAGATTTGTGATGAAACCTTTCGTTTTGGCGGCCACTTTGATGGCAGCGGTCCCAGTTGCTGTCGTCGCAGACGTCCAGGAAACTGACCTGCTGGGTGTATGGCTGTGCACCACATCTGAAAGGGAAAGCTCGACCAGCAGCCGCTTTGAAGTCTTTTCGGATGGCGCATTGACGGGGATTGTGCAGATCGTGAGCGGTACAGACGAGACGGCGATTGTGTCCGATCTTGACTATCAAGGTACATGGAAACTGCAGGACGACATCCTCATCGAAACGTTGACCTGGCTGCGGTTAAAGTCTGTTACACAGAACGATCTGCCGGTTCTGCAACCGGTATTCGAGCAGTTTGAGGAACAGTTTCAAAGTATGGTTGGTCTGCGGACATCCTCGACGATCCTGTCGCTGGATCTGGGTTATCTTGACCTGAAGAACAGGATCTACGGCACGCTTAGTGAATGCCAGCGTGAATAACTGAAAACGGCCCGGTACATGTGCAGCGGGCCGTTGTGTCAGGTCTGATGCACCTTGGTTCAGAGGATGCCTTCGTAAATTGGGTGCAGAATGTCGGTGTCAAAAAGCGATGATACGCTGGTGCCCTGCCAAATATTGAGAATCGACTGGGTAAAGATCGGTGCCGTGGGCAGGATGCGGATGTTCGGCGCAGTCTTGACGGCCTCGGTCGGTTGGATGGTATCTGTGATGACAAGGGATTTCATGACCGAGTTCGTGACCCGTTCGACTGCGGGGCCGGACAGCACACCGTGCGTGATGTAGGCGTGCACCTCGCTGGCGCCGGCGTTCATCAGTGTCTCGGCGGCCTTGCACAGGGTTCCTGCGGTATCGCAGAGGTCATCCACAATGATGCATTTTTTGCCAGTGACATCGCCAATGACGGTCATCTCGGCCACTTCCCCGGGTTTTTCGCGACGCTTGTCGACGATCGACAGAGGGGCCTTGATACGGCTTGCAAGTTCGCGCGCACGTGCCACGCCGCCGACGTCTGGGGACACCACCATGACGTCCTCCAGGCTGCCTTTGAATTGGTTTGCGATGTCGATCGCAAAGATTGGCGCCGCATACAGGTTGTCGACGGGAATGTCGAAAAAGCCCTGAATCTGCGTCGCATGCAGGTCCATGGTCAACACCCGCTCGATTCCGGCCTCGACCATCATGTTGGCCACCAGCTTTGCGCTGATTGGCGTACGCGCCTTGGTGCGACGGTCCTGCCGTGCGTAGCCAAAATAGGGCACAACTGCCGTGATACGCGCGGCCGAGGATCGACGCAACGCGTCGGTCATGATCAGCAATTCCATCAGGTTGTCATTGGCGGGGTTCGAGGTCGACTGGAGGATGAACATATCCTCGCCTCGCACGTTCTCGAAGACCTCGACAAAGATTTCCGCGTCGTTGAACCTTTCGATGCGGGCATCGACCAGGGACACGTTCATCCCGCGGTGCAGTGACATGCGCCGAGCGATGGATTTGGCTAAGGGAAGGTTGGCGTTGCCCGAAATGAGTTTCGGCTCGACAACAATCGGCATGTGAGGGACCCCGACAATGTTGTGAAATAGGAGATTCGTATCGTTGACACCGCTTAACATGGGGCTAACGTCGCGGGAACCGGGGGGATGCAGATGCCGCACATAGATTACTATTTAACCACACTTTCACCCTATACCTATCTGGCAAAAGACAGGCTAGAGCAGATTGCGATAAAGCATAATGCAACCATAACGTATAAGCCCTGTGATATTTTTGGCCTTTTCGCTCGAACCGGTGGTTTGCCTCCGAAAGAGCGGCACCCGAATCGTCAAGCATACCGCCTTCAGGATTTGGAGCGTCGGGCGCGACTGGTGGACATGCCCTTTAACCTCCAACCGGCACATTGGCCGACAAACCAGGCACCGTCCTGCTATGCGATAATCGCGGCGCAGCAGGCGGGTGGCGGTGATGTCGGTGCCTTGGTGCGCAGTTTTCTACAGGCTGTATGGGCCGGAGAGGAAGACATTGCCGAAGATAGCGTTGTTCAACGCTGCCTGAAAGATGCGGGTTTTGATCCGGATTTGGCGTTAAGCGGTCTGCTGGCAGGGGCAGAGCAATTCGCCCAGAACCTGGAAGATGCTGTGAACGCCGGGGTGTTCGGAGCGCCGTTTTACGTGACCGATGATGGGGCCAAATTCTGGGGTCAGGATCGTCTGGCCGATCTGGATGCGCACCTTGGGACCCGCGCATGACGCAGCTGCCGATCAACTGGATGCAGTTCAAAGGCGGGCCGGGTCATGCCGTGGCGCTGCATTGTGGGTTGGCGCATGGGGGTGCATGGCATGGGGTCGCCGGTCATCTGACTGATCAGGTGACGGTGCGGGCTCCGGATTTGCCTGGACATGGGCGCAGTCCCGATTGGGACGGCCAAGGGGACGTCGCGCACCGGATCATCGACGCGATCTCGTCGTCGATCTTGCCGAATACCCATTTGATCGGCCATAGTTTCGGCGCTGTTCTGGCGTTGCGCCTGGCGCAGATCTTGCCCGAGCGGGTGACCTCCTTGACCTTGATCGAGCCGGTGCTTTTCGCAGCGGCTCGGATCAATGATCCGGAGGCTTTTGCCGCCTATGAACAGAGGGCGGCGCCCTTTGCCGAGGCGATCAAAAAGAACGCTTGGGAGGATGCTGCGCGCAAATTCACCGGTCTTTGGGGGACAGGCGAGAGGTGGGAATCCTTGCCCCTTGAGCAGAGGGACAGAATGACCCGACAGATGCGGATGATCGCGGGATCCCAGTCCTGTGTGATGGAAGACAGTCTGCAGATGCTTGATCCGAACGCGCTTGCGACCTGTAGGATGCCTGTTCTCTTGATGCGCGGACAGGCCACCGACCCCATTCTTTCAGCGATACAGACCGCATTGCTTGCGAAGCTTCCGAATGCCCGTGAAACTGTCATTGCGGGGGCTGGCCACATGGTGCCGATCTCGCACCCTGATCAGGTCGGGCCAGTGATTGGCCGGCACATTGTCTCAGCTTTTTGAACCGATCCTGGGTTCGCGTCCCGCTTTGAGGCGCGCAATGTTGTCTTTGTGGCGCCAGAACACCAAAACCGCCAGCACCAGGCCCAGATAGGCCAGGTGACCATACCCAAAGGCCCAAAGCCAGACCGCAGATGCTGCCGCAGAGGCCAGCGCACCGAGGCTGGAAATCCGTGTGATCAAGGCAGCCACCAGCCAGGTAAGGCAGCAGGCAAGCCCAACAGGCCACGCCAGTGCCAGCATAAGCCCCAGGAAAGTTGCAACACCCTTGCCGCCCTTGAAGCGCAGCCAGACAGGAAAGCAATGGCCGATGAAGGCGGCAAGTCCGGCGATCGGTGCTGCGTCTTCGCCCGCCAGCAGCCGGGCCAGCACCACTGCCAAGGCCGCTTTGCCGCCATCCAGCACCAGGGTTCCGACCGCGGCAGCCTTGTTTCCGGTGCGCAGCACGTTGGTCGCGCCGATGTTGCCCGATCCGATTTGACGGAGATCCCCGAGGCCCATCAGCTTGGTGATCAAAATGCCGAAGGGAACGGACCCCAGCAGGTAACCGAAAAGGGCCGCCAGCCCGAATGTTGTCAGATCCATCATGCGCTCCGCTGCGTTGGTTTTATCCTGGCCGAAGCCACCGGGCAGGGCCAGCAGTCAGGCGGCATAAACCTGTGCTCCGCCGACAAAGGTGGCCAGCACCCTGCCTTGCAGGCGGGCACTGTCAAAAGGTGTGTTCTTGGATTTTGACCGCAGCTTGAAGCGGTCCAGGACGAGCGGTTTGTCGGGGTCAAACAGCACCAGGTCCCCTGGCGCGCCCTTCGTCAGCCGTCCGCTGCCCAGTCCAAGCCGCTTTGCCGGGTTCAATGACAGGGCGCGAAACAGCGTTGGCAGGTCCAGCGCATCGGCGTGATACAGCCGCATGGCAACAGGCAAAAGCGTCTCAAGGCCGACGGAACCGCTGGCAGCTTCTTCGAACGGCAGGCGTTTGCTTTCTTCGTCCTGTGGCGTGTGCATCGTGCAGATCACGTCAATCAGGCCCGAGCGGACCGCTTCTATGACCGACTGGCGATCGTCTTCGGACCTCAGCGGCGGCGTCACCTTGAAGAAGGTGCGATAGTCCGAGACATCCAGCTCGTTCAAAGTCAGGTGGTGAATCGAGGTGCCCGCGGTGACATCAAACCCATTGCGCTTGGCGCGTTCCAGAGCAGGCAGGGCGCGGGCGGTGGTGATCTGGTCGGCGTGATAGCGCACACCCGTCATTTCGACCAGGGCGATGTCGCGGTCAAGGCCCATCCGTTCTGCCATTGGCGACACAGCCGGCAGGCCCCTAAGCGAGGCGAACTTGCCACTCGTTGCCGAGGCTCCGGCGCTTAGGGCAGGATCCTGTGGGTGGGCAACGACCAGCGCCCCGAGTGATCGGGCATAGGTCATTGCCCGGTGCAGCACCTTGTTGTCGCGCACCACGCGCAATCCGTCTGAAAACGCCACGGCGCCCGCGTCCAGCAGAAAGCCGAACTCGGTCATCTCAGCCCCGGCGCGGCCTTTCGTCAGGGCGGCCATGGGCAAAACGTTCACAGGTGCGGCCTCGTTGGCGCGACGGCGAATGAATTCCAGGACTTCCGGGGAATCGATCGCCGGGTTCGTATCGGGCCGTGTGACAATCGTCGTCACACCCCCTGCGGCGGCCGCCTCTCCGGCCGAGCCATAGCTTTCCTTGTGCCGCTCACCCGGTTCACAGACCTGAACGCCAATGTCGACAATCCCCGGCGCCAGATATTTGTGCCCAGCATCGATGCGGGCCTGCTGCGGCACCCGGTCCAGAGATATTTCTGGTTCAGGGGCGTCGAACCGTTCTGCGATCTTGCCGTCTTTCAGCCAAAGAGCCCCGTCGCTGACGGTGCCCGCTTCGGGGTCGACCAGGCGGGCGTTGGTGATCAGGTGTTGCGTCATGCCTCGCCTCGTTGGATGGCGCGCATCCGGGCATAGACGTCGCGCGCATTGGGGATTCGCTCAAATCCCATTCTGTGTTTGGTGTGCCCGTTCTTGGTGCGCCTGTATTCTTGGGCAAACCAGATCGTACCGGGGGTGTCGTCGACATATTCAAGCCGGGTTTCGGCTGTGATCGGATAGCTTTTCAGCGACCGCGGCAACACCGGCAGATTGCGTGCGATAAAGGCGCGGCGGTTGGTCAGCGTGTACCAGGTGTAGCGCCGCTTGTAGGCGCCGCCAAAGAGCGCGCCGCCCATCAGCGCCAGGCCGACCGAAAAGTGGATCAGGCCGAACATCCACATACCGCCACCCGCGCCGCTGGCCAGGACCATCCAGAACAGGGCAAAGCCCGCAAAGAGGGCTCCGAAGAGGGTCAGGAAAATATTGCCGGGGCGAATCACGACCTTGGTGTCGGGGCGGCCCTGCCAGACAATGTGCTCGTCCGGGTCAAGGATCCCGGCCCAGCCGTCAGGTTGATCAGGAGTGGGAGCGGCACCAGACATTTGGTCACAACGTCCGCAATATCGAAACAGCCGCAAAGGCGACGATCACGGCAAGCCCGATCATCAATGCGCGAAGAATCGCTTTTTTCTGGGCGCCGGTGTCAGGTGTGGACCGCTGACCCGACCCCTTGGCGGATTTGGAACGTAAAGGCGGCGTGATCGTCCGGCCCTTTTGTTCCTCGAAGGTGCCGACCCAGCGCAGCGGGGTCTGCACGGTCAGCGTCTGCGCCCTGTTGTCAAAGGCGCGCGAGGACACGATCACCACATGGCCCTTCAGCGCGTTCAACTGCGCTTCAGCCTCGCGCAGGTTGGCCTTTGGGATCGCATAGCCTTCGGCGAGATAGGCGCTCAGCGTCATGCCCGACAGGTCCCGCAGGTCCACGACGTCAATAAAATGTGCGTTCAGATGACTGGCACCCAGCCCGTATTTCAACGGCCACTCACCTGTGCCGGCCTGCACGGTAAATCGTTCAATCGCCTGCGCAGGCAGATCCAGCAGAAAGACGCGGACAACGCCCCGTTCGCTTTCACGGATGTCAATCTTGGCGCTCATGCCAGGACGTCCTTTGGTTGCGCGCGCAGATTGCGTGCCAAGAGGTCCATGGCCGCCATGCGCACAGCGACACCCATTTCCACCTGATCCTGAATGACCGAGCGGTTGATATCGTCGGCAAGGGTTCCATCGATTTCGACACCTCGGTTCATGGGGCCGGGGTGCATGACGATGGCATCGGGTTTTGCATGTGACAGCTTTTCGGCATCAAGCCCATAGCGATGATAGTACTCGCGCTCTGACGGAATGAACCCGCCGTCCATGCGCTCTTTTTGCAAGCGCAGCATCATCACCACATCAACGTCCCTGAGGCCCTCTTTCATGTCCTCGTAGACCTCGGCACCGAATGCATCAATGCCTGCAGGCATCAGTGTCGGCGGACCAATCAACCGTATCCGATTTTCCATCTTGTGCAGCAGTAGAAGGTTGGAGCGCGCGACACGTGAATGGGCGATGTCGCCGCAGATCGCGATATTCAACCGGTGAATGCGCCCCTTTGCACGGCGGATCGTCAAGGCATCAAGCAGGGCCTGCGTGGGGTGCTCGTGCCGCCCGTCTCCGGCATTCAATACGGCGCAATTGACTTTCTGTGCCAGCAGGTCGACCGCGCCGGAATGCGGATGACGCACCACCAACAAATCCGGGTGCATGGCATTCAGCGTCATGGCTGTGTCGATCAGCGTTTCGCCCTTCTTGATCGAACTTGCCTCCATCGCCATGTTCATCACATCTGCGCCCAGGCGTTTGCCTGCCAACTCAAAGCTGGCCTGCGTCCGGGTCGAATTTTCGAAAAACATATTGATCTGCGTGAGGCCGGCCAAGACAGTGGATCGCTTTTGCTGTTGCCGGTTCAAGGCAACATACCGTTGCGACAAATCCAGCAGCGTCGTGATCTCGTCGGGCCGAAGCGGCTCGATCCCCAAAAGGTGACGCTGGTCAAATCGCATGGGCAGGCTCCGAGTGGTCGGCAAGGTTATAGGAACTGTGCGGGCGGGCAGCAAGGCATGCGCGACGGGTTGAAGTCGCAATGCGGCAATTTTTCGGAATAGCTTGGGCGGATCGATGGGTTTTCGTTTGGCTTTTTGACGCCTATGGTAGCGCAATGGAAACGGAGTTTGATTGGCACAGTGCCCGCGCGGCGCTTGAATGGCAGATGGATCTTGGTGTGACCGAGACGCTGCTGGACGCGCCCGTCAACCGCTTCGAGGCCCCGCCAACGGACACCCCCGCGCCTGCTGCGGTGTCAGCATCGGTGGCAAAAGAGGTGAATCCGGTCGATGTGGCACGGGGCGCTGCCACTGAGGCGACCTCTTTGGGCGCACTCTCTCGGGCGATGTCGGCCTACCCGCACTGCGACCTTCGAAAGGGCGCCCGCAACACGGTTTTCGCAGATGGCAATCCGGCTGCGCGGGTCATGATCATCGGTGAGGCACCGGGCCGTGACGAGGATCGTCAGGGCCAGCCGTTTGTGGGTCGCGCCGGGCAACTTCTGGATCGGATGTTCGGCGCCATTGGTCTGTCGCGCAGCGCAGCCGACCCCGCGGCCGCATTGTACATTACCAACGTCCTGCCCTGGCGCCCACCGCAGAACCGCGACCCCAGAGCGGATGAAATCGCCATGTTGATACCTTTTCTGCGACGCCATATCGAGCTGGCAGATCCAGAGATCCTGGTGATCATGGGCAATATCAGTTGTCAGGCAGTTTTGGGTCGTCGCGGCATCACCCGCCTGCGCGGGCAATGGGCGGATGCGCTGGGCAAACCCACCCTGCCGATGTTTCACCCCGCTTATCTTTTGCGCCAGGCCTCCGCCAAGCGCGAGGCTTGGGCCGATCTTCTGGAACTCAACGCAAAGCTCAAGCGATGAGACCAATCCCGGCTGTCGTGCTCCTTGGTCACCCGGGAACCTTGGTCGCTCCAAGCTTGTCGAGTTGCAACAACTGCTGAAAGGGCAAGATGTCTCGTATCGACGAAACCAAACAGTTCATCCCGGTCCGCATCGCAGTCCTGACGGTCAGCGACACCCGAAGCATTGACACTGATAAATCTGGCGACACGCTTGTCAGCCGGATCGAGGGGGACGGGCATCAGGTGGCGGATCGCAAAATCTTGCCTGATGAGCGCAGGGCCATTGCAGACCAGCTGCGCGCCTGGTGCGCTGATCCGCAGATCGATGTGGTCATAAGCACCGGTGGCACCGGCTTGACGGGCAGGGATGTCTCGGTCGAGGCACATCGCGATGTTTACGAAAAAGAAATCGACGCCTTTGGCACCGTTTTTACGATTGTCAGCATGCAAAAGATCGGGACCAGCGCGGTGCAAAGCCGGGCAACCGGCGGTGTGGCGAACGGCACCTATTTGTTCGCGCTGCCCGGCAGCCCGGGTGCCTGCAAGGACGCCTGGGACGAAATTTTGCGCAAACAACTCGATTTCCGGCACCGTCCCTGCAATTTCGTCGAAATTTTCCCAAGATTGAGTGAATCCCAGCGACGGAAGTGATCGAGTCGCCCGTTTCAACCGTAGATTTTGCAATTGTATACGCCGGCCTACACACTGCGCGGGCCTCCAGCCACTGAAGAAGGGTAGCAATGAGGTTCATTCGACACAGCCTGATGGGACTGTTTCTGGTATCCGTCACTCTTGCGATGTTCACGTATGCAGGCGCGCTTGTCAGCTCGGCTGTACAAGAGCGCCTGTCCCAAGAGCCACGGGGCAACCGGGCCCGTGAACGGGTCTTTGCTGTCAACGTGGTGCCGGTCCAGTTTGAAACGGTGGTGCCGATCCTGACCGCCTTTGGCGAGGTGGCCAGCGGGCGGATCCTGGAAATTCGCACCGCAACCGCTGGCAATGTGACGGCGCTGTCGCCAGACTTTGTCGAGGGCGGGCGCGTTGAAGCTGGCGAGTTGCTGGCCAAGATCGATCCGGCGGATGCGCAAGCGGCCTTGGACAGAGTGCGAAGCGACTTGCTGGATGCGCAGGCCGAAGCGCGGGAAGCTGCGCGGGCAATTGTCCTGTCGCAGGACGAGCTGGCCGCCGCCGAGGCGCAGGTGGATTTGCGCGAGCGCGCTTTGCAGCGCCAATTGGATTTGGCGGCCCGCGGGGTCGGCACCGCGGCGGCGGTCGAGGGAGCAGAGTTTTCACTGTCGTCCGCCGAACAACAACTGCTGACACGTCGAAACGCGCTGGCGCAGGCCGAGGCACGCGTGGATCAGGCCCAAACTCGCATTGCACGGACTGAAATCGCCTTGGCAGAGGCGCAACGACGCTTGAACGACACCGAGATTACAGCAGGCTTTGCAGGCGTTCTAAGCGATGTCGCGGTGGTCGAAGGGCGTAGGGTCTCGGCCAATGAACAGCTTGCGCGTTTGGTCGACCCTGATCAACTGGAGGTGGCGTTTCGCGTATCTACCCAGCAGTACGCGCGGCTTTTGAACGACAATGGTACGCTGCAAGAAGCAGAAGTCACCGTAACGCTTGATGTTTTTGGAACATCGCTTTCCGCCAAGGGTCGCCTTGTGCGTGAAGGCGCAGCCGTTGGCGCGGGACAAACCGGTCGTCTGCTCTTTGCACGGATGACCGATGCGCGGGGATTCAAGCCCGGTGATTTTGTGACGGTGTCCATCAGCGAGCCTCCATTGCAGCGCGTGGCGCGACTTCCGGCGTCGGCGCTTAATGCTGCAAACGAGGTGCTCTTGATTGGTGAAGACGACAGGCTGGAGGCCATGCAGGTCACCCTGATGCGACGCCAGGGCGACACAGTGCTGGTTCGGGGCCGAGCTCTTGCCGGTCGTGAGGTCGTGGCTGAGCGTACGCCGTTGCTGGGTGCGGGCATTCGGGTGCGTCCTCTGCGCGGCGAAGGTGCAAGCCAGCCAGAGGCGCCGGAAATGCTGGAATTGTCGGCCGAACGGCGCGCCAAGCTGGTTGCGATGGTCGAAGCCAACAAGCGCATTCCAAAAGAAGTGAGACAACGGCTTTTGGGTCAGCTGGACCAGGACAAGGTGCCGGCGCGGGTTGTGCAGCGGCTTGAAAATCGGGGCGGCAGCTAGGATGGCACGTCAGATAAGCCCGGGGGCAGGGGGTATCCTGTCCTATTTCACCCGTCACCGCACAATGGCGAACTTGCTTTTGATCCTGCTGATCGGAGCAGGTGCTGCGGCCTTGCCGAACATGCGGGCGCAGTTTTTTCCAGATGTGATCGTGGACAACGTCACCGTCTCTGTTCGTTGGTCGGGTGCCGGGGCAGAAGATGTGGACCGTGCCATTGTTCAGGTCATGGAGCCAGCGCTGCTTGCCGTTGAGGGTGTCGAAAGTTCATCCGCCAACTCGCGTGAAGGGGTTGCGCGGATCACGCTGGAATTCGAACCGGGCTGGGACATGTCGCGGGCGGCTGACGACGTTGCCTCGGCTGTTGATGGCGTCGGTCCCTTGCCCGAGGATGCAGATGATCCGGTTGTGCGGCGGGGTGCATGGCGGGATCGGGTGACGGACATCGTGGTGACCGGGCCTGTTGCAGTGGACCAATTGGCCCGGTTTTCAGACGAACTTGTCGTCCGCCTCTTTTCTGAAGGCGTCACGCGCACCCGGATTCGCGGGCTGGCAGCGCCGCAGACCGTGGTCGAGGTGCCCTCGGCCAATTTGATCGGCAACGATGTGACCATGGCCGAGATCGCAAGCGCGATTGCCGAAGAGGTGGATGCCGATCCCGCGGGCGATGTCAGCGGTGCGGGCACGCGGGTTCGCACAGGGGTTGAAAAGCGCAGCGCCGAACAAATTCTCGCGATTGTGCTGCGGTCTAATCCGGACGGATCGACATTGTTGGTGGGCGATGTGGCAACCGTCAATGTCAAGGGCATCGACCGGGCGCGCAGCTACTTTGTGGGTGAAAACCCGGCGATCTCCATTCGCGTCGACCGATCGGATCAGGGAGATGCCATCGGCATTCAGGAAACCGTCGAGACCGTTGCCGCCGAGTTGCAGGCGACGCTGCCCGATGGCGTCGAGATCGAGTTGATCCGCACCCGCTCAGAAGTAATCACAGCCCGTTTGAACATCCTGATTGATAACGGATTGATGGGCCTTGCGCTGGTTGTCACATTGCTGTTCCTGTTTCTCAACGTCCGCACGGCATTCTGGGTGGCAGCGGGCATTCCGACGGCGATGTTGGCCACAATTGCGCTGATGTACGCAGCCGGAATCACCATCAATATCATTTCGTTATTCGCTTTGATCATCACCCTTGGAATCGTTGTAGACGATGCCATTGTCGTGGGCGAGCATGCAGATTTCCGCGCACGGCGGGGCGATACTCCGTTTGAAGCGGCCGAGAATGCGGCACGGCGGATGGCCATGCCTGTTTTCGCCGCCTCTTTGACCACGATCATCGCGTTTTTCGGATTGACGGCGATTGGTGGGCGGTTCGGAGACCTGCTGGCTGATATTCCATTCACCGTTGTGGTGGTGCTGATCGCCTCGTTGATCGAATGTTTTCTGATCCTGCCCAATCACATGGCGCACGCGCTGAAACATTCGGTCAAAGAGCATTGGTACGATTGGCCGTCGCGTATCGTGAACCGGGGCTTCACTTGGGCACGCGACACATTGTTCCGCCGGTTGATGGCGGGCGTTATCCGGGCTCGTTACGCGGTGATTGCAGGCGCGGTTGTGCTTCTGGCCAGCCAGATCGCTTTGTTCATCCGCGGTGACGTGCAGTGGCGGTTTTTCAACCCGCCAGAGCTGTCATCGGTCACGGGCAACTTTGCCATGCTTCCGGGCGCGACCCGTCAGGACACGATCGAAATGATGCGGGAAATGCAGCGCGCAACAGAGGAACTGGGCAAGCAATACGAAGAGCGCTATGGCCGCAATCCAATTGCCTATGTGATCGCCGAAGTCGGAGGCAACTCGGGGCGGGGTCTGGCAGGAGCAGACATAAAAGACCCAGATCAACTGGGGGCCGTTTCGATCGAGCTGATCGACCGGGATCTGCGCAGCTATTCCAGTTTCCAGTTCGTCGGCGAGCTGCAAGACAGCGTGCGTCGCCATCCCTTGGTGGAAACGATCAGTTTCCGTGGGTGGCGGTCCGGTCCGGGAGGGGATGCGCTGGATGTCGCCTTCTATGGGTCCAGCGCCGAAGTGCTGAAAGCCGCGTCAGAGGATCTCAAGACAGCCTTGTCGCAGTTTGGTGAGGTGTCGGCCGTCGAGGACAACATGTCCTATGACAAGGAAGAGATCATCCTGGAGCTGACTGCGCAGGGACAGGCATTGGGCTTTACGATTGATGGCTTGGGCCGAGTGTTGCGCAACCGGCTGGGTGGGATAGAGGCCGCGACCTATCCCGACGGTCCGCGCAGTGCGTCGATCCGGGTTGAACTGCCCAAGGGCGAGCTGACGGCCGACTTCCTGGAGCGCACCCAAATGCGAACGCCCGCTGGCGCCTATGTCCTGCTGGCCGATATTGTCAGTGTCGAACGCCGGGTCGGATTTTCCACTGTTCAACGCGAGAATGGATTGCGGTTGATATCGGTCACCGGCGATATTTCCGAGGATGACCCCGCGCGGGCAACCGACATCCTGCAGCAGCTCGATGGGGTGATCCTGCCTCGCATTGCCGAAGAGCGGCAGGTCGAGTATCGGATCGCTGGCCTGAGCGAGCAGGAAAACGACTTCATTCAAGATGCTCGGATCGGGATGATTCTTGTCTTGACGGGCATTTACCTCGTCTTGGCTTGGGTGTTTTCAAGTTGGTCGCGCCCCATCGTGGTCATGGCGATCATTCCATTTGGGTTGGTCGGTACGATTTACGGGCACGCACAATGGGATGTGCCGCTGTCGATGTTCACGGTGGTCGGATTGTTGGGGATGACGGGGATCATCATCAACGATTCAATTGTGCTTGTGACGACGATCGACCAATATGCCGAAGACCGCGGGTTGGTGCCTTCGATCATCGACGGAGCAGCAGATCGTCTGCGACCTGTCATGTTGACGACCCTGACAACGGTTCTGGGCTTGGCGCCCTTGCTCTATGAAGGATCCAGCCAGGCGGAGTTCTTGAAGCCATCCGTGATTACGCTGGTCTATGGGCTGGGTTTTGGCATGATCC
>JAKVCP010000020.1:33042-48485 GCA_022448925.1 Paracoccaceae bacterium
GGTGGTGCCATCCCTGCTTGCAATCCAGCAGGATCTGCGGCGCCAGGTGGCGGCATTTCGCAAAGGATTGCGGTTTCGCGAACGCCGAGTCGGCGGTATGGTGCTGGGGGCTGCGATCGTGGTCATGGCCTGGTTGGGGCTGACCATGGGGTACGCGGCCGTCACAGGCCAGGTTTTGACGCAGATCCTGGCCGTTATTCCCCAGATCGCTGGGTTTGACCCGATGCTTGCTTCTATGCTGCTTTTCCTCGGGGGCGTCGCCGGGCTGTTGCTTGTGCTTTACGCGGTGAGCGGGGTCTACACGCTTCGGGCATGGCAGGTCAAAGCCTTGGACTCCTGACATCCATCGGGCCCTCCATTGGGCGCTGCATGTCCCCGTGGCGATGCCATTCGGGGCCCATCATTGCGGCCAATCGGGTCCGTAGGGTTTGGGTAAGACTATCCACAAGGTCCTTTCCCCCATGTTTTGCGCGGGGGTGGCGCGTGCAGGGGTGACAGGGCGCAAATCCAGCGGTTGGGCTTGGTCATTGGCCAAAGCAGATTGTCGAGGATGGCACGCGTGGTTAGCGCCCGCATCCCTGAATCTCGACCGCGTATTTCCGACCAATCACTGTCAGTGTCAGGCGGGTGCGGTCCACGGCGAAGGGTTTGCCCTCCATATGCATCAGCGTTGTTACGGCATGTAGCTCGCGGCCCTTGCGCCGTGTGGTTGTCTCTTGGACCCAGATCATCGGGTTGGCGGTCTCGATCACCACATGTTCACGGGTGCCGGTGCTGGGCATCTGCACGCGGGCGGTTAAGGTCAGGCCGTCCTGGCTGGGTCGCAAGTCACATGACACGCCACGCACGCCTGCCTCGTCCTCAGTGTAGGGAACATTCGCCAGAGAGGCCGCAATGACCGGGTCGGGACGTGTCGTGTCTGACGGCAATTGGGCACGGAACGACAGAGTATGGGGCAAGCAGATGTCCTTGCATAGCCCCAGGGTCATTTCCCCCCGCAAATCAATTGTGCGGGCAGATCTTGGTGTGATCCGGATCGGCAAAACCAGTTCGTTTTCATAGCCGATGGACCGCATGCCTGCCTGGTCAAACACTTCTGGTGTTGGCCAGTTGATCGCTACAGCTGCCAAGTTGCGTGAGCCGCTCCAATTGAACTCTGGCGGAATGCCACCTTCTCCGGGGGCACGCCAATAGGTCTTCCACCCCGGTGCCAACTGCAGATGCAGGGCGGCCATATGGTCGCCATTTGGCAACCGCCACCCGGGTCGGACGGTGCCGTGCACGACATCATCGAACTCTCCTGCGTGAGCAGGCAGAGCAGAACAAAGGGCCAGAGCGGCCAGGCAGAGCCATTTTCCAAACATGCCCTATGAGATGGCGAAGTTTGGGACGAAAGCCAAGTCACGTTGCGGCGAGGGATTGTGTCCTGTCCTTTTGTCTTGTTCTTGTGTCTTGCGGTTGGCTGAGTTCCTCGTCATCTTTACAGCCAGATTGTGAAAGAGGTTTTGATGGACACAGGCGCGACTGACCTGACTGGCAAGATGCTGATCGCGATGCCCGGGATGGGGGACGCCCGGTTTGAACAAAGCCTTGTTTACCTGTGCGCCCATACCGACACAGGTGCGATGGGGTTGATCGTAAACAAGCCTGCGGCTGACGTGACTCTGAACGACCTGTGGAGCCAGCTCGAGATCGAAGGCGATGATGGGCAGGATGCTCGGCCTGTCTACTACGGAGGTCCGGTTGAGCAATCGCGCGGATTTGTGCTGCATGGCGCAGATTATGAAGGGGGCGGAGAAAGCCTGCAGGTGACCCAGGACTTTCGGATGACCGCAACCATCGACATTTTGCGCGACATTCGTTCAGGCGTCGGTCCGGCGCGCTTTCTGCTTGCGCTTGGCTATGCTGGATGGGGTCCGGGCCAACTGGAGGCCGAGTTTGCCCAGAACGGTTGGTTGGTCTGCGCTGGCTCGCATGAGCTGGTCTTCAAGACACCCGATTCCGAAAAATGGGGGGCGGCCTTGAAATCGCTTGGTGTGTCGCCGATGGCGCTTAGCTCTGAAGGGGGGCGGGCGTAGGGCGGTGTCGCGGGTTCCCCGCCTTGGATTGCCGGGCTGACAGAGCGCCTGCGGTGCTCTCCAATATACAGTGGCTTGTGGGGTCGCCTGCGCGCTTCAAACCTAGGGCAGAACGGGATCTTTTGCCCGATTGCCGTACGGACCCAGAGTGGGCGGCATTTGACGACATGCCTACATGCCGCGTTCATGCTGGGCTTTCTGCTGGGATTTCTTCTGGAGTTCAGGTGCGCGGTTCGGGCGTCTCGCGTGGTGCAGCTGCCCGTGTCAGCCGATCATTGATCGCAACGCCCAGACCCAGATGTGGAATCGGCGACACGGCAATCACCTCGGCCTGCTGTGCATCCAGTCGGTGCAGGTATTCAAACAAGTTCGCGGCGGCCTCGGTCATGTCCCCGGAGGGCGACAGGTTAAGATCGCAGGCCACCGCGCCGAACCCAAGGCGCAATTCGCCCGGCTGCCAGTCCACGGCATTCAGCCGAACCCGCGCATGCGGCGCATAATGTGATGTCAGTTGCCCCGGGGCGGTGATTGTCTCTGTGTCCTTGCGTTCAAATACGGGTGTTCCGAGTATGTCATGCAGCCGGTCAATCGTGATTTGCCCCGGCCGCAAAAGCGTTGGCCGCCCTGCCAGACCGATGATTGTCGACTCCAGGCCAACTTGACAGCGCCCACCATCGACCACGGCTTCGATCCGGCCTGACATGCCCTTGACCACGTGATCGGCGAGGGTCGGACTGATTTGGCCAGAGCGGTTGGCCGAGGGCGCGGCCACCGGTCCGCCAAAGGCCCGCAGCAAGCTGTGCGCGACAGGATGTTCGGGCACCCGAACGGCGACCGTATCTTGCCCGGCGCTCAGCAATTTTGACAGACCGCAGTTGTCTCGCTTTCGCAAAACAAGTGTCAGCGGGCCGGGCCAAAACGCCTGCGCAAGCGTTTCGGCCTGATCGGTCCACTCTGTCAGCGCTTGCGCAGCCCCGATGTCAGCCACATGTGCGATGAGCGGATTGAAAGACGGCCGGCCCTTGGCGGTGTAAATACGGGCCACCGCGTGGTCATTGCAGGCGTCGGCGCCCAGCCCGTAAACCGTCTCTGTGGGAAAGGCGACCAAGCCGCCACGCGATAACAGGTCGGTGGCGCGGGCCAGACCGATCGGGGTTGGATCAAGACGTTGCGTAGTTAGCTCGCTCATGTTCCGTGACGCGGCGTTCCTGTTGAAGCCTGGTCCGGCAGGGGTAACGTGCCGGGAACAGCCGTGCAACGCATAGCGCGGTCGCTCGCAGTTGCCAACCCATCAAGACAGAGAGCTCTCATGCCTTATCGTGCGCCATTGCCTGATTATCGATTTATGCTGAACCATGTGGTCGATTTCGCCCAGGTTGGGCAGACCGAACGATTTTCGGAGGCCTCTGAGGATGTGGTCGAAGCGATCCTGACCGAAGCCGGGCGCCTGTGCGAAGATGTGTTGGCGCCCGTCAACCGGTCCGGGGACATGACGCCCGCTGTTTTGGAAAACGGCGTGGTGCGCACCTCGCCTGGGTATGCAGAGGCGTATCGAGCCATTGCCCAAGGGGGCTGGGTCGGGACGACAGGCCAGCTCGAGAGCGGCGGAATGGGCTTGCCCATGGCTGTCAACACCGCGGTCATGGAAATGATGTCAGCGGCTTGTCTGTCGTTGCAGTTGAACCCCTTGATGACGCAGGGCCAGATCGAAGCGCTAGAGCATCACGCCACCGCAGCGCTGCGCGATCTGTACCTGCCAAAACTGATCACCGGCGAATGGGCTGGAACCATGAACCTGACCGAGGCACAGGCCGGCTCTGATGTGGGGGCGCTGCGCACCAAGGCAGAGCGCAATGCAGACGGCACCTATGCGATTACCGGGCAAAAGATCTATATCAGTTGGGGCGACAATGACATCACCGAAAACGTCTGTCACCTCGTGCTGGCGCGCCTGCCGGACGGTGGTTCGGGAACAAAAGGCATAAGCCTGTTCCTTGTGCCGAAATTCCTGCCTGATGCCGACGGCAATCCGGGCCAGCGCAACTCTCTGAGCGTAGTCAGCCTGGAACACAAGATGGGCTTGCATGGATCACCGACCGCCGTCATGGCCTATGACGGCGCCACAGGGTGGCTGGTAGGTGAAGAGCATGACGGTATGAAATGCATGTTCACCATGATGAACAACGCCCGTCTTGGCGTGGCCGGACAGGGCATTGGCGCCGCCGAGGGTGCCTATCAGCACGCTTTGGCATATGCGATGGATCGCAAGCAGGGGCGGACGCCGGTGCCGGGCGGATCGGGTACCATCGTTGATCATGCTGATGTGCGGCGGATGCTGGCGACGATGAAGGCGGACATCTTTGCCGCCCGCGCGATCGGTCTGGCCTGTGCCGTGGCCATTGACATGGCCAATGCAACCGGCGACGCAGACTGGCAGGCCCGCGCGGCTTTTCTGACACCGATTGCCAAGACATTTGGCACGCAGACCGGCATGTCGGTTGCGGATCTGGGGGTTCAGGTCCATGGCGGCATGGGCTTTATCGAGGAAACCGGTGCAGCCCAGTATATGCGCGATGTTCGGGTGACCGCGATCTATGAAGGGACCAATGGCATTCAGGCGATGGATCTTGTGGCCCGCAAGATGATGGACGGCGGAGAGGCTGCAAACGCCCTGATTGACGAGATAGAGGCCTTTGCCGAACAGGCCCGCCACACCGCGCCAGATCTTGCGGAGCCGGTGTGGCAGGCCTCCGAAACCCTGCGTGAAGCGACCGAGTGGCTCGTAAGTCAGAGCGATTTGCAGATGCGCTTTGCGGGGGCTGTGCCTTACCTGATGGGGTTTGCTCGTGTGCTTGGGGGGTATTTCCATCTGCGTGCCGCCATGCAGGATAAGGACGGCGCGCGTGCGCGACTCGCGCGGTTTTACATTTCGCGGCTCTTGCCAGAGCATGGCTCGTTGCTGGCGCAGGCCCAGGCGGGTGCCTCTGATCTGTTTGCACTGACGGTCGATGACCTGTCAGCATGAAGGACGCCTCTGCTGCCGTGATCGGATACCCCTGGCCCGACCCTCCGCAAGAGGGTGAGGCGATAGAGATTGCCGAGGGCGTGCTTTGGGCGCGCCTTCCGCTGCCAATGGCTCTTGATCATGTCAACGTTTATGCACTGGCTGACGATGATGGCTGGACCCTGATTGATACGGGCATGGCGTCACGGCGGTCGCGTGCGATTTGGCAGACATTGCTGGATGGTCCGCTTGCAGGCCGGCCGATTGCGCGGGTGGTTGTGACCCATCACCATCCCGATCACGTCGGTCTTGCAGGATGGTTCCAGAAGGAACATGGCGCGGAATTGATCATGACGCGCACCGCATGGCTTTTTGCGCGGATGCTTACACTCGACGACCAGGACGTCCCGACCGAAGAGACGCTGACCTACTATCGCCGCGCGGGGATGCGGTCTGACATCTACGATCAGCGGGCCGAGACCAGACCTTTCAACTTTGCCGACGTCGTTGCGCCGATGCCGCTGGGATTTCGCCGTATCCGTCAGGATGATGTGCTTTGCCTCGGGGGGCGCAACTGGACCGTTCACATTGGCAATGGTCATGCGCCGGAACATGCGACACTCTGGAGCCAGGACGACAATCTGGTGATCGCAGGCGATCAGATTCTGGCCTCTATCAGCCCCAACCTGGGTGTTTACGCCACCGAGCCGCTGGCCGATCCGGTTGCTGACTGGCTTGATGCCTGCGAGCGCCTGATATCGCTGGCGCGACCAGACCATGTGGTGCTTGGCGGTCACAAGTTGCCCTTTACGGGCCTGCCAACCCGGATGCGGCAACTGATTCAAAATCACCATGGCGCGCTGGATCGGTTGCGCAGGTACTTGGCAGAGCCACGAACCGCGGGTGAGTGTTTTCAACCTCTGTTCAAGCGCCAGATCGGCAGTGGTGAATACGGGCTGGCCCTGGTTGAGGCGTTGGCCCACTGCCAGCATTTGTGGCACGCCAATGAGGCCGTGCGCACCGAGCGCGATGACGGTGCCTGGCTGTGGCAGATGCGCTAGGCGCTTAGCAGGTGGGCGGCTGGGAAAAGCCGTTCTTCGCTCAAATCCCCTGTCTTTGACAACCGATACAGCGTGTCTGGTGTCAAGGCGCGCCAGGCTTTGGCGTTGCCGCACAAGGGTTCGGATGCCAAAGCAAAGCCTCCGTGGTCCAGCGCGCGTGATGCATAGAGCGTCGGACTGTTGTGATCCGAGGCGTGGCGAAACGCATAAAGGGTCGTGCCATCTGAAAACACACAGGTCATCCGTACAGGTCCTGTGGCCTGCGCTGCGCCTACGCGGCTAAGCGTTGCGCGGATTGCCGCTGCAGGGTCTGTGTCCAGACCATTGGCCAACAAGGTCAGGAACAGCATTTCACTATCGGTAGACCCCTGCCGCGCTTCATAAAGGGGGTCAGGCAGCGCTGCCTCCATCCGTCGGCGAATCGCACGGAAGTGCGGGACCTGGCCATTGTGGCAAAAGCTCCATGTGCCATGAGAAAACGGGTGGCAGTTGGCGCGCGCTGTTTCACCCATGGTGGAGGCGCGCACATGGGCGATGAACAGCCGTGACCGGATCATCCGACACAGGCTGACAAGATTGCCGTCCGACCACGCCGGCAGCACATCGCGGTATAGACCGGGCTGCGGATCAGGCTGCAGATCGGCCGCATACCAGGCAAAACCAAAGCCATCACCGTTGACTGAAAGCTTGGCTTCTGTGGCGTTCTGGCTTTGCACGAGCAAAGAGTGCTTTGGATGTACAACGATGTTTTCCAACGGCACTTCGGGGCCGATATACGCAGCAATGCGGCACATTGGCGGTCACTGCGCGTCGCGGTTCTCGATCCGCGCATGCAGGCGGCGGATGATGCGACTTGCTGTGGTTTCGCAGCAGGCCGGGATCAGTGCGTGAAGCAGTGCAGCGAATGCTGCCACGAAGAGCGTGCCAGAAAAGCCAAGCGCAAAGCGCATGTGTTCCGCATAGCTTTCGTCCACGCTTGCGGGATGATCCAGGAAAACACGCTGGAAAGTGGATCGATTGCTTTCGTGAGTGGTGGTTTTCATGATGCGGTCTCCTTCTGGACCTTAATATCGCCAAATCCACCGCGAAAGTTGTCCCAAAATTTGATTGAATTTGCAAAAATTTGAGATATTTTCCCAACAATGACGGATTTGATCGACGAAATAGACAGGCGTATCTTGGCCATCCTGCAAAAAGACGCCAGCCTGAGCGCTGATGCGCTGAGTGAGCGGGTCGGCCTGTCCCGCAATGCCTGTTGGCGCCGGGTGCGGCAAATGGAAGAGGCGGGTATCATTCGAGGGCGCGTTGTCTTGCTGGACCCAGACAAGATCGCATGCCCGCTTGAGGTCATCATCCAGGTGCGCACGTCGAATCATGATGCCGAATGGATGGATCGGTTCCAGCGTGTCGTGCGCACCATGCCCGAGGTTGTCGGCGCCTACAGAATGACAGGCGACCTGGATTATCTGCTACGGGTGCGCGTGGCGGACGTGCCTGCCTATGATGCCTTCTACAAACGTGTGATTGCCAAGGTCCCTGTCTCGGATATGTCGGCAAGTTTTGTTATGGAGGAAATCAAAGAGACAACCGCGTTGCCGCTTTAGGGGATCCAATGGACGACACCATATCAACTGCTGCCGAAGCATATGAAGATGACGCGCTGCCACGCCGGATCGACGTCCATACCAATGGTGACGACCCCGCGCCGCAGGGGTTGCCCGCTGCGATAACCCGCAAACCTCTACAGCAGAAAAGTTCGGCCGAATGGGCCTATGAACGGCTGATTCTCTACATTCAGAACTTTGAGAAACAACTTGATGCAGAGCATGAGGTTGCCATGGGGTTTGCGGGCAGTGACGCTGGGATATTGCGGATTGAGGGCATGGGGTATTTTGATCCTGATATCGTGACGTTCTACGGAACCGACCCGGCAGGAGCGCGCACACAGTTGGTTCAGCATGTCAGTCAGTTAAGCGTGATTTTGCGGGCTCTTCCAAAAGAGACAGAAACGGCAGAGCCACGCCGGATCGGGTTTAGACTGGCACAAAAGCTGGACGAGTCCTGACCGCGACACACTGCGTCAGGTCTGGCTGCGTGACAGGGCCCGGGAAATGGGCTAACCAAACACAAAATGCGTCTTTCAAGGATAGAAACCATGGCTGAACACAAGCACGGCGAAATGAACACCGATGTTCAGGAAAAAACTTTCGAAGGCTTCATTCGCGCTTCGATCTGGGTTGCAGGCGTCTCGGTCGGCGTGCTGATTTTCCTTGCGATCTTCAACAGCTGATACGCGGGGGCTCGTGCCGATGCAACGCCGTGTTTTTCTGACTGCCGCCCTCGCAACCACAGCCTTGGCCGGCTGCGGCAGCACGCCCGGCGAATACGCAACGGATGAGGAAATCGCCCAATATATATATCGGCACGACGGTCCTCCGGCGTTGACCTTTTTCACGATGGTGAACAATCGGTCGGGCGCGGGCGCGCACGCGTCAATGATGATAAACGCGTCACAGCGCGTCGTGTTCGATCCGGCGGGCTCATTGAAAGTGAACGTCATGCCTGAGCGCAATGATGTTCTGTACGGCATCACGCCACGCGTTGCCGAATTCTATGAACGGGCGCACGCGCGCGAAACATATCACGTTGTGATCCAACGCATCGAAGTCACGGCTGAGGTGGCAGAAAAGGCCTTGCAACTTGCCCAGCAGGCCGGACCTGTTGCCGGCTCGCAGTGTGCGGCCAGCATTGCAAAACTCTTGCAGCAATTGCCTGGTTTCGAGGGGATCAGGAATACGCTTTTTCCCAACAATCTGCGCGAACAGATCGCTGCGCTTCCAGGAGTGTCAGAGCGGGTCCTTTACGAAGACGACGCCGATGACAAAGGTCTTGCGACCGCGGCCTTTGAGGCTGCGAACGCGGATCAGACCCAGTAGGTCAGAACCATTGCGGCCAGGGCTACGCCCATGGCTGCAAAGACGTTTTTGGTAAGGTAGCCCACGGCGAGAGTGGTGCCCGCGATTGCAAGACGCTCGGGCACCGGGGCCGCGCTGTCATCGGTTGGCCAGATCAGCAAGGGCGTGACCATTGCGGGCAGGATTGCGACGGCTGTATAGCGCAAGTGTCGCATGAGCCACTCGGGCATGCCGCGATCGCCGATCAGGCCAAGAAAGGAAAAGCGCAGCAGGAAGCTGCCGATCGACAAAGCTGCAATAACGATCCAGACTTTTGTATCATCCATGATAGCCACGCCTCTTGAGGATGAGTTCTGCTTGTGCGCCGGCCATCATGCCACCCATGCCGGCTAGGATCAGTCCCAGGTTATGTGGAACAGACACAAACAGGATCGCCAAGATGATGCCCGTTAGGGCTGCAACCACATGCGCAACGGTGCGCATCATCGGTCCAAGCATGGCGATAAAGGTCAGCGGCAGGGCCATGTCCAGACCGATTCCGGACGGGATTGCATTGCCTGCCACCGCACCAAGATAGGTGCACAGGTACCAAGCCGGTGCGATCGGTGTCAGTACGCCTGCGTAAAATGCCATGCGTGCAGGTATGCTTAACTCGGGGCGCTTTTCATATTCGAGGGTCGACAGGGCAAAGGGTTGATCTACCAGGAAAAACGCGGCCAGTGCGCGCTGCCACAGCGGGGCCTCTCCGAGGTAGGGGGTGATTGCGGCTGAATACATTGCCACTCGCAAATTCACCGCAAGGGCAGAGGCAAGCACGATAAGTGTCGGTGCATTTTCCTGCATCAATTGCAGCGCTGCGAACTGCGCCGCACCGGCAAAAGTCGCGAGGCTGAAGACCATCACCTGCGTCAGGTTCAGCCCGGCTTCGGTGGCCAGGACGCCAAACAGCGCCGCGAAGGGGGTGACCACCAGGAGAAACGGCAGACCGCCACTGAACCCACGCCAAAAACTTGACATTGCCGACATGCGCGCCATCACTGTGCTCCACGTTGATGCTGCCTGCCCTAGCGCCGATCCACAGGAGTTGCAATTGCCCAATCCCGCCGATGCCGGCTACTTGATTGCCCCTGATCCAGCCGCTGCCCGGCTGACCCGTCGCGTTGTAGGCTTGGACCACACCGGCGCCGAAACCGAGATTTGGGTCGTCGAAGAACGCCCTTTGACCATCTTCTTGAATCGGCAGGAAATCGTAACGGCGATGACAATCGGAGATTATCCTGAATACCTTGCGCTTGGGTTTCTCAAGAACCAGGGCATGTTGCAGCCCGACGAGGTCATCACAGGCGTCGATTTCGACCAAGAGTTGGAAACGGTTGTGGTGCGCACGGCCCGTGAAACGACCTATGAAGAGAAGCTGCAGAAAAAGACCCGCACCAGCGGCTGTGCCGTGGGCACGGTCTTTGGCGACATGATGGAGGGCCTGCAGGACGTGTCTTTGCCTGCGACCCAGGTGCGGACGTCTTGGCTTTATGCTTTGGCGCACAAGATCAACACCACGCCGTCTTTGTATCTACAGGCCGGGGCGATCCATGGCACTGTTTTGTGCCAGGGCGATCGCCCGCTGGTCTACATGGAGGACGTGGGCCGCCATAATGCTGTCGACAAGATCGCAGGCTGGATGTTGCAGCACGACGTCGATGCTGAGGACAAGATCCTTTACACCACCGGGCGGTTGACGTCCGAAATGGTGATCAAGACCGCACTGATGGGCATCCCTGTGCTGGCCTCGCGCTCGGGCTTTACCGCCTGGGGGGTTGAGATTGCGCAGCAGGTCGGACTGACGTGTCTAGGGCGGATGCGCGGCAAACGGTTTGTCTGTCTCAGCGGAGCGGATCGTCTGGTGCGCGACGCCGATCCCGACAAAGTGTCCGACGAGGGGCGGACCCTTGGCCGCAAGGGCGCGCGCGATGACTAAGCCGCTGGGGGTCATTCTTGCTGGCGGGCAGGCAACCCGCATGGGAGGCGGTGACAAAGGGCTGTTGTTGCTCAGAGGACAAAGCCTGTTGGCCCAGGTCATCGAGAGGCTGGCGCCACAGGTTGGTGCTCTTGCGTTGAATGCCAATGGAGATCCAGCGCGGTTTGCAGGGTTTGACCTGCCGGTCCTGCCCGATACCATCCCGGATTTCGCAGGCCCTTTGGCGGGGGTTCTGGCGGGGTTGGATTGGGCGGCAGAGCAGGGCGCTGACACGCTTGTTTCGGTCGCTGCTGACACGCCCTTTTTCCCGCGCGATCTGGTCGCCCGGTTTCAACAGGTTGCGCAGGGCCAGACCCACCCTCTGGTGCTGGCGGCGACCACGGGCGAGGCGCGGACCAAGAGCAAATCCAAAAGCGGTTTGATCCGACACCCAACCTTTGGTCTCTGGCCGGTTGCGTTGCGTGACGATCTTCGAGCAGCCTTGCGAGATGGCTTGAAAAAGGTCGTACTTTGGACTGACAAACACGCAGGCCGCGAGGCGCTGTTTCCCGGGGGCGATGCAGACCCATTCTTCAATATCAACACGCCCGAAGATCTGGCGCGGGCAAGGGACATGGCATGAAGGTTTACGGCGTCACCGGCTGGAAGAATGCAGGCAAAACCGGACTGATGGAGCGCCTGGTAACCGAAATCACCGGGCGTGGGATCACCGTAAGTACTGTCAAGCATGCACATCATACCTTTGATGTGGACCATCCAGGCAAGGACAGTCACCGTCACCGTCTGGCTGGTGCAAACGAGGTGTTGCTGGCCTCGCGCAATCGCTTTGCGCTGATGCATGAGCTGCGAGGTCAGGACGAGCCGACGCTCGAAGAGTTGTTGACCAAACTGGCGCCCGTCGATCTGGTTCTGGTCGAGGGCTACAAGCGCGATCGCCATCCAAAGATCGAGGCTTTCCGGGCCGAAACCGGCAATGCCCTTATCGCGCCGGGGGACCCGACGATACGGGCCATTGCTGCAGACATTCTTCTGGACAGCGATCGTCGCGTCTTTGATTTGAATGCGACATCCGAGATTGCCGATTTCATCCTGACCGAGGTGGGCCTGTGAACGGCTTTCAAAGCTTTGCCATGGTGGATTGGTCTGGTGGCAATGACACAGGGCCGAGGCCGCGTAAAGATGCGATCTGGATTGCTGTTGTACGTGCTGGCCGGGCCGATTCGCCAAGGTATCTGCGCAACCGGGCACAAGCCGAAGAGGTTCTGCGCGATCTGATCACCGAAGAGCGCGCCGCCGGGCGGCGTCTGTTGATCGGGTTTGATTTTCCCTTTGGCTATCCCGTTGGTTTTGCCCAGGCCGTGACCGGCAAAAAGGATCCGTTGGCCCTTTGGGCTTGGTTGGCCGATCGTGTTGAAGACGCTCCGAAAGCCAACAATCGGTTTGATCTGGCTGGTCAGATCAATGCACAATTTTCTGGCAATGGCCCGTTCTGGGGAAATGCGCTTGCACGTGACATTGCAAACCTGCCACGGACCAAGGGCGATTATCAAAACCCGTTTCCTGATCGCCGCGCATGTGAAAAGGCCGCACGCGGCACATTCACCTGTTGGCAGCTTGCCGGAGCCGGGTCCGTCGGCGGACAGGTTCTGATGGGATTGCCGGTGCTGGCACGTTTGCGGCGAAGCTTTGAGGGGGCTGTATCGGTCTGGCCTTTTGAACCGCCCGATCGTGATGTCGCATTTGTCGAGATCTGGCCCTCTTTGCTGAATGACCAAGTGCGCCGAATGCCGGGGATTCGTGATGCAGCGCAGGTGCACTTGATGGCACGGGCTCTGGCCAACCTGGCCCCGACCGATTTGGCGCAGATGCTGGCGCAGCACGCGCCCGAAGAAGGTTGGATCTTTGGTTTGGGGCACGAAGCAACACTGCAAAACGCCGCCGCTGATCTGCGCCCGCCGCCTCTGACAAACGACTGCTTTGCATTGCCTGGCGGGGTCGATTGGACGCCAGTGGATGACGCTCTGGCGAGGCTGCGCGATCGGCTGCGCCCTGTTGTGGGCGTTGAGGCGACCCCCTTGGGCGGCGCCTCGGGCAGGGTGCTGGCAGAGGATTTGGTGGCGGTGCGCAGCAATCCGCCTTTGCCCAACACGGCCGTGGACGGATATGGTTTTGCAGGCGCCCTTGTCGAGGGGCCACATCGGCTGCCATTGATCGAAGGCCGCGCTGCGGCGGGGTTGAAGTTCAACGGTACGGTGCCCCCGGGCCACGCGATCAGGGTCCTGACCGGCGCGGCTTTGCCTGATGGGGTCGACACGGTGATCCTGGAAGAGGATGTGACGCTGGGGCTGGGCGAAATTGCCTTTCTGGGGCCGGTGAAGGTCGGTGCCAATACCCGTGCAGCAGGCGAAGACATTGTGGCGGGACAGGTGGCCTTGCCTCGGGGGCGGACCGTCGCGCCTGCTGATTTGGCGCTGGCCTCTGCGGTGGGTGTTGGTGAGTTGCAGGTTTTTCGGCCTTTGCGCGTTGCCGTACTGTCAACGGGTGATGAATTGCTAGAAGCCGGAGCCGAGGCCCAGCCCGGTCAGATTTTCGATGCCAACCGCCCCATGCTGCTCGAAATTGTCCGGCGCTGGGCGTTTGAGCCCGTGGATATGGGGCGCGTGGCGGATGATCGCACGGCATTGCGAAAACGTCTCGACCGGGCCGCCACATGCGCAGATGTGATCCTGACCTCAGGCGGGGCTTCGGCAGGAGACGAAGATCACGTCTCGGCGCTTTTGCGTGAAACCGGCAGCCTGCAAAGCTGGCGGATTGCACTGAAACCCGGACGACCTTTGGCGCTTGGCATGTGGCAGGGGGTTCCGGTCTTTGGGCTGCCGGGCAATCCTGTGGCCGCGCTGGTCTGTGCTTTGGTCTTTGGTCGACCGGCCCTGTCGCTGATGGCCGGAGCGGGATGGGCCGAGCCCACGGGCTTTGACATTCCTGCCGCATTTGCCAAACGCAAGAAAGCTGGGCGGCGTGAATATCTGCGTGCTCGGGTCCGCGATGGCCGGGCCGAGGTTTTCAAGTCCGAAGGTTCGGGCCGAATCAGTGGGCTGAGTTGGGCCGAGGGGCTGGTAGAAATCACGGATGCGCAACAGGACATTGCCCCCGGCGACCTCGTGCGGTTCATCCCGTTCGGAAGTTTTGGGATCTAGGTCTTAGCGGGTGATCCGGCCCAGTCTGATCGGGTCACAGTTGCCTTTGCAGCCTGACCAACGCCGCGGTCGCGGAGGGGGACTGCCCCCTGAGCTGGCTGTCCGTGCTGGCTGTCCAAGCAGGGCGCCGAGCGGGCTGTCTGAGCGGGCTGAGAGGCTGGCGGGTCGACGACACGTGCGCCACGCACCCCGGATCCTGCATGTGGCCTCGGGCAACCGCAAGCGGCGTCAGGAAAATGTTCCCGTGACCCGACCGATCAGCATGAAGGCACGGGCCGTGCGCGTGTTGGCCATATCGGATATGTCGCTATCGGTGGCGTCGCTTTCGAAATCGGCAAAATGTTTGTCAAAGAGCCGCAAAAAATGATGTGCAGCATCACGGAAAATCGGATCGGATTTCATCCTGCCGGCGGTCAAGGCCAGCGATGAACGATCCCGGATCCCGCCAAGTGCCGCAATCGCGCGCCCCCGCTCGCCCTGCCCAAATTGGCGCCAGACCTCGGGGCGGGCCATGTCGGGGCGCAGGTCGTCCATGTAGATGCCGTCCTGGCTGAGCAGCGTCAGCACATCCTGGCTGGCCTGAACAAGTTGTGCCGTTGGCCGATCCCGCAGCGCCCGCCGAAGAGCTGCAAAGCCGGCTTCATCCTCGGCCGTTTCCGGGAAGTTGAGGGCACGAATCAAATCCTCTTTGGGCAAGGGCGGGTCCAGCTCTTCGGCCGGGGTTCCAAGCGCCAGGGCCGGTTGATCCGACGCATCCGGCGCCGCGGGCTCAGGTTTGGACGGGCGCGGTCCCTGGCTTGCATCACCGGGCTGAAGCGCAACACGGGTCGACGTGAACATGGCCAGCGTCGTCTCTGTCTTGCGTTGCGCCGCCGAGATCTCTTCGAGTTTGCGGGTGATCTCGGTCGGACTGTTGCCATCCATCGACCGCAGTTGGGCAACATGCACCTTGCGCAGGGCGTTCATGCTGGCTTTGAGACGGTCGGTTTCAGCCTTCAAGGCACGCAGACTGCGCAGGGTTACCGATCCCACCCAGATCATCAAGGCAGGCAGAACAATCGCCACGCCTATCAGAACAGGCTTGTAGCCGTTCACCGGGTCCGGTGAGGTGGCAAAGAAGGCCGTGCTGCCCCCCAACCACATCAGGGAGAGCACGCTGGCCGCAAGGTCCACTCCGCTGAAACCGGAGGTCGACCCCCGGGCGTAAATCCCG
>JAKVCP010000021.1:0-24233 GCA_022448925.1 Paracoccaceae bacterium
AGCGCGATCGCGCGTGTCCGCGCCGTGATCAGCGCCCGTGCCGCCTGTGCATCAGGGATCAGGTCAGGGCCGGTGGTCAATGCCACCGCTGTCACCCCGGTCATGTCCAACCACATTTTATGATTGAAATACCATGGGGTTGGTAGAATAACCTCATCACCTTCGGCGCACAGCGCCGCGATCACTGCGGCAAAACCCTGATTGCAGCCAGAGGTTATTGCGACCTGATCGGCTGAAATCGATCCGCCGTAATGGCCCCCCCATTGTTCCGCCAGTTCCGCACGCAAGCTGGGCAGGCCCAGAACAGGACCGTAAAGATGTGTGTCTGGCTCATTCAGGGCGTCGGCCATGGCGGCCCTCAACGCCTTGGGTGGGGGATCTACTGGCGCGGCCTGACTGACATTGATCAACGGGCGGTCCGCAGGAAAATTCAGCCCGTCAAGCCAGCGACGGGCCTCCATCACGGGTGGGGCAAAAGTTGTTTGCGTCCGGGTCGGGCTCATCAGTCGGTGCCACGATACGGTTCGACATATTGCAGCGCCATATCCCAAGGGAAAAAGATCCAGGTGTCCTGGCTGACTTCGGTGATAAAGGTATCCACCTGTGGGCGGCCCATCGGCTTGGCGTAAACTGTTGCCACATGCGCTTTGGGATAAAGAGAGCGCACCAGCTCTAGTGTTTTGCCACTGTCCACAAGGTCGTCGACGATCAGCACGCCGTCGCCGTCGCCAACCAGATCTGCGCCCGGATATTTCAGCACTTCGGCTTCGCGGCGTTGGTCTGCTTTGCCGCCCCCTGCATGGTAGGACTTGACCGAGATCGTATCAACTTGCCGGATATCCAACTCGCGCGCGACGATCATCGCAGGGGCCATTCCACCCCGTGTGATCGCGACAACAGCCTTCCACAAGCCGTCATTCGGACCTTGCCCATCCAATCGCCACGCCAGAGCGCGGGCATCTCGGTGCAGCTGATCCCAGCTGACGTGAAAGCCCTTTTCATGGGGCAAACGGTCATTCATCTTTCAGCTCTCCGGCGTCTGGCTTGTGTTGTATTGGGGTGATACAGCGACTCCGGGTCGCGCGAAAAGGGGGAAGATGAAAAACTTCGCCCTGTTGCCCAATCAGAACGTGCTGCGTTTTGCTGTTTTGCCCAACACGCGCAGGGGCGGTCCGGGTGCGCGCTGCCCTGACATCATTTGCTGAGATGACGGCATCGTGCGTGGACAGTGTGATGCCGACGTGATGCCGAAGGCCAAAGCCAGTGCGAACATCTCTCGGTGACAAGGATTTTGCGCAACACCCTGTTCCGGCCTCAGGTTGTCAACGGCACCACGGTACTTGGGGCGGTTTTGCGGCGGATTACCGATCCATCAAGAGACGCAGGCCAAGTGCGGCCATTACGACCCCGGCAAAACGGTCCAACACTGTTTTCGTGGAAAGATACCCTTGGCGCACCTTCGGCGTGCTCGCCAGAAACGCCAGCACGCCGTAAAAGGCCGTTTCGACCATCACTTGGTTCAGAGTGATCACGATCATAGAGTTCCACGAGGCACCTTGTGGCAGCACCACAAGGATCACGGCAGCTGCAAACAGAACCGATTTTGGATTGGCCGCGTTGACCAAGATGCCGTCAACAAAGGCGCGTCCATGTGATGGCGCGACATCTGGCAAAGGCTTTCGGGCATTCCGCCATGTGGTCCATCCGATATACACAAGGTACAGCCCGCCTGCGGTCTTCAAAGCGCCATAGGTCCAGGGAAACAGGTCGAACACCTGATCCAATCCCAAAAGCGCCATCAGGGTCCAAAGCGATGCCATCGTTCCAAGGCCAAACCCTGTCAACAGTCCTGCGATGCTGCCTCTGGTGATGGATGTCTTCAACGCAAAAAGCAACGCGGCACCGGGACTTGCCAAGGCGACAACCAGAATGGCATTGAATGTAAGCAGCGCTTCTACTGTCATTCCTGACCTAGCTTTTCGAGATGTCGGGGGCGTCTACCGCTTTCATGCCGACAACATGATATCCGGCGTCCACGTGGTGCACCTCGCCCGTGACAGCTGACCCCAGATCACTGAGCAGGTAAAGCGCGGATTTTCCGACCTCTTCCTGTGTGACCGTGCGCCGCAGGGGGGCGTTGTTTTCGTTCCACTTCATGATGTAGCGGAAATCGCCGATACCGCTGGCAGCCAAGGTTTTGATAGTGCCCGCGCTGATCGCATTCACCCGGATACCGTCTTTTCCCAGATCCTCGGCCATGTAACGAACTGATGTTTCAAGCGCAGATTTGGCGACGCCCATGACGTTGTAATGTGGCATGACTTTTTCGGCACCGTAATAGGTCAGTGTCAGGCAGCTGCCGCCGTCGTTCATCATAGCTGCGGCCCTGTTCACAACCGCCGTGAAGGAAAATACAGAGATGTCCATGGTCATCAAAAAGTTGTCCCGCGTGGTGTCGACATACCGGCCACGTAGTTCATTTTTATCGGAAAATCCGATGGCATGAACGATGAAGTCCAGTTTGCCCCAAGTCGCGGCCAGCGCGTCGAACAGCGCGTCTATCGAAGCTGCGTCAGACACATCGCATTCAAGCACGATCTCGCTGCCCAACTGATTTGCCAATGGCAAAACGCGTTTCCGGAGCGCTTCACCCTGGTAGGAAAAAGCCAGTTCAGCGCCCGCATCTGCGCAGGCTTTGGCGATGCCCCAGGCAATAGACTTGTCATTTGCGAGGCCCATGATCAGCCCGCGTTTTCCTGCCATGAGAGTGCTTGTCATGTTGTTCCCCGCTCGCAAAACTTCGGTATCCTTTAGGCGATCAGGTATAAGGCATCAAGTACAACTGCGTGCGTAGCGACTTGCATTCCGATTAAGCCTGACGCATCGATGCCTCAAAGACGTGATGCCGGAGTGCCAAATGACTGACCGAGACGGTAAATTTGCAGGGGATGACCCATTTGAAATCGCGCGGGCTTGGCTCGCAGAGGCCGAAAAAACTGAGATAAACGACCCCAATGCCATCGCCCTTTCCACGGTTGATCCGGATGGATTGCCGAATGTGCGGATGGTGCTTCTGAAAGACATTGAGCAAGACGCCTTCGTTTTTTACACCAACTACGAAAGCGCCAAAAGCCAAGAGATCATGTCATCGGGCAAGGCGGCTTTTGTGATGCACTGGAAGTCCTTGAGACGTCAAATTCGGGTGCGCGGATCCGTCACCAAGGAAGAAGGTCCCAAGGCAGACGCCTACTACAAATCACGAAGCCTGAAAAGCCGTCTTGGCGCTTGGGCGTCCAGGCAATCCCAGCCATTGTCATCGCGTGCAGCGTTGGTTGCGGAGGTGGAAAAAGTTACCGCGAAACATGGGGTGGATCCGGCCCGCCCTCCGTTTTGGGGGGGCTTCCGAGTTGTTCCAAGTGAAATTGAGTTCTGGGCCGATGGCGATTTTCGATTGCATGACCGGTTTCAATGGCGACGTGAAGTTGAAACCGCCCTGTGGGAGGTAAAACGATTAAACCCCTGAGATGTATGTGACGTGAAATGTCAACACATTGACCTGCATCATATTTTGCCCTTGCAAAAGAGCCTGTACATGGCGAAAACCGTGGGTGGGGATAAATAAAGTGGAAACACTGTTGAAACAACATGACACAGACACAAGGCGTGTTGTGGGCAAGATAAAATGGTTCGACCCGGTCAAAGGGTTCGGCTTTGTGATAGCCGATGAGGGTGGGCCAGACATTCTTTTGCACGCGAACGTGTTGAGAAACTTCGGGCAAAGCTCGGTCGCAGATGCCGCCCGCGTCGAGATTGAAATTCAAGAGACAGATCGGGGTGTCCAAGCCACCGAGGTGCTTAGTATCGAGCCCCCGGAAGGCAGCGCCGATCTACCTTTGGTCGATTTCGAGGAGTTCGATCCCAGTGCTGTCGCCGACGCGGACTTGGTGCCGGCACGGGTGAAATGGTTCGATAAGGCCAAGGGCTTTGGGTTTGCAAACACATTTGGAAATCCGCAGGATGTTTTTATCCATGTTGAGGTGTTGCGGCGTTCGGGATTGAGCGATCTGCAACCCGGCGAGGCCTTGGCCGTGCGGGTGATCGATGGCAAGCGTGGTCTCATGGCAATAGAGGTGTGCTCTTGGGACGCGGCCAACGCCTGATTGCCTTTGCCCTCCTTGTTCTGTGCGCGGCGCCGGTTGGAGCCGCCTGCGACCGGGACAGGGTTGATCTGCGCGGTGATTGGGGCGAGGCCGAATTTAGGGTGGAAGTTGCCGATTCGCATCAAGCCCGCGCTCGGGGTCTGATGTTTCGTGAGGACTTGGCGCGGTCGGCAGGAATGCTGTTTGTTTACGAACGTCCTCAGGCCCTGACATTCTGGATGAAAAATACTCTCATCCCATTGGACATCATCTTTGCCGATGCACAGGGTGTGGTTCGATATGTACACGAAAACGCCCAGCCACAGGATCTGACCCATATCAGCGGCGGACGGAACCTTCAGTATGTTCTTGAGATAAACGGCGGTATGACGTCGATTCTGGGGATCGATGTTGGCTCTGAGCTGCGTCATCCAGCCATTGCTCAGGACATTGCAGCATGGGGATGCTCAGAAGAGTAATTTTGCTCTTTTCATTCCTGACACAGCCCGCTAAACGCTGTCTCAAGTCGGGGCGTAGCGCAGCCTGGTAGCGCACCTGTTTTGGGTACAGGGGGTCGCAAGTTCGAATCTTGCCGTCCCGACCACTTAAGTCAATCAACGCAGACCCTTGGGTCTGCGGTCCTGGTTGAAACATGTTTATCGTCAGTCCAGAATGGTTTCGCGGTCGAATTAAGGCACTTGGGGCTGAAAGATCCAATCGCGTGCGCGGCCCGTGCGGTTTAGCCTTTTTTCGCAGCTTGTTTTAGCAACGTGTTCCTGACGTTCCGGCTGGCTCTGCACTCAGCATGATGGTCATGCATTGGCGGCCGTTGAGTAGGATCTTAAAACCTGATTCGCCAATCAAAAGCATGATCACTGTTTTCAATTTATGACTAATCCGTAAAGATTTGGCTCATTGTCTTACTTTTGACGGCGTGCAGTCGGGTCGCAAGGTCGATAAATGTGGCGCCACCCCGTTGTGCTACGCTATGACCCTGTTGTTTCCATTTTGAAAACACAGATCAGGGGCATTCAAAGATTTTCTTGTGTTTCAGGCCGGTTAAGCATCTTTTTTGCTGCCCAGCCATGATCAAGGCGATCTCGGATCCGATTTTGGAAACATTCTTTGCCTCAAAGAGCCACACCATATGGCTGAGTCTGCTCACTTTGGGGCGAGTATTTGGCGAGTATGGACACTTTTCAGACATTTTCTTCTTTGTTGAAACGACCTGCGGCCATATTGTTTTCATGTTCCGTTCGCTTTGGGACAAAACGAAGGCCACGGGGGCAGCCGTTGAACGAAGATGTGTTTGCAGCTTCGCGAGGTGAAATTTAGGACGTTTGGCGACGAACTGACACTATGCACCGAGATGTCCGTCAACGGGCTATCCGGTTAAATCACTTTGCGTAGACACGGGCACGGGAGACTGAAAGTGATCGGTGGTGCGCAGACACCGCTGTCACGTACTCGACATTGGGTTGTCCTATGTCATTTTGAATAGGGGTCTGAACGATGGCTGATTTGGTTTTGGATTGGGGGCTGTTGGGCGCCTACGGCACACAGCTTGGTGACGGAACATTTGGCGGCGTGCCTGTCACAGTAGACACAGGCGGAGTAGGTGTCGAAATCGCCTTTGCCTCGCAGGATACCAATGCGCAGGCTTTGACGTTCGACGCCGACGGCTATGTTGCGCCCGATGAAACCTTCGATCCAAAATCGTGGCTGAAGCTTTTTGGCGAAGGCGGCAGTGGTGGCCCGGGCGAGTCGCCAACCTCGACCACGGTTCTGTCGTTCGCAGCATTGGACACGGATCTGTACACCGACAGCGTACAAAACGTGGCTTTCAGGCTGTCTGATATCGATGCTGATGAAACAGGCGAAGACATCGACGGGATCGATGCCGAGGGTCTGTCTTTCGAAGATAACGTGACGATCCTGGCCTATGACGGCGCAGGCAACGAAGTGGCTGTGAGCCTGACACCCAGCGGAGCGCCGGCAGTGGCAGGCAATACCGCTACGGGGACCACGGAAACCGAGTTTACGGATGCTGATGGTTCGCTTCTTGTCGAAATTGCTGGGCCCGTATCACGGATTGAAATTGTATATGAGAACGGGGGCAACGGTCAGCAAGCCGCTTTGGTCAGCGACATTGAATTCTCGACGATTGACGTCGACCCGGGGAACCTTGATCCGGACGCGGTGGATGACCTTGCAACCACCGATATGGATACAGCCATCATCATCGATGTCGTTGCAAATGACAGCGACCCCGAAGGCGGCGCTCTGACCGTCACCTTTTTGTCTGATCCCACCGACGGAGAGGTGGTCGACAATGGAGATGGGACGGTAACCTACACGCCTGACACGGGGTTTGTCGGAAGCGATACTTTTGAATACGAAATCTCTGATCCGCAGGGAAACAGTGACACCGCTGTCGTTACAGTGGAGGTCGGGGATCCCAACGATCCACCTGTTGCAGTAGATGACATCGCAACGACGGGCATTGGCGCACCTGTGATCATTGATGTGACCGCAAATGACAGTGATCCCGATGGCGACGATTTCTCCATCATCTTTTTGACCTCACCCGCAAACGGAACAGTCGAGGACAATGGCGACGGTACGGTCACCTACACGCCTGACGCCGGCTTCTTTGGGGTCGATACGTTTGAATATGACATTGCTGACAGCTCTGGTGGCAGCGACACCGGATTGGTGACCGTGTCGGTAGAGCAGGATGAGCGGATCGACACGGATGTGTTTCCCGTGGACCCGGCCGATCAAGCGCTGGATCCGCTGGATGGTCTTGACGAGGATCCTGATCCGGCTGACGATCTTGACGATATTACAGGCACCTCAAGTTCTGATCTCATTTCGACCGGTGATGACAACGATACAATTGATGCGGGCGGCGGTGATGATTCTGTTATGCCGGGCATCGACGATGATCTTGTTGAACTGGGCGCCGGAGATGACAGCCTGTTCGACAGCCAAGGGGCGGACACGATCTATGGCCGCACCGGCAATGACTCGATCATCGCGGGCACCAATACCTTTTCCGACTACGTCGGCGACGATCTGGCTTTTGCGCCTGGAACGTTGTTGAACACTCTTGGTTTTGACAGCGATCCGAACCAAGATGATGGCCGCGACTATGTCGAAGGCAACCGTGGTGACGACTATATCGCAACCGGGGATGACCGCGATACACTGGATGGCGGCGGTGAGAACGACACGCTGGACGGCGGCATAGATGACGATTCCATCATGGGCGGTCAGGGTGACGACTCGCTGATCGGCTCGCACGGGGCGGACACCCTTGACGGGGGGCAGGGCGATGACACGCTTGATGGTTCTAACCTTGCGTCGTTGGAGTTGACTGATGACATTGATGTCAACACCGAGAATGATCGCGATTTCCTCGACGGTGAGACCGGAAACGATCTGCTGATTGGCGGCGATGACAATGACACGCTCTACGGGGACAGTGGCGAAGACACGCTGAACGGTGGGATCGACGATGATGAGTTGTTCGGCGGGAATGACAGCGACACTCTTTTGGGCGGTCAGGGTGACGACAGTCTGGACGGTGGTCGGGGTATCGACAGCATCGACGGTGGCGCGGACCGCGACATAATCTATGTCAGTTCGGCAGAAGAAGGGGCGGGCGACTTCGTGACCGGCAACAACACCGGCGATGACTTTGACACGCTGGACCTGTCGGGCGTGGGCCAAGAGGACGTTGATTGGCGCCTCGTCAATGTACGGGACGATGACGACGGCGCACGCCCCTCGAACGGCATCGACGGAACTGTCGAATTCCTGAATGGTGCCGGAGAGGTGACTGGCACAATGGACTTCGAAAACATCGAAGAAATCGTGCCTTGCTTTACCCCTGGCACATTGATCGCCACCCCCGAAGGCGAGCGTCTGGTCGAAGACCTGAAACCCGGCGACCGTGTAATCACCCGTGACAACGGCATTCAGCGGATCCGTTGGACCGGTCGCAAGGATCTAACCGGCCACGATTTGGCCCGCCAGCCACATTTGCGTCCGGTGCTGATCCAAAAAGGTGCGTTGGGCCGTAACCTGCCAGAACATGACCTGTTGGTTTCGCCCAATCACCGGGTTCTTGTGAATAACGACAAAACCGCACTTTATTTCGAAGAAACTGAGGTTTTGGCCGCAGCCAAGCACCTAACGGGCCTAGACAGAGTAGATGAAGTCGGCACTTTGGGTGTCGCCTACATCCACATTATGTTTGACCGGCATGAAGTGGTTCTTTCCAACGGCGCATGGACAGAAAGTTTCCAGCCCGGAGATTACAGCCTGCGCGGCATAGGCGCTGCGCAACGGCAGGAGATCCTTGACCTCTTTCCCGAACTTGCAGAGGCCGAAGGCCGTGATGCCTATCAATCTGCGCGGCGTTCTTTGAAAAAACATGAAGCAGCGCTTCTGACAAAGTAACGCGGATGAGGAACAGGGCTGGTGGGGCAGTCCGCACGACCTGGGGGGGACCTTGGGTCGCTGGGAAGCGGGGCAGGGGGCTGACCCGCTTCTTTTGCGTTGTACAATTTCCAGAAATCGGATGTGGCTGGCCAAATCAAAACGTACGCCCTGGACCGTCTGCCAAAGGGCGCCATGCCAAGTTCTGTGATCTTTGGCAGATCAGATGATCCGCGCGTGTCATCTCGAAGGTGTCCCGCGAATCTGTGTCGGTGCTGTCGAAAGTTGAATGGCGATTGCACCCGTCGACCCTAAGGTCAGCGCGTCAAGTCACGCATGCCTGCCTCGATGCCCTGAAGGGTCATCGGGACCATTCGATCTTCGAAGATTTCACGGATCATGCCAATCGATTGGGTGTATTGCCAGTGGCGCTGTGGCGTTGGATTGATCCACATGTGGCTTGGCCACTGATCTCGTGCTCGTTGTAGCCAAACCTGGCCGGACTCTGGGTTCCAATGTTCATTGGCACCGCCGGGATAGGCGATTTCATAGGGTGACATGCTGGCATCGCCTACAAAAATGCACTTGTAGTCCGAACCATAGGTGCGCAGCACGTCCTGTGTGGGAGTCTGGGCATTCCAGCGGCGTCGGTTGTCTCGCCAGACGCCTTCGTACAAGCAGTTGTGAAAGTAGAAATATTCCAGATGTTTGAATTCGGCTCGGGCGGCTGAAAACAGCTCTTCCACCACCTTGATATGCGGATCCATCGATCCGCCCACATCCAAAAATAACAAAACCTTTACGGCATTGCGGCGTTCAGGCCGCATCTTGACATCGAGATACCCATTTTCGGCTGTTGCGCGGATGGTTCCGTCAAGGTCCAATTCGTCCGCGGCCCCTTCGCGCGCCCAGTTGCGCAACCGTTTCAGGGCGACCTTGATGTTGCGCGTGCCCAGTTCGACCGTATCGTCGAAGTTGCGAAATTCGCGTTTGTCCCAAACTTTTGCCGCGCGCTGGTGTCGGCTGTCCTTTTGGCCAATGCGCACACCATCGGGATTGTAACCATAGGCCCCAAACGGCGATGTGCCCGCCGTTCCGATCCACTTGTTTCCTCCTTGATGGCGGCCTTTTTGCTCTTCAAGACGCTGTTTCAGCGTCTCCATCAGTTTTTCAAACCCGCCAAGCGACTCAATCTCGGCCTTTTCTTCGTCGCTTAGATGTTTTTCGGCCTGTTTTTCCAGCCAGTCCAAAGGCAGATCAACGGCTTCGATCACCTCTTCGATCGCGATATGTTCAAGGCCCTCAAAGGTGGCCGCAAAGGCGCGGTCGAACTTGTCGATGTTGCGTTCATCCTTGACCATTGCGGCTCTGGCCAGGAAATAGAACGCCTCAATATCATAGGTCGCGAGGCCAGCATGTATGCCTTCAAGAAAGGTCAGATACTCACGCAGGGATACAGGCACCCTGGCGTCGCGCAGATTATTGAAAAAGGGCACAAACATCTGAGGTAGTTTGGCTCAAAACACAAGTTTTTCAATCGCGATTGTTACAATCAGGCCCAAGATCGTAAAGGCAATCCCATAAACGGCCGCGTATTGCGCAATGTCCAAACGATTGCCCTTGCGTCGCTTGGCTGTTGCAGCGCCAAGTCCAGCCCCGATTAAGGCTATAATTAATACGATCATTTCTGTCCCCTCAGCCCGGATATAGCGCGCGGATCTCGCGCAGTTTGGCGCGCACGGCCCAATCCGGCCCAAAGCCGTATCTTGCCCAGCCCAGACTGTCCAGACGGATCTCATTGGCTTGATCGGTTTTACCGGTCAACGCAAGCGCCTCGGATTTCAACATCATCAAGGTCGACAACAGCGCCGCGTTTTCATGTTTGGAGGCAGTGGCGATATGGGGCTCGATCACTTCTAACGCGACAGAGGGCAAACCCCGACTGATGTGATAGGCTGCGATCTGGCCTGCCACCTGGGCGCGGTGCAGATCGGCGCTGGGTGCAGTGCGGAAATATTGATCCGCGGTTTGAAAATGGCCATAGGCTTCTTCGGCGTCGACCAGCTGCAGCATCCTGCCAATCACGAAATGGCTGAAGCCCCGCCGGTGATCCTCCCAGCCGTTGTCTTTTGCAATGCGCAGAGCTTCAGCTGCGGCGAGTCTGCGTTGTCGTGTTTGAGTGCCCGGCCCCAACGCGGTCTGCACCGCGATGATCCATTCCCGAGGCGTTGGTTGTAGCGCCCGGGTGCGCAACCCTTGGCCATTTGGATTGATGCGTGCAAAAATCCGTGGCAGGCGGGCAGCAACGTCGTTACGTGTCATGCCGTTTTGCAGGACTGGGTCGTAGTAGGCCCGCAAGATCAACATATCATGGCCGGTCAAAACCGTATGGATATTGTCATCATTAAAGACGCTGTCGGGCAGCCTGTACAAATCATTGAGCGGGCCAATGGCCTGGGCCAGCTCTTCGTGGAGGCAATCCCGCATTTCCTGTGGACTTGTGTCAAGAGGCAGGAATATCGCAAGCCGGTCGCGTGAGCGCAGGCCGCCCCAGTTCGAAAGATCAGCGCGGCGCGCCTGGCGAAAGTCCTGCAGGGTCGACACGTTGGGCGCAACAAAACAGGCTGCATCTGGCAGAAAGCGTTGGATTTCACGCCGAGAGACAGCATTGACGGTGACCGAGGCGTGCCCGCTCTCGATCAGGTGGATGTCAACGCCGGCCTCTTGCCGCATGCGAAACAAAAGCCGGTTCAGGTCTGACGCCATGACGGGGGGCGCAGGCCCGTCAATGCGGACAGTGATTGGCTGTTCAAACCGGGTGAACACCGGCAATGTGCGACCACTTTCCAGCTTGAAGCTGAGATCCAGAAAATCACGCACGAAATCTGCGTTCGATTGCTGCGGACTGCTTGGATCGGGTGCAGCAAAGCTTTTCATCGCGGGCAGACTGCTTGTCGCGACACCACCGTCCATGCGCCTGTGTGATTCGTCCTGATACCCGGGCGCGCAGGCACCCAAGGTCGCCAGTGCTGCCAACAGGGCAATCCGCTTCATGCGCGTTGATACTTGATGAAGGGGCTCAAGGTTCCGATCCGGTCATATAGCTTGCGGGCTTGGACGTTAGTCTCTTGCGTCAACCAATACACCGAAGGCGCGCCAGCGGCGTCAGCCGCGGCATAGACGCTTTCAATCAGTGCTCGGCCCACACCCTGTCCACGGGCTTCGGGAAGCGCATACAGATCCTGCAAGTAACAAGTGTTTTCAATCTTCCAGCCGTGGCGGTGAAACAGAAAATGTGTCAGGCCGATCAATCGACCGTCCTGATCTGCGACCAGACCGCTGAAATCCTGTGGATCGTCACCGACAAGACGGGCAAAGGTGCTGTCGAACACAGAGGGCGGCAGCTCTGTTTCATAGAATGCAAGGTAAGCCGTCCATAGTTCACGCCACTGCGGAGCGTCTTCAGAACGCAGGTTCCGAACAATAAATGATTGTCTTGTCATTTTTTTCCTGATTTTGGCATTTTTGCCGTTATGGCACTTTAGCCCAAACCGCGCTGCCCTGCCCAGCCCAATTCGATCTGAATGCGTTATCGTTGCCCGCGCGCCATGAATGCCAGCCGTTCGAAGAGGTGTACGTCCTGTTCATTTTTCAGCAAGGCGCCGTGCAGTCGCGGCAGCGTATTGGTGCCTTCGCGCTTCAAATCTTCGGCCGACAGGTCTTCGGCCAACAGAAGCTTGAGCCAGTCCAGCACCTCTGAGGTCGATGGCTTTTTCTTGAGGCCGGGTTGTTCGCGCACTTCAAAGAACTGTGTCAGGGCGGTGGTCAACAAAGAGTCCTTTATGCCGGGGTGATGCACCTCAACGATGGCACGCAGTGTGTCTGCGTCCGGGAAACGGATGTAGTGAAAGAAGCAGCGACGCAAAAACGCGTCTGGCAATTCTTTTTCGTTGTTAGACGTGATGATGACAATCGGTCGGTGCTTGGCGCGGATCGTTTCGCCCGTTTCGTAGACGTGAAACTCCATCTTGTCGATCTCTTGCAAAAGATCGTTCGGGAATTCGATGTCCGCCTTGTCCACTTCGTCTATCAGCAGGACCACCTTTTGGTCGGCATCAAAGGCCTGCCACAGTTTCCCCTTGCGAATGTAGTTTGATACATCATGCACGCGGTCGTCACCCAATTGACTGTCACGCAGGCGGCTGACGGCATCATATTCGTACAGCCCTTGCTGCGCACGGGTGGTGGATTTGATGTTCCACTCGATCATTGGCACACCCAGCGCCTCTGCCACCTGTCGTGCCAGTTCTGTTTTTCCTGTGCCTGGCTCACCCTTGACCAACAGCGGACGCTCCAATGTCACGGCGGCATTTACGGCCATGGTCAGATCTTCGGTGGCGACATAACTGTCGGTTCCGGAAAAACGTGCGGTCATGGGGCCCTCGCAGTCAGCAAAACAATGACGAGCAAGACGTAGCGGTGGCCAGATCTGATGACAAGGCCTCGCTTGGATGACTTTCGGTCAAAGGGTCGAACCGAAGCACTCCCTCATTCTGTGAATGGGGCGTGTCGCGCTGCGGGGTGTTTTTGGGCCGAAATCTCGGGGCGTGTTGCTGCGTGATCAGATCCGGTCATTCCGTGAAGCACTGCGATGACCTGCACCGCGCGTGCAGCAAACCTTTGAAAAACCAACCCTAAGAAAGCCATCTTTGATCTGCTAAATGCATCACGCGTGTTGTTTTGTGTAGTGACATCCCCCCGGCGTTCAGATAGATGCGGCGCCAGACAGCCAATAATCTGAGGGCACCTATTAATGGCAGATTTTGGCCATGATGAAGGAACGAAGATGAAAGCCGAGACCTTTCTTCCAGACGACTATCGGCCGGCCGAAGACGAACCATTCATGAATGAGCGTCAGTTAGAGTACTTCCGACGCAAGCTTGTGAATTGGAAAGCCGATCTGCTGGCAGATAGCCGTGATACGATTGAGGGACTGCAAGACAGCACCCGTAACATCCCCGACGTCGCCGATCGCGCCAGCGAAGAGACCGATCGCGCATTGGAACTGCGCACCCGAGATCGTCAGCGTAAGCTGGTTGCCAAGATCGACTCGGCCCTGCGCCGCATCGAAGAGGGTGAATATGGCTACTGCGAGGTGAGTGGCGAACCGATCTCGCTAAAACGTCTTGATGCCCGGCCAATCGCAACCATGAGCCTCGAAGCACAAGAGCGTCATGAGCGGCGCGAAAAGGTGCATCGCGACGACTGAGTGCGTTGGAGACATGGATGTAAATCAGGAAAACGCCGGGGTCGCAGCCCCGGCGTTTTTGCGCGTAAGGTGATGTATGGATTTGACACAGCGCAGGATCGTGATTGTTGGGGGTGGTGTCGGCGGGCTGGCCGTTGCATCGGCACTTTCGATGCATGGTGCGGCGGTCACCGTGTTGGAACAAGCCGACGCATTGACCGATATCGGTGCGGGCATTCAGATCTCTCCCAATGGATTTCGTGTCTTGCAGGCCCTTGGGGTGGAAAAAGATCTGAGGCAGTGCGGCATCGAAGGCCGTGCGATCTGTTTGCGCGACTATCGCCGCGGTGCCCAGGTTTTTCGCCTGAACCTGACAGCGATGGCAGACGGAGCCAGCTATGTCTTTCTGCACCGTGCCGATCTGATTGGGCTGTTGTCGGATCGGGCCCGCGCCAATGGTGTAGACATCCGTTTGCAACAAGAAGTCCGTTCGGTCACGCAGGGCGAACGACCAAGGCTGGAACTTGGCACCACCAAAATCCAGGAGGCGGATCTAATTATTGCTGCGGATGGTCTGCGGTCCGTGGCGCGGGCGCAGTTGAATGGGGCTGATGCGGCCTTTTTCACGGGACAAACGGCGTGGCGCGCTGTTGTGCCGAATACGCATGCACACCCAATGCACGTGCGCCTGTTCATGGGGCCCGGCCGCCATATCGTCACGTATCCGCTTCGCGATGGGTCCTTGGTCAATATCGTAGCTGTCCAAGAGCGGGCAGAATGGGTCGAAGAGGGATGGTCTCATGCTGACAACCCCGACACCCTACGCGCGGCTTTTGCCGATTTCTGCCCCGAGGTTCATCAGGTCCTGTCCGCCGTCGACGATGTCAGGCTTTGGGGATTGCACCGGCATCGTGTCGCTTCAACATGGGTGGGTCAGGGGCTGGCTCTTTTGGGGGATGCTGCCCACCCAATGCTCCCTTTCCTGGCGCAAGGGGCGAATATGGCGCTTGAAGATGCCTGGGTTTTGGCCGATTGCCTGATCCGCAAGAGTGACCAGGCCAGTGCACTTGCGCTTTACCAATCCCGTCGCATCGCGCGGGTGCGTCGCGTGGTCAGGGTGGCGTCTTCAAACGCCCGAAAATACCACTTGCGCCCGGGGCCTCATCGCTGGCTGGCCCATATGGGACTAAAGGGTGTGGGTGCTCTTGCCCCCGATTTGCCAATGCGCAGCTTCCGCTGGCTTTACGATCATGACGCGACCGTGCCCTGGTCAGATGAGTCAGGCTGAAAGCTCAATCCAGACGGGCACATGATCCGAGGGTTTGGTTCGACCACGTACAGCTGTGTCAATTTGACAGTCTGTCATCAGATCCGCACAGGCTGGTGATAAGAGGATGTGATCAATTCGGATGCCGTTGTTCCGCTCCCATGCGCCAGCTTGATAATCCCAGAACGAATAATGCCCCGGGCCGGGAACACGTGCGCGAAAGGCCTCTGTGTACCCCAGGTTCAAGATCTGCCGAAACGCCGCCCGAGTTTCTGGGCGAAACAGCGCATCTTCGCGCCAACTGTCAGGTTTTGCAGCATCCTCTGGCTGGGGAATCACGTTGTAGTCACCAGCCATCAATACGGGCATTTCACTGGCCAGAAGCGCGCGGGCGTGCGCCTCAAGACGCTGCATCCACGCAAGCTTGTAATCATATTTTGGACCCGGCGACGGATTGCCATTTGGAAGGTAAAGGCCACAAACCCGCACTGCCGAACCGGTGCCTGCAACTGTGGCTTCAATCCAGCGCGCCTGTTCATCTTTGGCGTCACCCGGTAGCCCGGTGACGACATCTTCCAGCGGAAGACGCGACAGAATAGCGACACCGTTAAAACTTTTTTGGCCATGCGTGACAACATTGTAGCCAAGATCCTCAAAATGAGATCGGGGAAACACGTCGTCTTGGCTTTTGATTTCCTGTAGAACAACCACATCAGGACCGGCTTCAGAGAGCCAGTCGCAGAGCGCAGAGATCCGCGCCTTGATTCCGTTGATGTTGAACGTTGCGATTTTCATATCGGTCTCCGAGGCTTGAGAACCCTATCGCTCACCTGCTGCCATGGTGCAAGAGTTCTGCGCGAATAGGAGGGCGCGCGTCTCTGACATTCGGTCCCGAATCATGGATAGGAATCACGTCAGATTTCGGCGTTTTTGCTGCAAATTTCTGCTTGATTTTCATGACGCTTTTCGGCGTCACGAGCGTATCTGAGCTATGATAATCATACTTGGATTTATCCTATCCACAGAAATTCTTAGGGCGTGGAGAACGCGAAATGGCGCTCCACGTCACACGGATGAAGTGCGCAAATTATGTGGATAACCCTGTGGATGTCAGTCCTGCCCGGCTTTGTGTAATATTCGAAATCTTCTGCTCGTGGAACGCTTGAAGGCATCAAAAACAACGTTCCTTCAGGAGGATGCCATGACCGCAGTTCGTAAAATTAAAACACTGGAAAACGCCATTTCTGAGGTGGTCGCTGACCTGCATTCAGGTGCAGCTTGTGATCTGTTCACGTCAGGTTCAGCCCCATCCGCAGCATCAGATGCGCTGATGGGCGACGCGACGCAGCTGTTCACCTCGGGTTCGGCGCCGGCAGGCACCCAGGCCATGCAGGGCGATGCGGTCGAGATGTTCACCTCGGGTTCGGCGCCGGCAGGCACCCAGACCATGCAGGGCGATGCGGTTGAAATGTTCACCTCGGGTTCAGCGCCAGAGACAAACGCCAAGACAACCGACGGCGAAGGCATCGCGCTCTTCACTTCGGGCTCTTAATCGGCCTTCGTTTTTTTGCGCACCAGGGATGGGGCCAAGGGGTCCCGGACTTCTCATCAAGATCGGAGATGACCATGACCAATGTCTTGTCTTTCAAAGCCCCATCCCGGCCCCAGACTGTGGAGGCGCGTGTCGGCGCGCTTCTGCACTGCTTTGCCACGGAACGTCGTATCGGCGATGACGTTTTCTGGCTCAAGGAAAACGCAGAGCTTTTGAATGTGCTCGAAACCGCCGGGATCGCAGTGCCACGAGAGGCACTTGCCCCACACCAAGGGTTTTATGACGGCGTTGAAAAGCGTCTGAGTTTCTTTCCTCAGTATTATCGTTTCCTGGTGTCGATTGCGCTGGACCTGGAGGATCTGGGAATGCCCGGTGACAAAGGGTGTCAGCTTGTCGAATGGGTCGTTGAAAACGATCTTGTCGGGGCAGAACTGTCCGATCTTCAGCGACTGGAGGCGCGTCGACTGTGCCTGCGCCGCGGCCTTGAACCCCTGCCGCACGACACTGGGTTAGAGGACCGGGTTCGTCGCTTCACCGAACGTTCGGCAACATTTGCACTGCCTAACAAGAAGGCGGCCTATGAACTGACACACGCAGTTTTTTACCTGTCGGAATACGGTCGCAAAGACCCAATGCTGGGCGATGCGACGGTGGCCAGCCTGCACTATGCCGGATTACTTGCATTTCTTGAACAGAATGCCGACCTCTTGGCGGAAATCTGCGTGGCCATGCGCTTTGCCGGCCTGACACCGCCTGAGGCCTGGACCACATGGATCGACCGTGATGCGCATTTGTTTCATGTCGAATGCGACCGAACCGCGTCAGTCAATGATGATTACCACGCGTTTTTGATGTGCAACTGGGCGCAACTGATCGCAGACCGTCGGGCATTTACGAAATACTATGAACTTGGGCGTATGCGGTTTGAAGCACCTCGACCCAGTGCCGCCCCGCTTCGGCAAATGTCTGAGTGCATGTACAATCTGGAGGATCGCCGCGGCGGATGGGAGCAGATGAGAGGACGTGTATGGAGTGAACTTTGCCCTGACGCGCAGGATGTCCTTGCGGCAGCAGAGGCGTCCAGCACGCATTTCGACGGCTTTTTCCAAGATTTCGCCCGCGCCGCATCAATGGGAGTGACCTTGTGAAACTTCGCTCCGCAACGCTTATGGGGGCAGGTCTTGTGGCCTGCTATACATTGATGATCTCGTCTGCAGATGGGATCACCAAGCTGATCGCTGGCGCCTATGAGGCGCCTCAACTGTTTTTCTTCTCAAGTTTGATCGTCATGGGGCTGTCGCTGGTTTCCAACCGGTGTTTGGTGAAAGTGCCGTCATCGCGGGGCTTGCGGACCGGGTGTGTCAGGGCCATGTTTGCGCGCTCATGCCTGACCGTGGTTGCCTGCGTTGCATTCTTTCAGGCCTTTCGATTGCTGCCTTTTGCCGATGTCTTTTTATTCATTGGCTTGATGCCACTCATTGCCGCTTTGATGAGCGGCCCGGTCCTTGGCGAATCCGTACGAGCGCAGGTGTGGTTGGCCCTGTCTGTTGGAGTGATAGGCGTTTTATGCTTGATGCCCAATGGTTTCAGTTCGGCCCAGTTGGGCCATGGCTGGGCGCTGGTTGCGGCGGTCTCAGGGACCGGATCAATGATCGCGGCGCGCTATATTGGCCGGTTTGAGACGAATGCTCTGGCGCAGGTATTCTATCCGAACTTGGCGATATTCCTGTGCATGGCTGTGGTTTTGCCATTTGTGTTCAAACCGATGAACATCAGCGATTTTGCTTGGACCTGCGCATACGCAGTTTTCTTGTTCGGTGCGCGTTGGGTTGTGGTGGTGGCACTTCGACTGTTGCCGGCCTATGTTGCCACGCCCCTTATGAACCTGCAGTTTGTCTGGATGGTGGCGATCGGATTTTTCGCCTTCGGAGAGACGCCTACCGCTGGCAGTTTGATGGGGGTCACACTGGTGATTGGATCAGGCCTATACCTAGTCATAGACCAAACCCTTCCAGACCGCAAAGCACGCCCGCAAACAACATGAGCTGTGCCTTGTAGTCCGTTGAAAAATCAAACAGAAAAGCTTGTTCCGCAACCGCAGGAACTGGTGGCGTTCGGGTTTTCAATCACAAATCTTGCGCCGATAAGCTCATCTGAAAAATCAATCACGGCATTTTGCAGAAATGGAAGTGATACTGCGTCTACCACAACCTTTTCGCCACCGCCCTCTAGCACAAGATCATCGTCTGTCGGATCATCCAGCCGTATGTCGTATTGAAAACCAGAGCATCCTCCGCCCTCGACAGCGATGCGCAGGGCTTGACCTTGATCGCCTGCGCCAATTTCAGCAAGACGGGCAAAAGCACGATCGGTAACTTTGGGGGGCAGTTGCATCTGCGTCCTCTCAGCGGATAGCCGTTCTGGCGGTTTTCTCTTTCGGTGTGGTGCAATATAAGCGCGACGGGGACAGGCGACAAGGACTACCGGCGATGTTAGCGCCATATGCAAACCAACCATCACAGGCTCGTGGCCAGCGTGTTTACGAAGAAGAAAGCGCGTTTCGATCTTGCTTTCAAAGAGATCGGGACAGAATCATTCACTCTAGCGCCTTTCGCAGGCTCAAGCACAAGACCCAGGTTTTTGTGGAACACGAAGGTGATTTCTATCGAACCCGGTTGACGCACTCGATCGAGGTTGCGCAGGTCGCGCGTACGATTGCCGGGGCACTGAGGTTGAATACCGACCTGACCGAGGCCGTCGCACTTGCGCATGATCTGGGTCACACGCCGTTTGGCCACGTCGGAGAAGATGCACTTGATGCCTTGATGCGGCCCTATGGTGGCTTTGATCACAATGCGCAGTCGCTGCGGATCGTCACGTCTCTTGAACGCCACTATGCCGGGTTCGACGGTTTGAACCTGACCTGGGCAACACTCGAAGGGATTGCCAAGCACAATGGGCCGGTCGTTGCCCCGCTGCCGTATGCGCTTTCAGCTTACAATGCGGATCATGATCTTGAACTTGAGACCCATGCCAGCGCCGAGGCACAGGTGGCCGCGTTGGCCGACGATATCGCCTACAACAACCATGACATTCATGACGGCTTGCGCGCCGGGCTGTTTGCCGAGGATCAAATCGCACAGCTGCCGATCGTTGGCCCAGCCTATGCTGAGGTGGATGCGCAGCACCCCGGTCTTGACAGCTATCGCCGCCGGTATGAGGCGCTGCGCCGCGTCTTTGGCGCCATGGTGGCCGATTTGATCGACGAGTCTCGTCACGTGCTGGCAAAAGCCGCCCCCGCAGATGTTCAAGCACTGCGCGCTCTGGGGCGCCCGGTGATCCGGTTCTCAGACCAGATGTGGGCTCAATTGAAGGACATACGCGGTTTTCTGTTCACACATATGTATCGCGCACCAGAGGTGATGGAAAAACGAGAGAAAGTCACCCGGGTCGTGAATGATTTGTTTCCTATATTCATGGGCGACCCGCTCTTGTTGCCGCAACAGTGGCACCCCGAGGTCCTGGCCTGCGGAACAGACGCAGAGCGAGCCCGGCTTGTGGCGGACTACATTGCGGGCATGACAGATCGTTTCGCTTTGCAAGAGCATGCGCGATTGTTGGGGGATGATCTGGTGCAAGAACTCATGCGGGCGACCTAGAGTATGCAGTCGCTTTGGCCAGGCGACGCCGGAGCCCGTGACGGTTGCTGCATGGGCAGACTTTCAGCCCCGAATGACCACTGTTCTGACACCGCGTAGATGTTGTCTTGCCTGCATAGGCTGATTCTTGCTCTTTTCGACCTATCGGATGCACTCTGCGAAAAAACATGCTAGGGCGCTGAAACGGTGTTGAACAGTCTGGCGGGCCTCTATGGAAGGGCGGTCGTATTATCGAAACAAGACGGTTGTCGTTTCGGCTGCGGACACCCCGCTTGGCCGGGCGCTTTGTTTGCGCTTGGCAGACCTTGGCGCAACAGCAGTCGCCCTTGGGGGCGATGAAGCGGCGCTTATTGATATATCCCGACATGACCCCGCGCGAATACAGCCGCTCCAGTGGGGAGAGGAGCCCTATCATGGCCTTCAGCTCATGGGGCAGATGTGGGGAGAAGAGCCTTTGCATTTGATCGTTTCGGTTTTGGCGAGGTTGCCGGACGATCCGGCGGAGTTTCGGAGAATGATCCTGTTCTCCCGCACTCTGGTGCGCGCTATGGCTCGGGGTATGAAAACGGGTCGGGGTCGCGCGATCGTCGTTTATGACGATGGGGGCACCGGTGCCAAAGACGTTTCGACCGGTGCCGAAAATGAATTTGCCATGTTTTCAGAGGATTTGCAGACGGCACATTCAGAGGTCCGCATACACGCATTGTATGCGCGCGCGAATTGGACTGAACAGAATTTGGCACGGGCGGTTGATCTGCTTTTGATGTTGGGCGATCCGGTGGCCTGCGCGTCGGCGCCTGGGCATCTGTCGTTTGCACCTCTGGCGGATTGACGCGCGACGTCCTCGTGGTAAACCCGCGACAAAGCAAGGATAGGCAGTATGAACCTCTTTTCGGACGTGCGGGCGCTGGTGATTGATGCGCTTCAGGCAATGCAAGCGGCAGGCGATCTGCCGAATGAGCTTGACTTCAAGAACGTTGCGGTCGAACCGCCACGAGATGCAGCCCACGGCGACATGGCCACAAATGCCGCTATGGTTCTCGCCAAACCTGCCCGCCAAAAGCCGCGAGATATCGCTGAAAAGCTGGCCGCCCTGCTGGTGCAGGACCTGCGCATTGCAAAGGCCGACGTTGCCGGGCCGGGATTTTTGAACTTGCGGCTTGACGGCACCGTTTGGCAGCGGATCCCACAGACGGTACTGCAGGCGGGCGTTGCGTTCGGGCGATCGGACATGGGACAGGGCGCGCGTGTCAATGTCGAGTATGTCTCGGCCAACCCCACGGGCCCGCTGCACGTCGGCCACACCCGAGGCGCTGTCTTCGGCGACGCTTTGGCCAGTCTGTTGGCCTACGCGGGGTATGACGTGACGCGCGAATATTACATCAACGACGGGGGGGCGCAGGTCGATGTGCTCGCTCGGTCGGTTTATCTGCGCTACCTTGAGGCGCACGGCCAAGAGGTCGCGTTTGAGGATGGGACCTATCCGGGCGACTATCTGATTCCGGTGGGCGAAGCGCTGAAGGACAAGGTTGGCGATGCCTATATCGGGCAAGACGAAAGTGTCTGGCTGTCCGAGGTGCGGACCTACGCAACCAAGGCCATGATGGACTTGATCCGGGACGACCTGGCGCGCTTGGGCGTTGTCATGGATGTCTTTTATTCCGAAAAGTCATTGTACGGCAAAGGTCAGATCGAAAAGGCGCTGTCCGAACTCGATGCAAAGGGCTTGATATACGAAGGTGTGCTTGAACCGCCCAAGGGCAAAAAACCCGAAGACTGGGAACCCCGCGAACAGACGCTTTTCAAATCGACCGATCACGGTGATGACGTCGATCGCCCTGTCAAAAAATCTGATGGAAGCTGGACATATTTCGCGCCTGATATCGCCTACCATTATGATAAGGTTTCCAGGGGCTTTGACGCCTTAATTGATGTATTTGGTGCCGATCACGGGGGCTATGTCAAGCGGATGAAGGCAGCGGTTTCCGCCTTGTCGGGTGGGCGTGTGCCGCTTGATATCAAGCTGACCCAACTGGTGAAGCTGTATAAAAATGGCGCCCCCTTCAAGATGTCAAAGCGGGCGGGCACTTTTGTGACACTGCGTGATGTGGTCGATCAGGTTGGTCCGGACGTTACGCGTTTTGTCATGCTGACCCGCAAGAATGATGCCTCGCTTGATTTTGATTTTGACAAGGTGCTGGAACAAAGCCGTGAAAATCCGGTGTTCTACGTGCAGTATGCCCATGCCCGTGTGTGCTCTGTTCTGCGCAAGGCAGAGGCGGCGGGGATCGCCGTTGACAGCGATACTCTTGCCGGGGCGGACATGTCAGGCATGACACATGACAGCGAACTCGCGGTGGCCCGCAAAATCGCCGAATGGCCTCGTCTTGTTGAAATCGCGGCCCGTACCAACGAACCGCACCGCATTGCGTTTTACCTGTATGAGCTGGCAAGCGATCTGCACAGTTTGTGGAACCGGGGCAATGACGAGCCGGCGCTGCGCTTCCTTCAAGAGGACAAGCCGGGGGTGACACAGGCAAAAATTGCGCTCGCGCAGGCTGTTGCTGTTGTTATTTCCGCAGGTCTTGGTATCCTGGGTGTAACTCCGGTGAAAGAGATGCGGTGAACAAATCGCGCCATCGCCGGCTGGGTTGAGCAGTAAGGGCCTGGGGCGGCGTCGACCGCTTCGGTCGGAGAGGCGATAATGGCGGATATACCACAGACAGGCTTGGGGCACGCCCCTTACGAAAAACCGGTTATGGCGACAACCGCGAACTGGATTGGTGCGGGTGTATCGCTTGCCCTGATTGTTGGCGTCGGGGTTTGGGGTTACACGTTGCTCAGCCGAGATGTGAACGGAATTCCGGTGATTGATGCGGGCGCACAACCAATGCGTGTTGCGCCAGTCGAGCCGGGTGGCGCACAAGCGGAGCACCAAGGCCTTGCGGTGAATAATGTGGCGGGGTTCGGCATTGCAGCCCCGGCGGCAGACCGTGTAGTTCTGGCGCCTGACCCAGTGGCTTTGTCATCCGAAGATCAGCCCTCAGGACAACTTGTACCGGGTGATCTGGATGTTGCTGACGGCAAGGACGTAACTCTGGCTGCCTTGCAACACACGGCCTTGGTGGACACTGAAAAGGCTGCGGCTTTGCAGGCTCTGGCAGACCAGATTGCGGCTGGCTCCAAACCGTTTGAACAATCCGATCTTGGCGATAATTCTGATGTCAAGGTCACCGTGGGGGACGTGAAAACGGTCAAGGTGGAACAGCCCGTAAAACCTGCGGCCTCACTCAAAGGGCAAGGTTTGGCAAGGTCGCTGCGTCCTCAACTGCGGCCTTCGGGGTTGCAGACGGCCTCTTTGGCGCCTTTGAAGCCGCAGCCACAAGTGGTGCTGGATGTGGCACCAGACCAAGTGCCCGTTGGCACCCGCCTTGTGCAACTGGGCGCCTTTGAGAGCGCCGATGTGGCACGCAGTGAGTGGGATCGCCTGAATGGCCGGTTCGCGGAATTCATGGAAGACAAGCAACGCGTGATCCAAAAAGCAAGCTCTGGGGGACGCGTGTTCTTTCGGTTGCGGGCCATGGGCTTTGCCGATCTGAGCGATGCGCGGCGGTTCTGTGCCACGTTCGTTGCAGCCAAAGCGGATTGCATCCCGGTAACTGCAAAGTGACGCAACCCTTTGGCGCAGCAATCTTTGGCTGCGCAGGAACCAAGCTCAGCCCGGATGAAGTCGCGTTTTTTTCCGAGGCGAATCCATTTGGATTTATCCTGTTTGCGCGAAACCTGGACACGGGTGATCAGATCCGCGACCTGTGCGCCCAACTGCGAGACGCGGTTGGGTGGAATGCCCCCGTTTTCATTGATCAAGAAGGCGGGCGGGTGCAACGCCTGTGGCCTCCGCTTGTACGAAAGTGGCGGCCAC
>JAKVCP010000021.1:24251-26803 GCA_022448925.1 Paracoccaceae bacterium
AGAGGATGTTGCCCGCTTGGGTCAAAACGCTGAGCGCGGAATGTATCTGCGTTACCGTCTGATTGCCCAAGAGCTTTTATCGCTGGGCATCGATGGCAACTGCGCGCCGCTTCTGGACATAATGCGCCCGCAGACGCACCCGGTGCTGCGCAACCGGTGCTACAGCGACGATCTGCAAAAGGTCATTTCGGTCGGTCACGCCGTCGCCCGGGCCCATGTGGACGCAGGGGTGTTGCCGGTGATCAAGCACATGCCGGGCCATGGTCTGGCTCAGGTCGACAGCCACCTTGATGTGCCGCGTGTGGCCTTGGATCATCCGACGCTGACAGCCACGGATTTCGCAGCCTTCCGTCCCTTTGCGGATTTTCCGCTGGGAATGACCGCCCACTTGATCTTTGACCAGATCGATCCGATGCCGGCGACGATCTCGTCGGTCATGAATGCCGTGATCCGTCAGGAAATCGGATTTGACGGGCTTTTGATGACCGACGATATTTCGATGCAGGCGCTTTCGGGAAGCGTTGCGGAGCGAGGAAAACGGGCCTTGGATGCAGGGTGCGACCTGGTATTGCATTGCAATGGCAACCTGGCTGAAATGGTGTCGATCCATGTGGCGTGCGGTCAGCTTTCGGCGCAGGGGCAGGCCCGGGCGGATGCCGCGCTGCGCTGGCGCGGCAGCCCATCCGAGGTTGACATCGCCGTGCTAGAAGCCGAGCTTGAGGCGCTTGGTGGTGGAGGCATTGCATGACGACGCGCAACGACACATTGTTTGACAAGTCGGTCGAGGACCGGCTTGCTGCCGAGGCGCTGATTGTCGATGTAGACGGCTTCGAAGGTCCTTTGGATTTGCTTCTGACCTTGTCGCGGACACAAAAGGTGGATCTTCGCAAGATCAGTGTATTGGAACTCGCACGGCAATACCTGAGCTTTGTTGAAAAGGCCAAGGAACTGCGGATCGAACTGGCTGCCGACTACCTGGTGATGGCGGCTTGGCTGGCGTTTTTGAAATCGCGCCTTTTGCTGCCGCCCGATCCTACCGAAGAGGGGCCATCAGGCGAAGAACTGGCTGCACATCTGGCCTTTCAGTTGGAGCGGTTGCAAGCAATGCGCGACGTGGCTGCCCGGCTGATGGCGCGCGACCGTCTGGCGCGCGATTTCTTTCCACGCGGCCTGCCGGAACGGATGGAGCGCGTGCGGCGCGTGACCTATTCGGCAACGCTTTTGGATCTCATGCAGGGCTATGCCCGCATTCGCACCCGCGACGAATTCCGCCCCTTTGTGATGGACCGCGACAAGGTCTTTACCATGGAAGAGGCGTTGGACAGGATGCGCGGCATGATCGGCTTTGCCGGCACGTGGATCGACATCGCCAGCTATATGCCCGATGGGTGGGCCGCAGATCCTGTCAAATGGCGGTCCGCCACAGCTGCGACGTTTGCGGCCTCGCTTGAGTTGGCGAAGGAAGGCAAGGTAGAGCTGCGCCAGTCCGACACATTTGCCCCGATTGAATTGCGCAGACGCGAGGAACCGCAGTGAGCGACGATCCCTTTTCAGATGATCCAAGCCTGTTTGAGGCCCCGCCCATGGGTGAACAGGAGCGCATGGTCGAGGCGATTCTCTTTGCCAGTGCTCAGCCTGTTTCTGTCGCCGAGTTGAATGGTCGAATGCCGCATGGTTGTGATGCCGCCGAGGCCTTGGTGCATTTGCGCAAGCGTTACGAGGGGCGCGGCGTCACCGTGGTCAAAGTGGGCGATACCTGGGCCATCCGCACTGCGCCCGATCTTGGTTTCCTGATGCAGAAGGAAACTGTTGAGACGCGCAAGTTGAGCCGAGCGGCCATCGAAACGCTGGCGATCATCGCCTACCATCAGCCCGTGACCCGGGCTGAGATAGAGGAAATCCGGGGTGTCAGCGTATCTCGGGGTACGGTTGATCAGCTGCTAGAGCTTGAGTGGATCCGCTTTGGTCGTCGAAAGATGACGCCAGGACGCCCGGTAACCTTTGTTGTGACCCCGTCATTTCTTGACCATTTCGGGCTTGAATCGGCGCGTGATTTGCCGGGGCTGAAAGAGCTGAGAGCGGCAGGTCTATTGGAAAACCGTCCGCCCCCCGGTGCCATGCCCAAAATGGGCGAGGGGGACATCGATGACGATGAGGCCAGTGCGGGCCAGAGCGAGTTGTTCGAAGACTAGTCTCCGTCGCGTCAGATCCTTGGCGCGTTGCGACCAACGACCGTCACCTCAAACCGCCTTTTGTCGGTCTTGCCAATGTGCAGAGCGGACCAGATTGATCCAGGAAGCCATCAAGCAAATCCTCTGTTTGCTTATCGGTCGACGTCTCAAACCAATGACATCGGGATGAAGATCTGGCAGATGGGGTCTTTTGACCGGTTGGGCTGATGGTCTTGATCATGGAGATGCCAAAACATCGATGAATGAACCTCGGAGTGTGGGCGTTGCCATCTCCCAAGAATGCAGATGTCGCTGGGCCCGCGTCTCACTGACAGGATATGCAGCCAGATTAGCATAGCTGGCCCTTTCTGCCATGGGGTT
>JAKVCP010000021.1:26813-29521 GCA_022448925.1 Paracoccaceae bacterium
TGCAAAGAAGATGTCTTGGCACATTCTGCAACCTCGCAGGTTGAAATTGGCGAGACGGACAACGCAGATCTGTACCTATATCGTTTTGCAGGCCTTCATCGCACCGGTGATCCCCTGTTTCAGAGCCTCTCTCAGAGTGACGCGCCCAGCGCGTGCGTCGACTGGTGCGCCGCGGACTGCGGCGAAGGCCCGGTCTCTCTGCAAAGCCGGTTTAAGGCCGCCCTCAAATCGGCACAATGCCATTGTATCCAGATTGGGTTGTCGTATCGGAGTAAGCACAATGTCGGTTGACCGCTTGTTAAACATGATCATGGCCCAAATCCTGCGCCGTGTCGTTCATCGTAGCGTTGATGCAGGGATCGATCGCGCCATCAAAGGCCAACCAAAGCGGGCACAGCGGGCAAAAAATCTTGTCCGATTGGGCCGTCGAGGTTCTGATTTCTGACCAAGCTGTCAAGTCAGGCAGGCCATCAGGGCCCTCAGACATCGTGAACGCTGGTGGCCTCGGGGCTGATCAGCGATGCGGCTTCGTGCCGATATGTCCCTTTGGGCCAAACGGGGGACCAGGCAACCGGGGGATCAGGCCATGCGAAAGTGTTTTGACAACTTCAATCCTTGCCCTTGATAGTTCGAGGCGAGATCGGCGCCATACAGCTGTTCCGGCTCTGCCTGCATGCGTTCATAGACAAGCCGACCGACGATTTGACCGTGTTCCAGCACAAAAGGCGCTTCGTGACAGCGGACCTCAAGCACGCCGCGCGACCCGGTTCCGCCTGCTGCAGAATGCCCAAAACCGGGATCAAAGAACCCGGCATAGTGCACGCGGAATTCACCCACCATGGCGAGGTATGGTGCCATTTCTGCAGCATAACCAGGTGGGATGTGCACGGCTTCGCGACTGACGAGAATGTAAAAGGCATCTGGATCGAGGATCAGCCGTCCATTTTTTGTATGCAATTCTTCCCAGAATTCAGCCGCATCATGTCCGCCGATCCTGTCAAGATCAATGACTCCTGTGTGGGGTTTGGCACGATAGCCAACCAGATCGGTTGCTGTTGGGCGCAGGTCCACGGAAAATCCAAGGCCGTCGTCAATCACGACCGGGCCGCCAGTTGCGAGGATCTCTTGTTTATGCAAGGTGGTCAGCTCAGGATCGGACAGAACGGATTTTCCACTGCGGAACCTCATTTGGTTCAAACGCATTCCCGGGCGCACAAGAACCGAAAAGGAACGTGGGCATATCTCGGCGTAGAGCGGGCCGTGATAGCCTGCGGGGATGCGGTCAAACTCGGTTCCGTCATCGGTGATTGTGCGCGTCAGAAGATCGACGCGGCCGGTGCTGCTTTTGGCATTGGCCACAGCGTTCACCTCTGGAGGCAAAGCCAGATGTTCCATCAGTGGAACCACATAGACGCAGCCCTTTTCCAGGACAGCGCCCTGGCTTAGGTCGACTTGGTGCATCTCAAATTCGCGCAGGCGGCTCTCTACGGTGGTATTGGGGCCTGTGAGGAAAGAGGCACGCACGCGATAGGCCATATTGCCGAGACGCAAATCAAGGCTCGCCGGCTGGATCTGACCGGCGACCGGCGGGGTTTGTGCCGAAATGGCCCCTGTCTTCCAAAGCGCGGCGATCTGTTGGCTGGGATAAACGCCGGTCATGTGGGTCCTCGGTGTCGTGGTGTTGCAGCGGCTTAGCATTCGCCGGGCGTCCAAGTCCAGCAACAGAACATTCCAGCAGCCAAGTTCACGCAGCCTGCCTGTGCCGGACGGACCGTGGCTTTGTGATCCTGGTGACCAGTGTGACTGTTGTGACTTTCGGGACCGATCCGCCCGGCGGCCCGGCGGGATCTGGGCAGCGGTCGGTTTTTGTGCGGGCAGTTGGTTGCCTTTGTCCGTTGAGGCGGGTCAATGTGCACGCCTGACCCCAAAAGCGGAGCGCGGCGTGGCACGGCTTGATCAAAAATGGACCGTATTGGCGATAACCGGGATTGCAGTTGTCCTGTCGCTGACCACTTGGTTTTCCGTCACCGCGATCCTGTCAGAACTGGTGGCGGATCGAAAACTGTCGGTTGGTCAGGCCGCGTGGATGACAAATGCAGTTCAATTGGGGTTTGTCATGGGCGCGTTGGCCAGCAGTCTTGTGTCCTTGGCCGATATCATGTCGTTGACGCGCTTGATGGCCATGGCGTCATTGTTGGCCGCCGGTTTCAACGCCGTGCCATTGATAGAGCCCTCGGTCGGCGGACTGATTGCCGGGCGATTTGCGACCGGGGTCGCCCTTGCAGCGATCTATCCACCCTCATTGAAATTTGTCGCGACGTGGTTTCGGACCGGGCGGGGGTTGGCAATGGGCACCATGGTTGGAGCGCTGAGCCTAGGATCGGCTTTGCCACATCTGGTGCGGGCGACGAATACCACGGTTTCCTGGCAACCGGTCATTGCCGCCAGTTCCCTGGCCAGCCTCGCTGCGGCCGCTCTGTTCGCTTTTGCTTTGCGCGAGGGTCCGTACCGTTTCGCCCGAACACGGGTCGATCCACGGCAGATCGGAGCCATTTTGCGGGATCGCCCCCTGATGCTGGCCAACGCCGGCTACTTTGGCCACATGTGGGAGCTTTATGCGATGTGGGCATGGCTATTGACCTATGTCGGCGCGGCGCAGGCAAACGGCTTGTCTTTGGCGGCACCGTCGCTTTTGGTTTTTGCGGTCA
>JAKVCP010000021.1:29531-43072 GCA_022448925.1 Paracoccaceae bacterium
GGCCGGATGGCTGGCAGACCGGATTGGGCGGTGCCTGACAACGTCGTTGGCGATGAGTGTGTCGGGGCTTTCGGCCCTGACCATGTGCGTTGTCTTTACCGGACCGGTATGGCTGTTTGCCGGGGTGGCCCTGCTTTGGGGGCTGTCTGTTGTCGCGGACAGCGCGCAGTTCTCTGCGGCGGTGACCGAGCTGTCCGATGAAACCCGTGTCGGATCTGCGCTGGCTTTCCAGATGGGCGTTGGATTTGCGATCACGATATTCGTGATCTGGCTGCTTCCTCAGATCGCCGAGGCTCTGGGATCTTGGCGCTACAGTTTCCTTGTCCTGCTTCCGGGACCGATTTTTGGCACCTGGGCGATGCTGCGTTTGCGTGGCTTGCCGGACGCTGAACGCTTGGCCGGAGGGCGCCGCTAGCCCCCTGGGCAGTGCTGGCCGCTGTCATGACAGTCAGATAGGGGCGAACAGACCTCACACAAGGCGTCGTTTGCGCCCATCGAAACCGCCGCGTTCGCCACAAGAAAACATGAGCGAACCGCCATTGTGTACTGCCATGATTTGGTCACCGAAACCGGGTGTCAGCAGAAGCGTCGTCTGGTGGTGTTGAAGACAATCGACCGGATGATTGGTGCACTGGGCGCATACGCCACGAAGAGCCCATGACCGATTGCTTTCGGACGATACAGACCTGCTGGTCGCGGCGTAAAGGTCGTTGAAACGCAGTTTTGGTCAGGGCAGGGGGGGCATGCCCAAACCAAGATGTACGGCGAGAAATTGTTCCAGAACGTACCGCGACTTTGGGGTCTCGTGGTGCCCAGCCGTGCCGTCACGATGCAGCCAAAGGGCGCTTTCATTCCCGGCGTAAGCCTCGAGCAGTTTGCATGCCGCGGGCAAATAGGCCTCGGGTGGGGTGATCGGATCCTGTGCCCCGGTGATCACCAACTGCGGTCGGGGAGCAATCATGGCGGCAATATCGCTCAGATCATGGTCGGGCAGAAATCCCGGGATTGTCATGTAAGGGCCGTGCAGGTCATGATTCCCGGCCTCTATCAGGGGGGCTATGTCTGCCAGATGGCACATGTGGACACAGGCAGTCACATCCGACCGCAGTGCCGCCACGAGGTATGCCAGGATACCCCCCATCGACATGCCAATCGTCGCCACTTTGTCAGGCTTTGCAAGGTCTTTCAAAACCTCGAGGGCAAGGATCAAATCACCGGTCATTCGTCCAATCAATGGGCTTCCATACCAGGTTTCTGCTTTTGCCAAGGCGGATTCCGATCCCTCTGCGCGCCGTTCACCAAAGCCCGCCAAATCCGGGCAGAGCACCGTAGCGCCAGCGCAGGCAAGCGCCAGCCCGAGCGGATCCAGAAGACTGGCGTGTCCTTTGAGTATTTCTGATTTTCCGCCGTCTTCGGTCACATCGCTTGAATGGCAGTACAGGATGCCAACCGAATTTGCGCTTGGGGTCAGAGGTGACAAACACAGCGCTGGCATGCGGCGTGGGCCCAATGCCAACCTTTGGATGACCACCTCATCCTTTGTCACCTTGGAGGTTTCAGACCACGTGACTTGCGTACCGACGGACAACCCCAGACGCGCACTCAGATCAGCTTTGGTAAGTCTCGACAATTGATCATTATCTCGGAAAGGTATACTAAATAATTAGTATACTACTTAAAGGCTTGCCGAGGCAACAGGCTTGACGGGTGTTTCAACATTTGTTGGCTGGGTGCTCGGCCCATGGCTGCTCCACCAGCGCGGCTGGCTTAACGTCGCAACAAAAGCGGTTGCAACCGATGAGCAGGGGGCTGTTGGCATCAGGTGCCAAAGGTATCAGGCCAGATGTCTTCAGGCGCGCTCGAGTATCAGCGCAGTTCCCTGTCCCACGCCCACGCACATCGCGCACAGGGCATACCGTTTTCCACTGCGTCGAAGTTCATGGGCTGCCGTCAGCACGAGCCGTGCGCCCGTCATTCCCAAGGGATGACCCAGCGCAATTGCGCCTCCGTTCGGATTGACACGCGGATCGTCATCCTGCAGCCCAAGATCGCGCAGCGAAGCCAGGACCTGGCTTGCGAAAGCCTCGTTCAGCTCGATCACCTCAATGTCGTTCAGGCATAGGCACGTGCGGTCCAGCACTTTACGTATCGCCGGCACCGGCCCAATGCCCATCACACGTGGGGCCACGCCCACCGAGGCCATGGCAACCACACGCGCCATCGGGGTCAGGGACTGTGCCGCCACCGCCTGCGCAGAGGCGATCAACAGCGCGGCGGCTCCATCATTCACGCCAGATGCGTTTCCCGCAGTCACAGTCGTTCCGGGACCGTTCAGGCCACGCAGCTTTGCCAACTGATCCCGGGACATTTCGGGGCGGGGGTGTTCGTCCTGATCGATGACCTTAGGGCCAGTCTTTGACTGCCCAAGCGTGACGGCTACAATTTCTTCTGCCCAGCGGCCAGCAGCTTGGGCCCTTGCGCATTTTTGTTGAGAGCCGAGGGCAAAGGCATCTTGATCAGCGCGTGAAATGTTCCAGTCGGCAGCCACATTGTCGGCTGTTTCGGGCATGGAGTCAGTGCCGTACTGCGCCTGCATCCGCGGATTGATGAAACGCCAGCCGATGGTCGTGTCAAAGATCTGTGGATTGCGGGCAAACGCGGTCTGGCTCTTGGGCATCACAAAAGGAGCGCGGCTCATGCTTTCGACCCCGCCGGCGATCACCAGATCCAGTTCATTGGCCTTGATCGCGCGTGAAGCCATACCAACGGCATCCATGCCGCTTGCACAGAGGCGATTCACAGTTGCGCCGGGCACATCAAAGGACAACCCTGCCAAAAGCGCTGCCATGCGGGCAACGTTACGGTTGTCTTCGCCCGCCTGATTGGCGCACCCCAGCACAACGTCATCAATACGGTCCCAATCGACCTGGGGCAGCCGGTCCATCAAAGCGCGGATCGGCAGCGCCGCCAGATCATCGGCGCGTACAGCAGACAAGGCACCGCCATAGCGGCCAATTGGTGTACGCAGGGCAGCACAGACATAGGCCTCCATCGATCATCTCCTTCCGATAAAGGCAGTGGCTTCGATTTCGACCAGGGCCTGGTCCTCGATCAGGTCTTTGACCACCACCATGGACATTGCCGGGAAGTGTTTTCCAAAGACCCTGCGATAGGCCTGGCCGACCTCGCGTTGTTTGGCCAGATATTCTGCCTTGTCCTTGATAAACCAGGTCAGCCGACCGACGTCCGTGACATCGCCACCGGCAGTGCGCACGATCTCGGCGATGTTTGCCAGGGCCTGTTCCAATTGCGGAACAAATCCGCCGGCCACAAAAACTTTGTGGCGGTCCCAACCGATCTGGCCGCCAACATGCAACGTGCCGTCTGTCATGAGCATTCCATTTGCATAGCCAAGGGCCGGTGCCCAGCCATCGGGATGAATTGTCTTGGGTGTCATGTCTGGTCTTCCACAAGAGGGTTTGCAATGTGCCGCAGCTCGGCCGACCAAGGCCGCGGGCGGCCCGCGCGATCGGTATGTACCAGGACCTGTTCAGCGGTGAACCGTGTTTCAGAGCCCGCCCGGGCGGTGATGTCCAGTGTCATACTGGCACCGCCAACGCGCAGGATCCTGATGGCCAGTTCAAGGGTATCACCATGCCGACTGGGAGCGATAAAGGTTATGTTGAATGACACGGTCGGAACGCTGCCTTGCTGGTGCAGCTTTTCGAAGGGCCAGTGGAACACCTGATCGAACAGGGTTTCGACTGCGTCATTGATGATCTCGAAATAGCGCGGATAGAACACAATGCCCGCTGGATCGCAGTGTTTGAACAGGATCTTTTGCTGAAACGTGAAGGACATCGGTGACCTTTATGCCAGGCGTATCTGGGCGGCATGAATGCGCTTGCGCCTGACGACCTCATGCGGATCCAACCTGGTGCGCGCGGCAGCCCTGGCGCTTTTGAATGGCGAATGCGCTACCAACGGCTCTTGGGTGCACATGACCGCAGGGGCTTTGAAACGACCGGTGCGCAAAGCAACAGAACCGGCCAGATCCTCGGCTGGCGCAAGCGGGCTGCGGGGGCGCGCGCACAAACAGATCATCCTATCCCTTCCTGTGTCAGGTCACGCGCGACCTGACCTGATATTTTGGGTCGCGCCACAGGGCCTCTTGAAAAATCATCTCCATGATTTCACAGGCGCGGAGGACATCGGCGTCATCTAAATAGAGCGGGGTAAACCCAAAGCGCATGATATCGGGCGCGCGGAAGTCACCGATGACGCCGTGATCGATCAGGGCCTGCATGGCCGGATAGCCATGCTCAAACGCGAACGAGACCTGTGATCCGCGTTGCGCGGGGTGTCGTGGAGAGGCAAGCACCAGGTCAGGGCAGCGGGCCTCGACCTCGCGAATGAATGTCTCGGACAGGTGGATCGAGGCGGCGCGCAGCTCTGCCATCGACACGCCCTCCCACGCTGTGAGGGCCTGTTCAAGAACGGCCAACTGCAGGATTGGCGGTGTTCCGACGCGCAGGCGTTCAATCGACATGGCGGGTCGATACTCGGGGTCCATCGCGAAAGGTGCGTCATGCCCCAGCCAACCCGCAAGCGCGGGCTCGACGTCGGCGATGATATCGGGCCGGGCGTAGATGAAGGCCGGTGCGCCGGGGCCTCCGTTGAGATACTTGTAGGTGCACCCCACAGCGAATTCGGCATTGCAGCCGAGCATGTCAACGGGAACAGCCCCGGCACTATGCGCAAGATCCCAGATCATCACAGCGCCCACAGACTGCGCTTTTTCAGTGATGGCGGTCATGTCATGCATGCCCCCCGAGCGATAGTCGACCTGAGTGATCATCACGACCGCGACCTCGTCGGTGATGGCCTCTAGCACGTCTTCGGGGGCAGGGGTGCGCAGTTCATACGCTTGATCCAGGGTCCTGATCAGCCCCTGCGCCATGTAAAGGTCGGATGGAAAGTTGCCGCTGTCCGACAGGATCACGCGGCGATCGGGAACCCTTTTGAGAGCGGATGCCAGTGCCTGGTACACCTTGATCGACAGCGTGTCACCTGTCGCGACCGAGCCCTTTGGCGCACCGATAAGTGGGGCGATAAGATCGCCCAAACGGCTGGGCAGGGTCATCCAGTCCGCGGTGTTCCATGCGCGTATGAGCTCTGTGCCCCATTCGTCAGCAATAACCCGGCTGGCGCTGTCAACTGCCCCTTTTGGCAAGGGGCCAAGCGAATTGCCATCCAGGTAAATCACGCCTTCGGGCAGATCAAACAGGTGCTTCTTGGGCAGCGTCATGATCACAATTCTCCGCGTAGGTTCCAAAGTTCGGGAAACAGTTCGACGCTTAACATGTGCCGAAGGTAATGCACACCAGAGGTGCCGCCTGTGCCGCGTTTGAACCCGATGACCCGCTCTACAGTGGTCACATGGTTAAACCGCCAGCGGCGGAAGTAATCTTCGAGATCCATCAGCTTTTCGGCCAATTCGTAAAGCGTCCAATGGGCGTTGATGTCTTCATAGACTTCTTTCCACTTGGCCTGCACGGCTGGAACGGCGCTGTGGGGACTGCGAAGCTGGGGCTCCGGAACATTGTCTTCATGGCCTTCGAGGGTGCGGAAAAGCAGGCGAATGACCTCATCATAGAAGCTGGGCCGCGCCAGTTCGTCCGACAGCAGCTTGTGGCGATCGGGCACATGTTCATGCGGGTGCAGCATGCTTGGATTTCGGTTGCCAAGCAGGTATTCGATCATGCGGTACTGATATGATTGAAAGCCCGATGACTGCCCCAGTGCATCGCGGAATGTGGTGTAATCTGCCGGTGTCATGGTGCGCAGGATATCCCAGGCGGTGTTGAGCTGTTCGAAAATGCGGCTGACACGCGCCAGCATCTTGAACATATGGGCTGTGTCACCGACCTGTAGCGCGGTGCGGGCGGCTGTCATTTCGTGGATGGCAAGCTTCATCCACAATTCGCTTGTCTGATGTTGAATGATGAACAACATTTCATCATGCGCGGTGCTGCGGGGATGCTGTTGATCCAGAATGCTGTCGAGGGACAGGTAGTCTGAGTAGGACATTGCGTCGTGAAAGTGCATTTTGGCACCCGCTGTGTGCGATGTGCCCCGGGCATCGGATGTCATGACTCACTCCGCAGTCTAAAGCGCTGGATCTTGCCACTTTCGGTTTTGGGCAAGGCTGTGGCAAACACCACAGAGCGCGGATACTTGTAAGGGGCGATGATCGCCTTTACGTGGTCTTGCAGATCTTTGATCATCGCTTCGGATGGTACGGCATCGCCGCTGAGAACCACATGCGCCTCGACAATGGATCCACGCTGTGGATCGGGCAGGCCGATCACGGCACATTCTGCCACCGCGTCATGGGCCAACAGCGCGGCCTCGACCTCTGGGCCGGCGATATTGTAGCCCGATGACACGATCATGTCGTCGTTTCGTGCGGCGAAATGAAAATAGCCGCGATCGTCCATGATGAAGGCGTCCCCGGATATATTCCACCCATTCTGTACATAGTCGTCCTGACGGGTCCCATGCAGGTAGCGGCATCCCGTCGGCCCACGTACCGCAAGGCGACCGATTTCGCCCGGTGGCAAATCCTCTCCATCCGGGCCAACCACCTTCGCCTCGTAGCCTGCGACGGGTTTTCCGGTGCAGGCCGGGCGGTGATCCTCAAAGCGGTTCGAAATAAAGATATGCAGCATTTCTGTTGCGCCGATGCCATCCAGCATGGGTTTGCCGGTCTTGGCTTTCCACTCGTCGTAAACGGGGCCTGGCAGGGTTTCCCCGGCTGATACCGCGGCCCGCAACGAGGACAGGTCCGCGCCTTCATCCATCGCCCGCATCATTGCGCGGTAGGCCGTTGGGGCGGTAAAGCAGACGGTTGCCTTATACTTTTCGATAATCTCGACCATATTCGGAGGCGTTGCATTTTCCAAAAGCGTTGCGGCGGCGCCGTTGCGCAAAGGAAAGATCGCCAGTCCACCCAGGCCAAACGTAAAGGCCAACGGCGGAGAGCCGACAAACACGTCGTCATCCTGAACGTCCAGCACGTCTTTGGCGTAACTGTCGGCAATGATCAGTAGATCTCGGTGGAAGTGCATCGTCGCCTTGGGCTGGCCGGTCGACCCCGAGGTAAAGCCGATCAGCGCAACATCATCCTGTGCCGTGGCAACCGATGAGAAGCGCACAGGCTTTTCAAGCGCGAGGCGATCCAGTTCTGCGTCGTGGTTCGAGGTGCCATCAAAGCCGACAACATATTGCAGCAGGTCGTTCGACTTGGCGCAGGCGATCATTTCATCCATAAGGCGGGTGTCACACAAAGCATGCGTGATCTGGGCGGTTTCAACGTATTTTGCCAATTCGCCGGCACGCAGCATGGGCATGGTGTTGATCACGACAGCCCCGGCCTTTGTCGCTGCCAGCCAGCATGCAACCATCGCCGGGTTGTTGGACGACCGGATCAGAACGCGGTTTCCAGGCTGAACGTCAAGATCTTCGACCAATGCATGGGCCAGCCGGTTGGTCCAATCTGTCAGTTCCTTGTAGGTCCGACGGCGCCCGTTGCCGATCAGGGCTGTATGGTCGCCAAAGCCCTTGGCGACCATGGCATCAGTCAGTTCAAAGGCTGCGTTCAGCCGGGCTGGGTAGTCAAAGCCGTCAAGCAGCAAATCGGGCCAGTCGGCGAAGGGCGGCAGGTTGTCCCGTGCAAAGGTGTCAGAATGGGCCGAGGGGGTAAGCATGTCAGTGGCCTCCGTTGTCAGGTGCCAGGGCCTGACGTGCAATGACCACACGTTGCACGTCACTTGCGCCCTCATATATGCGCAGAGCTCTGATTTCACGATAAAGCGTTTCGACTGTCTCGCCTGATCTGACGCCGTCTCCGCCGTGCAATTGTACCGCTTTATCAATGATCACTTGCGCCCGTTCGGTTGCAAAAAGCTTGGCCATGGCGGCTTCTCGGGTGACGCGTGGTGCACCGGTGTCCTTGGCCCATGCCGCGCGATAGATCAGCAGGGCGGCGGCATCGATGTCCAGCGCCATGTCGGCGATATGGCCCTGTACCATCTGAAGGTCACACAGCGGTTGCCCTTGCACGTAACGGGTTTTGGTCCGCAACACGGCTTCGTCCAGAGCCCGGCGGGCAAAGCCAAGGGCCGCGGCAGCCACCGTGGATCGAAACACATCGAGGACGGACATCGCTATCTTGAAGCCCTGGCCGCCTGTGCCAATCATCGCACTGGCCGGAACCCGGCAGTTGGTCAGTCTGAGCCGGGCCAGCGGATGCGGTGCGATCGTGTGTAGCCGCTCTACGACGTCGAAGCCTGTCGTGTCGGGGGTGACCACAAATGCGCTTAGTCCCCTGGCGCCGGGCGCCTCGCCGGTTCTGGCAAAGACCGTGTAAAGGTCTGCGATTCCGCCGTTTGATATCCAGGTCTTTTCGCCGTTCAGCACATAGCTGTCCGCGTCCGGAACCGCGGTCATCGATGTGTTGGCGACGTCAGATCCCGATCCGGGTTCCGTCAGAGCAAAGGCTGAAATCGCTTTGCCGGATCGGGTCCTGGGCAACCACTGTGCCTTTTGCGCTTGGGTCCCGAAAAGAGAAATCGCCCCGGTTCCCAAACCCTGCATCGCAAAGGCAAAATCGGCCAGACCGTCATGCCTGGCCAAGGTCTCGCGGATCAGGCACAGGGCGCGCACATCAAGTTGGCCGGTTTCAGAACCCGAATATCTGGCAAAGCCCGACGCGCCCAACCGTCCGACAAGGGTTCGGCAGGCAGCATCCGTGTCACTGTGATCGATGTCTTGCAGATTGCTTGACGACCATGCTGCAAGCTCGGCTGCCAAAGTGCGATGCCGGTCTTCGAAAAAGGGCCAGGTCAGGAAACTTGTGTCAGCCATCAATCGCCCTCAAAAACTGGTTTTTTCTTCGCAACAAAAGCATCAAAGGCACGGCGGAAATCTTGCCCCTGCATGCAGATTGCCTGCGCCTGCGCCTCGGCCTCGATTGCCTGTTCGAGCGACATGGACCACTCTTGCGCCAACATCGTCTTGGTCATCATATTGGCAAACCCAGGCCCGTCAGCGATACGCCGTGCCACCCCATGGGCGGTATCCTGCAGGGCCTCTGGCTTGACGAGCTGATTGAAGAATCCCCAATTGAGGCCTTCTTCAGCGCTCATCGATCGGCCGAGGTACAGCAATTCCGCCGCACGTCCCTGACCGATGATCCTTGGCAGGATTGCGCAGGCCCCCATGTCACAGCCTGCCAGCCCGACCCGGTTGAAGAGGAAAGCAGTCTTGGCGGCGGGTGTCGCGATCCGCAGGTCCGACGCCATGGCAATAATGGCGCCGGCGCCGGCGCACACACCATCTACCGCCGCGATGATCGGGGTGCCGCAAGAAATCATGGCCTTGACCAGATCTCCGGTCATGCGGGTAAAAGCAAGCAGCTCTTTCATAGTCATTTCGGTCAATGGTCCGATGATGTCGTGCACATCACCACCAGAGCTGAAATGACCGCCGTTGGGTGCAAAGACCACGGCCCTGACCTCGTCGTCATAGTGCAGATCCCGGAACCAGTCGCGCAGTTCGGCATAGCTGTCAAAGGTCAGCGGATTCTTGCGTTCTGGCCGGTCAAGCGACACTGTGGCGATGCCCTCGTTGATGACGCAGTTAAAGTGGGACACATTGGTGCGCATCAGGTCTTACCCCTCCAGGAATGTGTTCAAGTGCTCGAGGCGGCGGATCATGCCATCGATGTCGTCGGGGCCAAGATCCCCAAGGATTTCGTTGATCCAGCCTTCATGGGCGCTTGCATGGTCTGCAAACAATGCCTGGCCCTTGCTGGTCAATTGCACGCGATTGGCCCGACGATCGCCGGGGACGGCAACGCGAAGTGCAAGACCTTCGTCTGTCAGCGTGTCGACAATGCCGGTCACATTGCCATTGGAGACGCGCAACAGTCTGGAAATTTCACTCATTTTCAGGCCATCGGGGCTTCGTGCCAGCGCTGACATCACGTCAAAGCGGGGTAGGGTCCAGTTGCACTCGGCGCGCAGGCGGCGGCGGACCTCGTCTTCGATCAGGCTTGATGCCTTCAAAAGCTTGAGCCAAAGCCGCAGCCGTTCTTTTGACAAGGGCTGGGTCTGAAGTTTGTGCCGCGTGGTCAAATCTCACCCCCCGAAACGCTCAGCGCGTGACCATTGACCGACCGCGCCCCGGGCGACGCGAGGTACAGCGCCGCGTCCGCCACCTCGACCGGGTCGATCAGCCGTCTCATGGGGTTGCCGGAAACGACCATGGCGGTGGCGCGCGCGCGGTCCACATCGAAGCGCTTCATCAGCCCGGCGATCGCGGTTTCTGCCATCTCGGTGTCAACAAAGCCCGGGCAGATGGCGTTGCAGGTGATCCCGGTCTTTGCAACCTCTTGTGCAACAGAGCGCACCAGCCCCAAGACGCCATGTTTCGACGCGGCATAGCCTGCGATGGTCGCCCCGCCCTGAAGCGACGCGGTCGAGGCGATGGCGATCAGCCGCCCCCCTTGACCCATGCCGCCAAGCGCCGCGCGGAAAGTCAGAAAAACGCCCGTCAGGTTGACCGACAACATGGCGTTGAAATCCTCAAGAGAGGTGTCGCGCAGCTTTCCCGCAACCCCCATGCCCGCATTGGCGATGACCACGTCGAAGGGCTGGTCGAACAGCGCCTCGACATCGGTTTCATGGCCAATATCGGCGGTGCGGGTCTGGATATTCCGCCCCAGTCCCGCTGTTTCTCGCAACGGGTCCATGCGCCGCCCGGTGATTGTGACCGCATCTCCCGCGCTGTCGAAGGCCAGCGCAATCGCGCGTCCAATTCCCGTGCCGCCCCCCGTGATCAGAACACGCCTCATACCCGGATCGCCTCTGCATCTCGGTCGGCCAGGCGCCAGGCCTGATCCCGGCCTGCCTCGTAGGGGCGGGGCCAGTGCGCCTGCCGGTCGCCGATCTTCGCCCCTTCATGCAATGTCCAGTAGGGATCGGCCAGGTGCGGCCGCCCAATGGCCACCAGATCTGCGCGTCCAGCCACAAGGATCGAATTGGCGTGATCGGCTTCATAGATGTTGCCAACTGCCATGGTGGCGACGCCTGCCTCGTTTCGGATCCGGTCAGAGAAGGGTGTCTGAAACATACGGCCATAGACAGGCCGTGCCGCGACCGACGTCTGGCCGGCTGACACATCAATGATATCCGTGCCAGCCGCCGCAAAGGCCTTGGCAATCTCAACGGCGTCATGTGGCGTAACACCGTCGGTTCCGATCCAGTCGGTGGCAGAGATGCGCACCGACATTGGCTTGTGCGCGGGCCAGACAGCGCGCATAGCGGCAAAGACCGCGAGCGGATAGCGCAAACGGTTTTGCAGGGACCCGCCATACTGATCCGCGCGTATGTTCGACACTGGCGAGATGAAGGATGAAAGAAGATAGCCGTGCGCAGCGTGCAGTTCGATCATGTCAAACCCGGCCCGCTCGGCCATCTCTGCCGAGGCCACGAACTGCGCCATTATCTCATCCAGGTCTGCCTGTGTCGCTTCACGCGGGACCGCATTTTCGGGCGACCAGGCCAGAGCTGAGGCCGAAACCAGATCCCAGTTTCCATCTGCAAGCGGCTTGTCCATGCCGTCCCAACCGAGGTTTGTCGACCCTTTGCGCCCCGAGTGACCGATCTGGCAGCATATCTTGGCCTCGGTCTGCGTGTGAACGAATGACACCACGCGGGACCAGGCCGCTTCATGCGCTGGCGTGTAAAGACCGGGGCAGCCAGGCGTGATGCGTCCTGTTTCCGAGACACAGGTCATTTCGGTGAACACCAGCCCCGCGCCCCCCTTGGCCCGTTCACCGTAGTGGACAAGATGCCAATCGGTCGGCGTGCCCTCAACGGCCTTGTACTGGGCCATGGGCGACACGACGATGCGGTTTTTCAAGGCCATCTCACGCAGTTTCAACGGCGCAAACATGGGCGCGCGCACTGGGGCCGTCTCTGGGGCGCCGGCTTGCAGCTGAAACCACTTTTCGGCGCTTTCCAGCCATTCAGAATCTCGCAGCCGAAGGTTTTCATGGCTGATCCTCTGGCTGCGCGTCAAAAGCGAATAGGTGAACTGGACCGGGTCAAGATCGAGGTAGCGCTCTACCTGCTCAAACCATTCCAGTGAATTGCGTGCTGCCGACTGAAGGCGCAGCACCTCAACCCGACGTTCCTGTTGATAGCGCTCAAAGGCCGCGTCGATCGTTGGTTCGCTGTGCAGCAAGTCGGCAAGGGCAATAGCGCTGTCAAACGCCAGGCGCGTTCCTGATCCAATCGAAAAATGCCCGGTTGCGGCAGCGTCCCCCATCAGCACGATGTTGTCGTGGTACCACGTGCCACAGATCACCCGGGGGAATTTCATCCAGACCGCCGATCCCCTGAGATGGGCAGCATTCGAAATCAGATCATGACCGCCCAAATGGCGTTCAAAGACCTTTCTACAGGTCTCAACGATGTCTTCTTTGGACATGTCCTTGAAGCCGAAGTTGTCCCAGGTGTCCTGCTGGCATTCCACGATGAAGGTCGCAGTATTTTCGTCGAACTGGTAAACATGCGCCCAGATCCAGCCGTGCTGCGTCTTTTCGAAGATGAAGGTGAAGGCATCATCGAATTTTTGATGCGTCCCCAACCAGACAAACTGACATTCGCGAACATCAATGTCGGGCTGAAAGACCTCGGCCAGCTCAGACCGGCTGCGCGAGTTGAGGCCATCGCAGGCAACAACGATATCGTAGTCGCTGCTATAGTCGGTTGCGGCACCAAATTCTGTTTCGAATTGTAGCTCAATCTTCAGTTCACGCGCTCTTTCCTGCAAAAGAACAAGCATTTGCCTGCGTCCAATTCCGGCAAAGCCATGCCCGCCGGAAACGGTGCGCACGCCGTCATGAATGACCGCAATGTCATCCCAATAGGCAAAGTGATCCCGGATCGCCTGCGCACTTTCAGGGTCATTTTTGTTCAGGGTCTCCAACGCGTCGTCCGACAGGACCACACCCCAGCCAAAGGTATCACTGGCGCGGTTGCGCTCGATCACCACGATGTCATGCGCAGGATCGCGCAGCTTCATCGAGATCGCAAAGTATAGACCAGCGGGGCCTCCGCCCAAGCAAGCGATGCGCAAGGTGTTCTCCCTTTCATAGAGATGGGCCGGGACGTCATGACTCCCCGTCTTGTCACCCACAGTACATTGATGCTTAAATATTTCAAGCTTGAAGATTATGAGTATTGTGTTTATGCGCCCAGAGATGTTCTATCCCGGCAACTGATGTCCAAAGGAAAGCCCGATATGATTCCTCTGAGCGACTCCGACCGCCACGTTCCCACCCCCGAGATGTCACGCGCCAAACCGGCGTCTTTGCAGTGGGAAGACCCCTTTTTGCTTGACGCTCTGTTGACCGACGAAGAGCGCATGATCCGCGACACGGCGAACGCCTACTGCCAGGACAAGCTGAA
>JAKVCP010000021.1:43082-47687 GCA_022448925.1 Paracoccaceae bacterium
AAGCCTCGCGCTCTTGAGGGAAACCGCAAAGAGATCTTTCACCGAGACATCATGACCGAAATGGGGGCGCTGGGACTTTTGGGCGCAACTCTGCCCGAAGCCTACGGCTGCGTCGGTGCCAATTACGTCAGTTACGGACTTGTCGCACGCGAGGTGGAGCGCGTTGACAGCGGCTACCGGTCGGCCATGTCGGTCCAAAGTTCCCTTGTGATGCACCCGATCTATGCTTACGGCAGCGAAGCGCAAAGACAGAAATACCTGCCGAAACTGGCCACGGGAGAATGGGTTGGATGTTTCGGCCTGACAGAGCCCGATCATGGCTCGGACCCTGGGGGGATGGTGACGCGCGCCAAAAAGGTTGATGGCGGTTTTCAGGTCTCGGGTGCCAAGAACTGGATCACCAACAGCCCCATTGCGGATGTGTTCGTGATCTGGGCAAAGTCGGATGCCCATGATGGCAAGATCCGCGGTTTCATTCTCGAAAAGGGCATGGCGGGGCTGAATGCACCCAAGATTGAGGGCAAGTTTTCGTTACGGGCGTCAATCACGGGCATGATTCAAATGGACGAGGTTTTCGTGCCTGACGCAAACCTGTTGCCAAATGCACAAGGCTTGGCGGGTCCGTTCGGGTGTCTGAACCGGGCGCGCTATGGCATCAGCTGGGGCGCGATGGGGGCAGCGGAAGCCTGCTGGCATGCGGCAAGGTCCTATACCCTGGACCGCAAGCAGTTCGGCAAACCCTTGGCGGCGACGCAACTGGTGCAGAAAAAGCTTGCGGATATGCAAACTGAAATTTCACTGGGATTGCTGGGGTCTTTGCGGTTGGGGCGGATGCTGGATGATCACAGTGCTTCGGCCGAGCTTATCAGCCTGATGAAACGCAACAACTGTGGCAAGGCTCTGGCGATCGCCCGCGATGCCCGCGACATGCACGGTGGCAATGGGGTCTCTGACGAATATGGCGTCATCCAGCACGTGATGAACCTTGAGGCGGTGAACACCTATGAGGGCACGCATGATGTACATGCGCTGATCCTGGGGCGTGGCCAGACGGGTCTTCAGGCTTTTCAATAAAGAGAGGTTTGCAGGCCTGACCCCGGAGCGGGAGAACGCAGTGGTTGTCAGTGTTACCCAGCACGGTGACATCGCCGTGGTGACGATATGTAATCCGCCGGTAAACGCGACCAGTCAGGCGGTCAGGCAGGGCTTGGCAGAGGCTCTTGATGCCACAGAGCGGGACCCTGAGGTGAAAGCCGTTGTTCTGGCCTGCGCCGGGCGGACATTTATTGCCGGCGCAGATATTACGGAGTTTGGCAAACCTGCTGTCGCACCGAATTTGCCAGATCTTTTGACGCGGATCGAAGCTGCGTCAAAACCATGGGTGGCCGCGCTGCACGGCACGGTGCTTGGCGGAGGGCTTGAGACGGCCTTGGTGTGCAGTCATCGAATTGCCGCAGCCGCAACCCGCCTGGGTCTGCCCGAGGTTACGCTTGGCTTAATTCCGGGCGCCGGAGGCACGGTGCGCTTGCCGCGGCTGATCCCTCCGGAACGTGCCCTTGAGATGATTGGCACCGGCAAGCCGGTCTCGGCGTTCGAGGCGAAGAAAATCGGCTTGATCGATGCAATCGCAGAGGCGGATGTTCTTGAGGCGGCCCTCGACTTGGCGCGCCATGCGGCGGGCGTAACCAAGCCTGATCCCTTGATCAAGAGAGCGCCTCAAACCTCTGAAAATGAATATGAATTTGATCGTGTGGCTGCCAAGATCGTGGCGCGTGCACGCGGTCAGATAGCGCCACATCAGGCTGTCCAGTCCGTGCGACTTGCGCTGTCCATACCTGCGGATCAAGCCTTGGCTGCCGAGCGTGCGGCGTTTGTGACATTGCAATCGGATCCACAGTCACGCGCTCTGCGGTACCTGTTCTTTGCCGAGCGTGCCGCGACCAAAAACGCGCGGACCAAAGGAATTGCTACGCGCGGTATCACTCATGTCGCTGTGATCGGTGGCGGAACAATGGGGGCGGGGATCGCAGCCTCTTGCCTGCTGGCCGGATATGGCGTCACGATGATCGAACGTGATCATCTGGCTGCCAAGTCGGGGGCTGCGCGTGTTGTCAACATTCTGAAAGGCAGCCTGTCCCGCAGTGTGATCAGCCCTGAACGATATGATCAACTGCAGGATCTTTTTGCTGTTGCAACCTCATACGCCGATCTAGCGGCGGCGGATTTGGTGATCGAGGCCGTCTACGAAGACCTAGCCGTCAAGCTCGATGTGCTCAGGCGTCTTGAAACACATGCAAGACCTGATGCCATTCTGGCCTCCAATACCTCTTACCTTGACGTGAACCAGATTGCCCGGGCCATCGACGGGTCTGACCGCGTTATTGGTCTGCATTTCTTTGCCCCGGCCCACATCATGAAACTGCTTGAAATCGTGGTCCCGGATGCTGTCTCCGATGAGGCTCTGGCTACCGGAGTTCAGTTCGCGCGCAGCTTGGGAAAGATCCCTGTGCTCGCGGGTGTCTGCGACGGATTTATCGCAAATCGCATGATGTCGGCCTATCGGAGAGAAGCGGACCACATGTTAGAGGACGGGGCGTTGCCATGGGAAATCGACAAGGCGATGGTTGGGTTCGGCTTGCCCGTGGGGGTGTTTCAGATGCAGGACTTGGCAGGGCTTGATATTTCGTGGTCGATGCGGAAACGGCTGGCTGCCACACGGGATCCGGCACAGCGTTACGTGGCGATTGGTGACATGCTTTGCGAACAGGGCAGGTTCGGTCGCAAGACGGGCAGGGGATACTACCTGTATGATGATCAGGGAGAGGCGCAGCCCGATCCCGAGGTTGAGGCGATGATTCTGGCTGAGTCGCGCCGCAAAGGGATCAGGCGCCGGGCGTTTGCCGCCGACGCAATCATGGCCCGGATCATTGGCGCAATGCAGTCTGAGGGGGCCGCGATCCTGTCTGAGGGAGTCGCAGCCAGCCCACAAGATATTGATGTGGTTATGGCAAATGCCTTTGGATTTCCGCGATGGCGGGGCGGCCCGATGTACATGGCGGTCGCATCAGAATGATCACGCGATTGCCGTCGCGACGGGCATCGTGATGAGCGCAGAGACCTGCTCTGGCGCTTTGATGCGCAGATTCGCGGGGTCTCTTCTGCGGCTCCGCCTAGGTTTTCCGCGGTATCTCACGGAAAATTGCCGTGTTCCTGCACAAAAAACATGCATTAAGCAGACAGTGCACGCGTGGCACCTGTGCACCAACTGTCGTGCGATGAAGTCTGGTGGGCCAGGGCTGCGACTTTCTGACCCGCTCAGACAGTGCTTTACGTCCTGTGGATAACTAAGCCGGATAAAGGGATTTTTCATTTTGGCAGAGGGCTTGTCCCGCCAACGCTGCGCTGTCGTGAATCGGCTTTACTGCATAGGGATTGTGGATGCTTTTGTCGTCAACACAAAATATATGCGAAAACGATCAAAAAAACCGTTGACGGCATAGGCCATTTCCCGGCAATTTGTGCAGGTCGGCGGATGAACACACAACATATAGTGGTTTCGCCGGCGAAGGGACGTTTCCGCACCACACGCCATCGGTAACTTGTTTGTGCACCTGTTAATGCAGATGTGGCGCCGACGTCTCTTGGTCAAATCAAAGGGCTCTTCGAGGCGAAGAGCACGATATCAGGGTAGACGGGCACACGGGGCGCACAACAATGAAAATCGAAAGAAAATTCACGACCGCAGGCAGGGATGCTTACGAGGGGATCACCTTTGTCCAGACCACCTCAGAGATTCGGAATCCCGACGGAACGACAGTTTTCAAATTGGACGGTGTCGAAGTGCCTGACAGCTGGAGCCAGGTTGCCAGTGATGTGATCGCACAAAAATACTTTCGCAAGGCAGGTGTGCCGGTTGAGCTGAAAAAGGTGCGCGAAAAGGATGTGCCTGAGTTTTTGTGGCGTTCGGTCCCTGCAGACAGCACCACTCAGAAGATCGGTGAAATCTCTTCCAAGCAGGTGTTTGACCGTTTGGCCGGGGCCTGGGCCTACTGGGGCTGGAAGGGCGGATACTTCTCGACCGAAGACGATGCCCGCGCCTATTTTGACGAAATGCGGTATATGTTGGCGACCCAGCGCGCTGCACCGAACTCTCCACAGTGGTTCAACACAGGCCTGCACTGGGCCTATGGGATCGACGGTCCGGGTCAGGGTCACCACTATGTGGATTACAAGACGGGAAAGCTGACGAAATCCAAATCTGCCTACGAACATCCGCAACCGCACGCCTGCTTTATCCAGTCGGTAAGCGATGATCTGGTGAATGAAGGCGGCATCATGGACCTGTGGGTGCGTGAGGCGCGCCTTTTCAAGTACGGATCGGGCACTGGCACGAACTTCAGCTCGCTGCGCGGTGAGGGTGAGGCACTTTCGGGCGGCGGGAAGTCCTCGGGCTTGATGGGCTTTTTGAAAATCGGTGACCGGGCTGCCGGCGCAATCAAATCGGGCGGCACGACGCGCCGCGCCGCCAAGATGGTAATCTGCGATGCCGACCACCCCGATGTCGAAGAATTCATCAACTGGAAGGTCAAGGAAGAGCAGAAAGTT